>CAYGNP010000010.1:0-77695 GCA_964351365.1 uncultured Micavibrio sp.
GCTGTTCTTTCAGGATTGAGTTGAGGAGGGTGGATTTTCCAACATTGGGGCGGCCTATAATTGCTATTTTTAACATTGTTATGTCTATATCATATGTTCTAGCGATATGCCATAAGCGTTCCATCCTCAGATAAAATATATAAGGTTTTATCGGCGATGAGTGGCGGGATAAGAATTTCTTCTTTTGTTTTTATGGTGTTTATCGTTTTACCGGTGTTTGGGTCAATTTCAAGTATTTTTCCGTTTGAGCCCGCGATAATCAGGCGATTTGAGCCCATGAGCGGGCCTGTCCAGCGGATGGGGTCTTGTTTGCGTTTTTCATCTTCGAAGTTCGGCAGTTCCTCAATCCAGAAGATGGAGCCTTTGAAGAGGTCAAGGGCGATGAGCTGGTTATCAGAGGAGAGAATGAAGAGTGTGTTGCCAGATATCCAGGGGGTTTGGGCGCCACTGATTTCTCGTTGCCAGATCCGTGAGCCTGTTCGTTCATCAATTGCGACAAGTTTACCACTAAAGCTGACGGCGATGATGATCCCGCGATCAACAAGCGGCATAGCCGTAATATCTGCAATGCTTTGCATACCGCTGCCGAGTTGTTGTACGTTTGCAAGGTTGTCAGACCAGGCCACAGATCCGTTTTCAACGCGAAGGGCGGTGATTTCGCCCGAAGAGAAGGCGGGGATAACGATGTCGTTATTTGCTGCCGGGCTGGCGGTTCCGAGGAGCCCGGCCATTTCACCAATTCCTGTGTAGGACCAGAGGTTTTGTCCATCTTTGGCGGCAAGGGCCACAAGGTGACTGTCTACGGTTGAGATGAAAACCCGTCCATTGAGGGCGGTTGGCGCTGCGCGCGCGGGGGCGGGCAGGCGTTTGGTCCAGATCTTTTCACCCGTTTCAGCGGAGAGCGCAATGACTTCGTCGTAGCCAGTTGTGACGAACAAAAGATTGTGAGCAAAGGAAATTCCGCCGGTAATGACAGGTTCATCCTCATTTTTGTTGGTGAGTTTTTTTGTCCAGATTTTCTTGCCGTTGGCGGCGTTCAGCGCCGTTATTTGAGCTCTGGCGTCCATTGTGTAGACTTTTCCTTCTGCTACAATGGGTTGTGCGGTTAAGGGCAGGCGTTTTGATGTGCCTTCTCCGATATCTGCGCTCCATTTACGGGTGAGTTTATCGGATAGGGTTAAATTATGCATTGTGTGATTCGGGTAGCCACCGGCCTGAGGCCATGCGGTATTATCCCATGGTGCGGGTAGGGTGAAGGTCTGACCCTGTTCAAGGGGGGCGTCCGCTGTTAGTGATTTTTGAAGCTGGAGAACGGAGAGGCGTTCACCTTTCATTGGGGGTTGATCCTCGCTATCGCCGAAAACAGAGCAGCCTGATAGAAGAATCATCATAGAAACAAAATGTATCGTTTTATTTTTCATTGCTTTGGTTCCTCTGTGTTTTAGACCCATTTTTTGTTATTTTTTTTTACGCAGATCAGTAGTTTATTTAGTTTCGTCTTTTAGCGCGTACAAGATGTCTAAAGATTGTGATTTTTTCTTTAATGTTTCAGGGATTGCCGGTGTATCAAGGATTTCTTTCAGGTGCAAGCGAGCCGTTTTAAAATCATGAACCGAATGTGCATTTATCAGGGCAGCTTCAAGTCTTGCCTCGTATCGCCATGGGTTGGAGGTATCTTCATAGAGAATTTTTAGCTGCTCAAGTTTTTCATCAAGTGTTGTTTCGTTGCCGTGTTTAATAAGCATCAGCTTGGCCAGATCACGGGCGGTTTTGTCTGATGCATTATCTTTGGCAAGTTCCTTAAATAAACCAGTTGAAGTCTGCGGATCATCCGTTTCCAGCGCGATGCCGGCGGCCTGAAGGGCGGCGAGGCTGGCCAATGCGGGGCTTAGATCATCGCGAATAAGTAAAAGGCTGTCGATTTGCAGTTTTTGAGAACCCTTGTTGCTTACAGCTTCCATATACAGATTTGTCTGCTTGATTTTTTTTGATTTTTGCCAGTGTTTGTAGCCAGAATTGGCACCTGTTCCGAGGATAAGAACGGCCAAAAGGCCAAGGAATAAGCCGCCATAGTTCTTCCAGAGTTTTTCCAGGCGTTCCTGTTTGAGTGCTTCATCGACTTCGACGAAAAGATCGGCCATTTATTTATCCTTGAATTTGTTGAACATTGTTATTGTAACGAAAATTTTCATGTAAACCAGAGCTTATATTGTGTTTTAGGCCCATTTAATCGAGCACCCCATGGAGGGGCTCTGCGGGGCAGTGGTTTTTCCAGTTTTTATGATATCCTGCATAGCGTTTAAAAGTTCGGGGACGGTGTTGTGATCGGCAGGTTTGTTTGCTGCGCTGTCGAGCCTGCCGCGGTATTGAAGGATTAAATTCTTATCGAAGCCGAAGAAATCCGGTGTGCATACAGCGTCATAAGCGCGTGCAGTTTCTTGTGTTTCGTCTATGACATAGGGAAAGGTAAAGTTATGCCTGGCGGCGAAAATTTTCATGTTTTCATACGAATCGGCGGGGTAGTTTTTTGTGTCATTTGCCATGATCGCAATACAGCCAATTCCCTGGGATTGCAGTGCTTTACAGGTTTGAGCAAGGCGGTCTATGATGGCGATTACGTAGGGGCAGTGATTGCAAATAAACATGATGAGTGTGCCGTTTTCCCCTCTAATGTCCTCCAATGTATAGGTTTTTTCGTCTATTCCGCGCAGTGAGAAGGCGGGGGCGTTGAAATTGCTGGATTTTTCGGGTGTGTATAAGAGGGCCACGAGAATCTTCCTTTTATCGCTGTTTTTTGGTATAATGTCCTAATGACATTTGAAGTAATTCATAATACGGCGTTTGTCCAGCCCGCAGGTTTTTCACAACATCAATTCAGAAAGCTTGATCAGCTTTACTGCAAGGCGGTTTCTGAAAAGACCCTTATGCATAGAAGTGTTGAGTGCGATTTTGATGAGGGCGTTTTGAGTTATACCTATTATCAGTCAACACATCACGCGCCGTTTTTACAATTTGTTATTCGTAAAGTAGGTCCAAAGACAACAATGTTTGAGGTTTTCAAGATGGGTAAGGGCCGCATTGCCAAAAGTGGTGTGTTTGACATGGCTTATTCCAGATTGTCGTATGAAGTTGATGCTCTTTCGTGATATATATTGAAAATTGTTGTAAAAAACTTTATGACATTAAGGGTTTGAAGGGTTTTTCCTGAAATTTTCTGTTCACATGAATTTATGATTTACGAATAAGGTTTGTTATGCGCGTTCTTGCCAAATTTAGCTGCGTTTTTGTTCTCGCTCTGGGGGTTTCACCGCTTGCGCATGCAGAGTATGAGAAGAATTTTATTGGCGAGATGGAAACCTATACGGCCAAGTATGAGGACACGCTTATCCATTTAGCGCGAACACATGATTTAGGCTTTATTGAGCTTTTTGCGGCTAATCCGAAGCTTGATCCGTGGATTCCGGGTGAAGGTGCAAAAATTACCTTGCCCAAACGTCATTTGTTGCCTGATGCGGAACGCAAAGGGGTTGTGATTAATTTGCCCGAGATGCGTTTATACGGGTATTTAAATGGTGACGATGCGCCGTTTACTTATCCTATTGGTATTGGTCGTGAGGGGCTTGATACGCCGCTTGGAAAAACAACGATTGTTCGGAAGAAGGAGGGGCCTACATGGTACCCCACGCAAAGAATGCGTGATGAGCAGCCAGATCTTGAAGCTATTGTTCCGCCTGGGCCTGAAAATCCTTTAGGTACTCATGCGCTTTATCTTGGTTGGCCGACTTATCTGATGCATGGCACGAACAAGCCTTTTGGTATTGGCCGGCGCGTGAGTAGCGGGTGCATGCGTTTTTATCCAGAAGATGTGATCAAGTTTTACGAACAGGTTCCAATTGGGACGCAAGTTAATATAATTAATCAGCCTGTTAAGGTTGCCTGGATAGGTAATGATTTGTATATCGAGGCACATCCCGATATGGATCAGGCGCTGGAGATTGAAGTTACGAGCAGGATGGATTTGCAACCCTTGAGAGACGAGGATATTGAGCTGGTTGTTGATCGTGCAGGTAAATATCAGGATAATTTAAATTGGCCACGTGTTCGCATGGCGCTACGTGAGCGCAAGGGATATCCTATTCGTATCGCACGCCATTATGATGATGCTGCGGATGAGCTGTCGCAGGCGCCGGATTCGGATGCGCCGGATGATGATGTTGTTATTCCATTGCGTAAGCCTAAGCCGCCAAAGAATTCCTGATCTTTTTAAGATGATAATTTGCTGCTCTTATGGAGTTTTTAGAAACGCAACAATTTACATGTAGGATCTTATGATCATAATTGTAAATATCGTCGGTACGATAATTGGCATCGTCAAAAATACTATGCGCCATGGCCCTTTTAGGAAGAAGCTCGCAAAGCTGAACAGCGCACATGCCAGCCATGCTATGAGAATGATTCCCATGCTGCTTTCTAGTGTGTTCATCGTGAGTTGAGAGTTCTGAATATCAATGAGGCGTTTGTTTAGCACAATAGCGAACAGGAGTGGACCAACATAAAACCCTGCAACATTACAGAGAAAAAATATCAGAAGTTTTATCGCTGTTCTCATTTTTATTTCCTTGTTTGCTTATAGACCATAATAAAAAGACTGCCACAAGGACAGTCTTTTTGAAATATTTAGTTTAAGCGTTAAAGCCTATTTGTGTTGTGCTCTTTGGAAAACGCGTTCAGCAGGCGCAACACCTGAAGTTCCTTGGGCTGCTGATGAGCCTTCGCCACCATGTGTTGCAGTGCGTTCAAGAGAGTATGGAGCCGCAGTGTCATTGCTCGTTGTTTGGCCGCTTGTGCTACAAGCAGATAGAGCAAATGTTGAAGCGATTAGGCAGAAAGTAGCAAATGATTTTTTCATATTTATTCCTCGTTAATGTTAGCCAGATTATCTAGTGCCAAGTGGCAATAATTAATACATGATTTCAATTCATTAAACAATATACAGCGTTTTTCAAGTGTCTTTCTTTTGTTTTGTCTCAGTTTTCCCGTTTGGATGTATTTATACAACAGTCTTTTGCTTATTAAGTTAATTGTCGTTATTTTGTACATGTTCAAAATAGGAGTCGATGCCGGACTGAATGGCCGTTGACACTTTTTTTCTGTGGGCTGGTTGGTTGAGAAGGTAGGCTTCTTCCCTGTTTGACATGAAGCCTGTTTCAATTAAGACAGATGGTATATCAGGTGCTTTTAGAACGGCGAAACCAGCATAACGGTGAGGGGTCTCCAGGGTGCGAATGTTATAAGCGCTAAGTTTACTGACGAGGGTATTGGCGAAAAATGTTGATTGGTTCATGGTGTCTGTCATGAGGAAATCGCCCAGTATAAAGGCGACTTGCTGGTCTTCGACGTTTAAATCAATTCCGGCAATTAAATCAGCGCGGTTTTCCTTTTCAGCAAGTTTCGCGGTTTGAGCGTCTGATGCTTTTTTCGAGAGAGTGTAGACGGAGGTTCCGCGCACATTTGATTTTTTGATTGAGTCGGCATGGATGGAAATGAATAAATCTCCCTGATGTTTGCGCGCGAAGGCGACCCGGTCGCTTAAGCGGATGAAAGTATCGTCTTCACGCGTTAATTTTACGCGATATTTGCCGCTAGCTAAAAGCTGATCTCTTAATTGTTTGGAAAGAGCCAGGACAACATTCTTTTCCATGACTTTATTGCTTCCGATTGCACCGGGATCAACGCCACCGTGGCCAGGGTCGATGATAATGAGAGGTTTGTCCTTTTTAAACCCTCCGGATGCAGCAGAGGATGGGCGCGCGTTATTGGAAGGGGGAAGGGGGATGCCTCCTGCGGTGACGATTGGTGCGGTGTTCTGTATCGCTTCGTCTGTTGTCAGCAGATTTTGTGTATCCAAGGTGCCGTGAATGATGCCCTTTTGGGCCATAAAATTACTTTGTGTGGTTTTGGTATAGTCAATGACGAGGCGGTTTGCCTTTTCGCCTTGTGCGGGCAGCATAAAGGCGGACTGAATGAGGGCGGGGGTTTCGAGATCAAGGACGATGCGGGATATGTCTTGTGTGAGGGCGCCTTTTCGGATGCCGGAGACCATTGATTCCTTTGGCCGCTGGATGCGATCAGCGTCCCAATCGAAATTGGGCAGATCGATGACCATGCGGTAAGGGTCGGCGAGCATAAAGGCACGAAAGTCAGATAGTTCGCTGAGGTCAAGGACAACGCGGATTTTATCATTATGTACGCCAAAGCGCACCGAGTTTACATCAAGGGCGTATGTTTTGGCGCAAAATAATGTTAGGGCGCCAAGCGCAATAAGGAGATGGTAGAAAGCAGCGATACGCATGATTTATCCGATGATTTGAAAATCGATAAGACAAGCATATCCGCCTTGAACGGCAATGACAACCTCATTCGGCGCGGAGCGAATCAGTGTTCCGGGCTCGTGTTTGTGACTTTCAGCCCATGTGGAGAATTGAAAGACAGCCAGTTTTTGGGATTGTCCGGTGTTGTTGCGAATTATTGCCCGTATGCCGAACCGGCCAAAGGCGCGGCCTTTTCTGGCGAGTGTTTCGGGGTCTTCCTGCCAGTGGAGGGTGCGGAAGAATTCATCGGGTTCGCTGTAATGGCTGGCTTTGCTGTGGTCCTGGGGTTTTGCATTTTTCCAGTATTCTTCAATGGAGGCGATAACCTTTGAGGCGGCGGGCGCGGTGTGTATTGCCGTCTTGGCCGCGAGTGTGTCTATATCCGTTTTATCATCGATTTCGATTTTCTGTTGATAGAGGATATCGCCCTGGTCGAATTTTGGCGTGAGTTTGTGGATTGTGAAACCGCCCGCTTCGGGCTCGGTCATGATGATATGAGGAATGGGCATAACGCCGCGGGCGCGCGGGAGAAGAGCGGGGTGCAGGTTGATGCCGTAGGCTTTGTCTTCGGGGATAGGCGGAATTTTGTGCGGATATCCGGCGGAGAAGAAGAGGTTGCATCCATTTGCGACTAAGTCGCTAATATCGTCAGGGGTTATTTTGTTCTGTGTGAAGGCAATATTGCGTGACTGGGCGAAGGCCTGTGCATATTTGTTGAACACGCGGTGATTGTCACAGGGAAAGCTGAAGATTTTCATCAGCTCATGGCCGTCGGAGACTAGGCGTTGAGCGATATCAAGGGTGTGGTCATAGCCGAAGAAGCAGAATTTCATGGGAAGAAGTTTGCCTCGAAAGTGGCAGGAAGATCAAGGCTTATCGCTTGTCGAATATGTCTAAAACTTCGTCGAAGAGCTCTCCGGCGGTTTTGATGGTGTTAATATTGGCCTTGTAGGCAAATTCCGCGAGCTTCATATTGACGATTTCCTCGGCAAAGGACACGTTTGGCGCTCCGATGATGCCATTTTCATCAGCGAAGGGGGAATCCGGGTCATAGGCCGGAATAAAGGCCGGATCGCGGGCAGTGTAATTTGTTTGAACGCCGCCAGTCTCGGCCCCCTGGGCCTGTGAGGTGGTATCGAGCGGTGTGTAGGGCACATTTTCAGGATCATTCAGAGAGCCTGTGGTCAGGGCGTTGGCGATATTTGACGCGCTTGCGTTCAATCGCATTGACGCAGAATTTAGTCCGGATAACCCTATAGATATGGCATTTATCATAATTTTAGGATATCATAAAACGCGTTAAAATGTTATTTATAACCTTGTTGGGTTTTTAAAAAGGAATTAGGAATTATGCGTTTATTGGGACTTTTTGCTGTTTTTTCAATGGTTTTGTGCGGATTTTCTGAGGGCTCTTATGCTAAAAAAGCGACATATCAGAGCTGGATTTACACAGATTGGTACACTGCCGATTTTGAGCCTTATATTGGACGCCAGAAGTTGGGGCAGCCCTCTATTAAGGGGAGCGACACCTGGACGCCGCAGGACTGGGTGGAAAAAGAGGGCGATGAAAAGCAAATTATCCGTGATTTTTATGAGGGTGGTATCATTGTAAAACAATATATCGGGCGCAAAAATATTCCGGTTCTGCGCGTTGGGCGCCCGTTTGTAGAATTATCTAATTTTGATCAGGTACGTATATTACGTTTTATTGACTATGTTTTTGAAATTACGACTTCTGAGACAGACGGTATGTATTATGTGTATTATGAGCGCGATGATAACGAGCCCCTTGGTCTTTACAATAAGTTTGGTTTTCAGAGCTATTAATCCCTATAAATTGTCGGCATGGTTGATTCAAATAATTCCGTTGCAAATATTAGCCTGATTGAAAAGGCGCGAGCCTTATATTCTGAGGGTCATATTCTGTCGGCGGTTAAGGCGTTGATTCAGGCCGTGAAAGAAAACCCCCAGTCACATCAAGCGTATGGATTACTTGGGGATATTTACTCTGCTCAGGGGCAGAGCGTGCCTGCGGTTGAAAATTATGGTCAGGCTGTGGTTTATTGCACTGATGATTACCAGTATAAGCAAAAGCTGATTGGCGTTGTTCAGGGAATGCATTTTAAGAAAATGAATCCGCAGCTAAAGGGGGTTTTGATAGAGTGTCTTGAAAGCTCTGACGTTGATTTGCACCATTTTGGGAGGGCGTGGCTAAGTATTAATAAAGCTGATAAGGCTGTCGGGATGCTTTTGGCCCTTTCGAAGCATAAAAGTTACGATAGTTTTTCTCGTGCTCTTGGGGCCTTTCGCAGTCTTGATGGTCTTGTTGATGCATTTTTCCTGACTGGTTTTGGTTTGTTTGTCGTAGCGGATCCGGATTTTGAGAGATGGGTTCTGTTTTTAAGGCGGTATTTGTTTTTTGCACAGATGGAAAACCGCAGCGTATTTTCGTCGTCCGAGGGACGGGATATGGTGATTTGTGCGTTGAGCCGTTATTGTTTTTTGACCGATTATATTTTGCCTGTAAGCGCAAAGGAGAATCAGCAGCTTGATGACCTTGCAGTTCAAATAGAGGGAGGAAAAAATCATGATCTGGCGCTCATCGCAATTTACGGGTGTTATCGGCGGCTCTTTACACTTGATAATGCGCGTGAGGTTGCAGATGATCTTGAAGGGGGTGAGCACGTTTCGCAAATTCCTAAATCGCAAATTGAGGATTATTTTAAGCAGCAGGCTATCAAAGACAAATTGCCGCAGCTAACTGCTGTTACAGACGGTGTCTCTGCATCAGTGCAAGAGCAATATGAAGCTTTTCCTTATCCAAGATGGCTTGCGGCGCACCGGTTACTGCATAACGAAGAGATTGAGGGGGCCCTTAAGGGGAAAAAAGCCGAGATTTTGGTTGCGGGTTGCGGGACAGGGCAGGAGGCAGTGCAGTTAGCGTATGTTTTTCCAGATGCCGTGATCACAGCCGTTGATTTAAGCCGATCGAGTCTGGCTTATGCTGTATGCAAAGCGCAGGAATCTGGTCTTAGTAATTTACATTTTTATCAGGGCGATATTATGGCGCTGGGTGATTTGGCGCAGCGCTATGATTATATCACCAGTGCGGGGGTGTTGCATCATCTAGGCAAGCCGGAAGCGGGGTGGGCAATTTTGCGCGGCCTTTTAAAAGCCGATGGTTTGATGCGTATTTCTCTCTATAGTCGTCAGGCGCGCTGGGCGGTTAATGCGGCGCGCAAAGCAATTGCTCTGGGGGGCATTGGGTCTGATGGTGCTTCTATTATTGATTTTCGTCAGTCGATTGATCGTTTTTTGAAGCATAAAGAAATTAAAAATATTCAGAATTTTTACGATTATTATAATCTGAGTGAATGCCGGGATTTGTTGTTTCACGTCCAGGAGCATCAGTTTGATTTGATGCAGATTAAAGAGATTTTGCATAGGCTTGAGTTGGAGTTTTGTGGTTTTTACATGTCACAGAGTGTTCTTAATAAGTATGTCCGGCAAAACAAGGATGATCCGCAAGGCATTGATCTTGAAAGATGGGCCGTTTTCGAGGAAAAAAATCCGGATATATTTGTAAGTATGTATAATTTTTGGGTCCGGGCGGTATAAAATATGTTAATTTTGGGCATTAAATTTGGGGGTGTTTTATGATTTTTTCTTTTTACCTTTCACTTCTTGCTTTTTTGTATCTTTATCTTTCGTTTCTGGTCATTCAGGGGCGCATTAGCGGTAGGATTAGCATTGGCACTGGCGGTGATGAGCGTTTTGAGCGCAAGGTGCGGGCACATGGAAATTTTGTCGAAACGGTGCCTGTCGCTGCTCTCTTGCTGTTTGCGCTCGAATATCAGCAGGCTTCGGTTTATCTGTTGCATGCCGCGTGGCTGTTGCTGATTGCGGGGCGTGTCATTCATCCGCTTGGCATGGTGCGTACGACCGGTAATTTCAGGGTGATTGGTATGATCCTTACCTATGCTTCTACTGCGCTGGGCGCGGTTTTTAACTTGTATTTTGGGGTAATTGGCGTATTTTAAGCTTACTCTCGCGGTAGAGAATAAAGGCATTGCTGGCGATGATGAGGCTTGCGCCGAGAATGACGTTCAGGCCGGGAGCCTTGTTCCAGAACAAATAATCAAAGAGCATTGTCCAGATGATCATTGAATACATGATGGGGGCGATGAGGCTTGCTTCGCCGAGGCGGTAGCTTTGGGTTTTGAAGAGCAGGGAGAGCAGGCCCGTGATCCCAAGTCCGATAATTAGCCATAGCGCATTTAGTGAAATATCCTGCTTTACCTCTGCCCAAGGCCAGTGCAGGGCACAGGTGAGCGTGCCGAATAATACAAAGTAGAAAACCGTGGTGTTGGCGTTTTCGGTTTTACCCAGCCAGCGCAGGTAAATATCCACGCATCCGGATGAAAATCCCCAGCCCAGGCCGATCAGAACGCCGATCAATGGAAGGGCGGAGACATCTGACGTGGGGTTGGCCATAACGATTACGCCTGTAAAGCCTACAAGGACGGCGCTGAGGCGGTATATGCCAACGCGCTCGCGCAGGATGGGGTAGGAGAGCAAAACCGTCCAGAGCGGCGAGGTGAAAAGCAGTATTGTGGTTTCAGCCAGCGGCATGATGGAGAGCGCCCATGCGCCCAGAATGATGCCGATTGTGCCTATGGCGCTGCGGAAAAGGTGGGCGAGGGGTTTTTCCGTTTTGAGATGGAAGAGCTTGCGGGCGTAAAGCAGCCAGGCGAAAAGGGCTACAAGCGAGAAAATATTGCGGAAAAATGTAACCTCTACGGGGCCGAAGTAAACGGCCAAAAGCTTGGCGAACAGGCTCATTGCGGCGAGCATGAAAGCATTAAGCGCAGCGCATATAATGCCCATAAGAAGGGGTGTTTTTGCGGGTAAATTCATGGGTTTTAGGCATATCATAAAAAAAGGCTTAATGAATTATTTTCTTGTATTTTTTGAATGGTCTTTGTTACACCAAGTACAATTATTTAATAATAGCTGGGTGGTGTGATTATGAGTAGATCTGTTAGCAAGGCAAGACGCGTTGCGGCTGAGGCTGGATGGGGAGGTTTTGAGGGGAAAGGTTCAATTATCGGCGAAGATGATTGGGCGTTCATTCGTGAAATATCTGATCGATTTCCAGAAAGAGAGCCTTCTATTTTCGACCGGTTTCACTCCTTTGAGAAGATGCATCCGCGTTCGCGCGTTCGTAATGCTTTTATTGAGCTTCGGCAGGTTCCGCGAGAGGGGCTTAAGCAACGAGGTGTTGATGTTCAGAGCGTTTATGATCATAGTAAAAATATGGAGGTCTTTCTCAGGGCGGCCTTTGATAAGGGGCGTATACAAGCAAGCCACAAGGATCAAAGGAAAACAATCCAAAAGGCGGCATTTCATGATTTAACCGAGGCATTGATTACTGATTTTACACCGAAGGATCAAAGCCGCATTAGCGCGGATGAAAAGACACGTTTGGAGGATCTGGCGGCTAAGTTATTGTTTGAGGCTTTTCCTGATCGTTATCAAGACTTTCAAAAGTATAAAGACAAGAAGACCAAATGGGATGAGCGTGTAAAAATTGCTGATGTGATTGAGTGGCTTGCCGATTGTGTCGTTTCCGATATTCCTGAAACTCAAATCTCTCAAGAAATGTTGAGGGGAATATTTGATACTTTGTCTAAATATCCTAGATCTTCGGCCAAGATTGGTTGGAGGCCTGCACAAGCTCTGTG
Organism: uncultured Micavibrio sp.; assembly: GCA_964351365.1. Taxonomy (GTDB): domain Bacteria; phylum Pseudomonadota; class Alphaproteobacteria; order Micavibrionales; family Micavibrionaceae; genus UBA1672. The sequence goes on from CAYGNP010000010.1 coordinate 12,116, forward strand.
GGATTTATCCAATGATGCTAAGAGGCTTAATAAACTTAGGCAACTATATCCAGATAAAGCAGATTTTCGCCGTGCGGTTTGTCAATATATTATAGCCCCCGGCGCTTATACTCCCGGTGCATGATGTATAGCTGCGCGCTCAGAATGAGGGCCGTGCCGATGAAGATGGAGGTAAAATCAAGATCATATTTCCAGATCAAGATATCAATCATTATTGTCCAGAGCAGGGACGTATAGCCAAAGGGCGTGACCACAGAGGCCGGGGCGAATTTATAGGCGCTGGAGATAAAAAACTGGCCAGCACCGCCGGTTATGCCGACCATCAGGAAGATCCAGAGTTGATCGGGTGTTATGGGGGACCAGATCCAGGGCATGAACAGGCCGGGAATAGTTGCGCCAGCAAGGATGAAGTAAAATGTAATCGTTAGCGAAGATTCGCGTTTTAAGCTGCGCAGGACTATGAACATGCTGGCGTGGAAAATGGCGGCAAGAAGACCTAATGCGAGGCCGAGCATGCTGAAGGCGCCGCTAGGCTGGGCGATCACGATGATGCCGATCAAGCCAACAATAACCGCGCTCCAGCGGTGGATGCCGACATGTTCCTTGAGGAAGAAAAAGGCAAAGACAGGCGTGAAGATAGCAGAGGTGAAAAAGATCACCGTTGCGTAGGCAATGGGCAGCATCGAAAGCGCACCAAATGTGGTGATCAGGCTGATTCCGCCAATAATTGCGCGCAAGGCAACAAGTTTTGGCTTGTCGGTTTTTAAAATATGGGTGTTTTTGCTGAGGATGATGTAGAGAAAAAACGGGATGAGAACGATGATGTTGCGGTAAAAAGCGATTTCTGCGACGTGGTGTGTTTCGGAGAGGAACTTTGCTCCCGCGCCCATGATGGCGAAGAAAAAATTGGCCAAAATGCAGTATATGGCTGCTTTTGTGATGTTATCGCTTAGGTCATTAATTTGACTCATGTTTTATCCTGTAAAAAAACCCTCTGAAAATATTAGAGGGCTTTTTTTAATTCAGATGTCTAAAAATTCTAGTTTTTGTCTTTATCAACCAGTTTGTTCGCGCCGATCCAGGGCATCATGGCGCGAAGTTTTGCGCCTGTTTCTTCGATCGGGTGCCCTGCTTCGCGCTCACGGATTTCAACGAGGCGGGTCAGGCCTTCCTTGTTGCCGCCCATGAAGTCTTGCACGAATTTACCGGATTGGATGTCGGCGAGGATGCGTTTCATCTCTTGCTTGGTTTCGGGCGTGATCACGCGCGGGCCGGAGACGTAGTCGCCGAATTCCGCCGTGTTGGAGATGGAGTAGCGCATATTCGCCAAACCGCCTTCATACATCAGATCAACGATGAGTTTAAGTTCGTGCAGACATTCGAAATAGGCCATTTCAGGCGGGTAGCCTGCTTCGACGAGGACTTCATAGCCGCATTTCACGAGCTCGGATGCGCCGCCGCAAAGTACGGCTTGTTCGCCGAACAAATCGGTTTCGCATTCGTCCTTGAAGGTGGTTTCGATAATGCCGGAGCGTCCGCCGCCAACAGCCGAGGCGTATGATAGGGCAAGGTCTTTGGCTTTGCCGGATGCGTCTTGCGCCACAGCAATAAGGCAAGGCACGCCGCCGCCCTTTTGATATTCGCCGCGCACGGTATGGCCTGGGCCTTTTGGGGCAACCATGATCACGTCCAGATCAGCGCGAGGTTTGATGAGGCCGAAATGGATGTTCAGGCCGTGTGCGAACATTAATGTTGCGCTTTTTTTGAGGTTTTTCTCAAGCTCGTCACGGTAGATGTCGGCTTGATGTTCATCGGGTGTGAGCATCATGACAACATCCGCTTCGGCTGCGGCCTTCGCGGGCGGCATAACGGTGAAGCCTGCTTTTTCGGCTTTTTTCGTAGAGGATGATCCATCGCGCAGACCGATAATTACGGTTTTAACGCCGCTATCCTTGATATTTTGAGCGTGGGCGTGCCCTTGTGAGCCGTAGCCGATGATCGCGACTTTTTTGCCCTTAATGAGGTCAAGGTTGCAATCTTTGTCGTAATAGACATTCAGTGATGTTTGGTTCATTGGTATTTCCTGCGCAGCATGTGCCATGTTTGTTGCCTCTTTATATTCGTTAAGTGAAAGCATAAAACAGGGTTTTGCGGGTGAAATCAAGGGATAATGTGGGGTATAGGATTGTATTTCATTATCCCCCGCTTTGTGTTGACCAGGCAAACCATAGCGCGATGAGGGCAAGAAGGGCAGATAATATGCGCCGGACAATCATGCGTTTATGCGTGTCCTGAAGGAAATTTCGGGCAGTACCGGCGAGCATCACGATCATTATGTGGATGGTTGTTGCGATGAATACATACAGGCAGGTCAGCCCGATGGCTTGTGCAGCAATTGGGCTGGATGATGAAATAAATGTTGGTAGAACAGCGATATAGAACAGGCCGGCCTTGGGGTTGAGGAGGTTTGTGACAAGTCCGCGGCGGAAGTTTTTTATGTTTTGGGTATATATATCCTGTTTGATATCAGGGTCTTTTTCTTCTGTCTTCCAGCCGTCCCATGCAAGCCAGAGAAGGTATAGAATGCCGCCAACCCGCAGGGCCTGATATAATGCTGGCGAGCTTGTAATGAGGGTTGCAATGCCTAGCGCCGCGGCGATGCCAATCGTCAGAAGCCCTAGTGCAATTCCCAGGGTTGTGAAAAACCCGGATTTCTTGCCTTCTGTAATGCTGATGATCGCCAGATAAGCCATGTTAGGGCCGGGTGTTAATTCAATTATGATGCATGTGGTTATGAAGCCAAGTAGCAAATTTGCGGATATTGCATCCATGATATTGCCTTAAGCCCCGATTGCGTTTTTTCCCCGTGAAATGGCGGCGATCCCTGTGCGCGATACATCGATGAGGCCGAGCGGGCCCATGAGGTCGATGAAGGCATTTATTTTTGAGGGGGTGCCGGTGATTTCAAAGACAAAAGATTCAAGGGTTGAATCTACGGCGCGGGCGCGAAAAATGTCGGCGGAGCGCAGGGCCTCGATGCGTTTTTCGCCGGTGCAAACAACTTTGACAAGGGCAAGTTCTCGCTCGACGTAATGACCGTCTTCAGAAAGGTCTGAGACCTCTAGTACAGGAACGAGGCGCTCCAGCTGAGCTTTGATCTGATCGATTACGTTTGGTGTGCCGGAGCAGGATATCGTGATGCGCGAGAGATGCTTGCTGTGATCGGTTTCGGCAACGGTCAGGCTTTCGATATTATAGCCGCGTCCTGAAAAAAGGCCCACAACACGAGCAAGAATGCCGGGCTCGTTATTTACCAGAATTGCGAGGATATGGGTTTCTTCTGCCTGCTGCGCGGGGCCTGTTCCGTAGACGCTTTTACTTGGTTTTTTATTTTGGGCGGTGCTCATGGGTTTTCTTTCCTTATCGTGCCTTCTTTTTCCTATATATATCGTAGCGAATCAAGCCTTCGTTTGGTAATTTGCGTTCCATGTAGGCGAGGCGGTCTATGTTCAGTGTTTTTTCCAACTCGTAATTCTCCCAAATTTTAGTAAATTTTGGATCTGTTTCTTGTAGATAATCGAAGTAATTAAATAGTTTTTCTTTTTCAGAAGGAAAAGGAAAATGGCCAATAATAATCGTTTCAGGTTCATATTCTTTGATATCCTGCGCAAGAATAGTTGTGAATTTTTGCTGCGTTTTTAAATCAACTGTATTTTTTTTATTTAAAAAGAAAGTGCTGAACCACATATATGGGAAACGCGAGGCATGGGTGCATCCGGTGTAAATTGATAATTCATGCGTCATATTGATCATGTCATTAAGCAGCAGGAAAGAGCAGGGGGTTTGAGCGGTTTTTACGATTGATGCGAGCGTGGAGTTTTTATATTGCTCGTGCGATGGTATCTTGGATATGTTTTTGTAGGATATTAAAAGGCTGTAGGTAATTACGCAAGCTACGCAAAAAAAACTCAGATTTTGAGTGTGTTGGGTTACTTTGAGTTTTACAAGCATGCGCTCTGCGATGTCTTTAAGCAAAAGCCCCATGGCACAATTGAAGAAAATTGTTGCAGCAGTGGCCTGGTAGCTCCAGCCTTTTCCCTGCAGCATAAAGGGAATGAGGCAAAGAATGGATATATATAAAAATATGTGGATTAGCGGCGGTACGTTTTTAAGGAAGAATTTTACAATCACGAGAATCATGAAAGCCTGCGTCATTAGTAAAAAAGCGGTATGTATGGCCGAGGGGTAAATGTCGTTTGCATAGTATTTCAGAATATCGGGCAGGATGATATTCAGGAAATCGGGGAAGAGAAAAATTATTGCAGCGCAGTAGAGGGAAAACATGCCAGACAATGCTAAAAAATCTGAATCCCTTATGATGCTCATGCGTTTTTGAGTTATAGACCGATGGAAGAATAAAGCGGCAGGGACGATACCATAGTGAGGTTTGAGCAGGATCAATATGCTCGCCGGGATCAGGATTGCTCCTGTGAGTGCTGCGCTTAATTTTACTTTTTGAGTAATTAAGATTTGCAGCAAAACGAGTGGGAAAAGACCAAGGGCAAGGAGTTGATCTTTCTGGCCGAAATCGTGTCCCATTTTTAGGGTGTTTGTTAGAAGAAATATTGACAGTATAATATAGCGATCTGATGGTTTTAAAGTATCCATTCTTTTCAATAGAATGTTTGTTGCAGCAATTGAGAGAGCGAGCAGAGCAAAAACATAGATATTCGTTGCATGATATATTGGTATGCCAAGTTTTGAGAGCAGCACCGCGGGGATTTGTAAAATCATGCTGAGCGGGGGGTTGGTGTCGTAGTAGCCCTGGCTCATGCTCATGCCGTCCAGCATGCGCCCTGCCGAGAGGGTCAGGAAGGCGATGTCAGGGTTGATGGCGTTTGTGAATTGGCTAATCGCCCATGGGATGAGGGCGACGAGCAGGGCGAAAAAAGCGATGGGATAGAGGTTTTCCTGTTTCAGTGTCATACAACTTAAAAACCTCTATCCGTTAATTTTTAAACCAAGCTCTTATCGAATTTATCGGCATCGGGGGAGAGGATCATTTCGTTATGCGCCTTGCCGGATGGGATCATCGGGAAACAATTTTCCTTTTGATCAACGCGGACGTCGACAATCGTGACTTTATCGGTTTTGAGCATTGCTTCGATAACGCCGTCCAGTTCGTCCACTGTTTCTGCGCGTAGGCCCACGCCGCCATAGGCTTCGGCAAGTTTGACGAAGTCGGGCAGGGAATCGGTATAGCTTTCGGAGTAACGTTCTCCGTGCAGGAGTTCCTGCCACTGACGCACCATGCCCATCCATTGGTTGTTCAGGATGAAGATTTTGACCGGCAGGCGGTATTGAACGGCAGTGCTCATTTCCTGGATGTTCATCAGAATTGAGGCTTCGCCAGCCACATCGATGACGAGCGCGTCTTTGTGCGCCATCTGCACGCCGACTGCTGCGGGGAGGCCGTAACCCATGGTGCCGAGGCCGCCGGAGGTCATCCAGCGGTTCGGTTCATTGAAGGGCAGGAATTGTGCCGCCCACATCTGGTGCTGGCCGACTTCGGTCGTGATGTAGGTGTCGCGCTTATCCTTTTCAATGAAGTGGCGAAGACGCTCTAGCGCGTATTGCGGTTTGATGATTGTTTTATGCTTTTTGTAAGCCAGACAATTTTTGGCGCGCCATTTTTCAATTTGTGCCCACCAATCCTTGAGCGCTTTTTGATCGGCCTTGTAGGCTTTTTTGCGCCAGATTTCGAGCATGGCGCGAATGGCGCGCTCGGCGTCTGATACAATTGCGATATCAACGGGTACGTTTTTGTTGATCGAGCTGGCGTCGATATCGATGTGGATTTTTTTCGAATGGGGCGCGAATTTATCCAGTCGGCCTGTCACGCGGTCATCAAAACGAGCGCCGATACAGATCATAACATCGCAGTCATGCATCGTCCAATTGGCCTCATACGTGCCGTGCATGCCGAGCATGCCGAGCCATTGCTTGTCATTTGCAGGATATGCGCCCAAGCCCATAAGGGTTGATGTAATCGGGAAGCCGGTTTCGCGTACAAGCTCGCGCAGGAGGACGCTTGTGTTTGCGCCTGAGTTAATAACGCCGCCGCCCGTATAAAAGACGGGTTTTTTTGCGCTTGCCATGAGGGCGACAGCATCGGCTATTGCCTCGATGTCGGGGTCGATGTCGGGCTGGTAATGGGTGTGCATCTGGGCGTGCTCTTTATCGACATAGTCGCCTTTAGCGAATTGTATATCTTTTGGGATATCGATTACAACCGGCCCAGGTCGCCCTGAGCGCGCGATGTGAAAGGCCTCGTGCACGGCGCTGGCGAGCTTGTTGGGGTCTTTCACCAGATAATTATGCTTGGTGCAGGGGCGGGTAATGCCAATGGTGTCGGCCTCCTGGAAGGCGTCTGTTCCGATTAAAAATGTTGGAACCTGTCCAGTGATGCAGACAAGGGGAATGGAATCGAGCATGGCATCGGCCAGTCCCGTCACGGCATTGGTTGCGCCGGGGCCGGATGTTACCAGCGCGCAGCCGACTTTGCCGGTGGAGCGGGCGTAACCTTCGGCGGCGTGCAGGGCTCCGCCTTCTTGGCGTACCAGAACATGCTTGATTTTGGATTGTTTGAAAATTTCATCATAGATGGGCAGAACCGCGCCGCCGGGATAGCCGAAAATTGTATCCACACCTTGTTCCTGAAGGGCTTTGATGACCATTTCCGCGCCGGTCATTTCCTGTGTTTTGGCTTTTTTTGCCGGCTTTATGTCGGTGATGTTATCACTTTTCTTTTTTGCTTTTGCGGTGCTCATTGGTCTTTCCTTCAAATTTTGTCCTAATTTAACGTATTTTTTTGTGTTTAAACATAAAAAAACGCCCCTTTTTTTGAGGGGCGCTGCTTTTTAAAATTTGCACGGTGTTTACGTGCGCAGCGCTCCCTCGTGCACGAGCACGACAGATAGAACCACGACGTTTACAATGTTCAAATTTTTATTCATGAACTGAAGCTATCCTATCATTTTGCTCTGTGCAAGCAAAAAAGCCTCCTTACCGAAGTAAGAAGGCCTTTTGTTGCCGATTAAGACAAAGCGAAGGAAGGTGAATATGATCTTCGTGAAGAGATTTTGCTTGAGCAAATAACCCTAAAATGACCGACCATATTCGCTTTCATATCTGTTTTTCCTGATCCCAGTTTCGTTAGATCCTTTAAATCAGGTCACTCAATTATTAAAAAGCTCTCGCTTTTCAAGTACCGAGTTAAACACGCCAGAGCTTTTGGCTCCAAGCAATTTTACATGGTCTAACCCGAGGGGCGGGTTCATGCAAAACGACATCCGGCTTAACCTTCTTTTGTCCGCAGTAAGCCATTTTGTCAGTGGAAGGTTTTGATCTTACAACCAGAACGATCCACACACGAAACTGCGGTCAGGGAAACAAGCTTTTAAGGGCTTATTTCATCTCAGGTCTTACCCCTTGATGTTTTTATTATGGCGCGGTTTGGGTGTGAAATCAATAAATTTCTTATATTTTTCAATACCTTAGTTTATAAACAGGTCTGGTTTATGAATCGTATTTTGATTCAGTGTTATGCTGAATTTATCCACAAGATGTGGATAAATAGGCTGTGGTTATAAACAGGGTCTGTGGGGGTAAATTTTTTGATTATGTGCGTTTATAGACGAATCGATTCTGATTTGAAAGAGCAAAATGAAGTTATTACAGATTATAAATTCTTAGCGCGGCGAAAAATCTATTAGATCCTTCGGCCTTCGTGGGCCTTAGGATGACAATTTATTCAATTTGATTTCTAAACCATGTGACTTGTTGTTTGGCGTAGCGGCGGGTGCGGGCCTGCGCTTTTTCAATGGCGTCTTCCTTTGAGGTCTTGCCGTTAATATAGCCGAGGAGTTCGCGGTATCCCAGGGCCTTGAGGAGGGGGATGTTCTCCTTTATATCCGTGCGCTTTGAGAAGGCTTCGACTTCTTCGAGTGCGCCGTTTTCAATCATCCAGAGGAAGCGGTCATTGCAGCGCTGGTGGAGGACAGGGCGGTCGGGGATGATGATTTTTATATTGAAATCCCAATGATCGGGCGGGGCAAGGCGGCTGAGCTTTTGCCAGTGGGCGAGGCTTTTTCCGGTGGCCTCCAGCACCTCCATCGCGCGCAGGATGCGGGCTTTATGGTTGACGTGAAAGCGATCGGCCATTTCGGGATCGCGGGATTTTAGCTCGGCGTAAAATTCTTCTGCGCCAATATCATTATAGTGGGCGGTGAGGCGGTCTCTTATCTCTTGCGGGATGTCCGGCATGGGGGAGAGGCCGTCGGTTAGGGCTTTGATGTAAAGGCCTGTTCCACCTACGATGATCGGGGTTTGCCCGTTTTCGAGTGTTTCATGAATGAGTGGCTCAACCATTTCGCGCCATGAGCCGGCTGAGCATGCTTCGTTTGGGTGGAGGTGGCTGTAGAGTTTATGGGGCGCGCGGGCGCAATCTTCTTGCGGCGGCTGTGCGGTGAGCAGGTGTAGTCCGTCATAGATTTGAAGCGAATCACAATTCACGATAACGCCGTTTATTTTTTTCGCCAGATCAAGGGCGTAGGCCGACTTACCGCTGGCGGTCGGGCCAGCGATGATGTGGATGGTTTGCTTTTGTGTCATCGGTTTTAGGATTATGCGCCGGGCAGGCTGAGTGCTACGAAGCGGTTTTCACCAGCGTCATTGATGAGGAGCAGAACAGATTTGCGGGCGTTCTTTTGTGCCTTGTCGATGATATCGATGATTTCCTGCGGCTCTGTGACAATTTGCTGGTTAATTTCAAGGATGACCTGGCCGGGTTGAAGCTGTTTTTTTTCGGCTTCTGAGCCAGGCTGTACAGATGTGATCATGATACCTTTTACAGAAGGAGAAATTGCATACTCATTACGAAGAGCCTCATCTAGAGGCTTGAGGGTCAGGCCAACGCTGTCTACACTCTGGCCGGCGCCGGTTGATTTTATAGTGTCGCTTAAAATGCCGCTTTCTTCAGCTTTTTCAAGTTCGCCGATTTTGACCGTTGCGGTTTGCTCTTTGCCATCGCGCCAGAAGGTGATTTTCACCTCTGCGCCGACATCGTTTTCTGCAACGATTCGCGGAAGCATTTTCATTTCTTTAATGGCCTGGCCGTTGATGGAGAGGATGATATCGCCTGCCTTGATCCCTGATTCTTTTGCCGGGCCCTGCTCATTGACGCTGGCGACCAATGCGCCGCGGGGTTTATCAAGCCCGAGGCTTTCGGCGATTTCATCGGTAACGCTCTGGATGCGCACGCCAAGCCAGCCGCGGCGGGTGCGGCCATATTTGATGATCTGGTTGATCACGGGCTGCGCGAGGGCGGAGGGGATAGAAAAGCCGATCCCGACCGAGCCGCCAGAGGGGCTGAAGATGGCGGTGTTGATGCCGATAACTTCCCCGCGCATGTTGAAGAGCGGTCCGCCGGAATTGCCGCGGTTGATGGAGGCGTCTGTCTGGATATAATCATCGTAGGGCCCTGAATTTATATCGCGGGCGCGGGCAGAGACAATGCCTGCTGTAACCGAGCCACCCAAGCCGAACGGATTACCGATGGCCAGGGTCCAGTCGCCAACGCGCAAACTATCGCTGTCGCCGAAAGGAACTTCCGTGAGTTTAAGGTTTTTTGTGTCAATTTGCAGGACCGCAATGTCGGTTTTTTCATCTGTGCCGATGATGGTGGCGTCGACTGTGACGTCATCAACGAAAGTCACGCGTACGTCTTCAGCGTCTTTAATGACGTGGTTGTTGGTAATAATATAGCCATTTTTTGCATCAATTATGAAGCCAGAGCCCAGAGATGTTTGCGGCGCGATCGGCGCGCCGCCGCCACGTCTGTCCATGAATTCGTCAAAGAAATCCTGGAAAGGTGAGCCTTCCGGGAATTGCGGCATTTCGGGGAAATCTTGGGGTATAATAGATTTCTGCGTTGAGGAGATATTCACCACTGCCGGTGAGAGCGTTTCGGCGAGATCGGCAAAACTGGCCGGGATCATGTTGACCGCGGCGGGGAGGTCTTTGGCGCGCGCAAAATTCTGAGGGGTAACCGCTAGAGCTGCGATTACGCAAACAACATATGCACGGTATTTCATGGGCATTTCTCCGTTTAGTTTTTGTCTTGGAAGTGTTTGAAAAACTCACTGTCAGGCGACAGGATCAGGCGTGTTTCAGGATTGGCCATGGTTTTTTTGTAAGCTTCCATCGAGCGGATGAAGGAGTAGAATTCTTTGTCTACGTTAAAGGCTTTGGCGTAGGTTTTGATTGCCTCTTCATCGCCCTGACCTTTTATGATTTCCGCATCGCGGCCAGCTTCGGCGAGAAGGATTGTGCGCTCCTTTTCAGCTTTTGAGGTGATTTCAAGAGCGCGTTCCTGACCTTTTGAGCGGCGCTCAGTGGCGCGCTCATTCAGCTCGGAGTTCATTTGTTTTACAGTGGAGGTCCGTAAATCTTCGGTCAGGTCAGCGCGGACGATGCGCACGTCAACGATATCGATACCCAGGGCGTCTTCTTGAATTTTGTCATTCACGCGTTTGCGAATTTTTGCCATGATGTCTGTGCGTTTTTCAGATAGAATCTGGGGCAATGTGGTTTCGCCCAAAACAGCGCGGGTTGAATCGTTCAGGATATTTTCCAGCCGTGATGATGCATTATTGACCGTGATCAAGGTTTTGAGGAACAGGAGAGGGTCAACGATGCGGTAGCGCGCAAAGGTATCGACGATAATGGGCTCGCCGCTGACGTTTTCAATGCTGGGGCGGTTTTCGATGTTCTCTGGTGATTCCTGAACGTCTTCGGGTTTTTGTACCTTTTTAATTTTGTCTCTGCTTGAGCTTGAGATGACGACTTGTGCAGGGTCTGGGTCAATGGAGAGAATCCGGCGATCGAAATAGCGCACATTTTGAAGAAACGGGGTCTTGAAGTGCAGGCCAGGCTCGCGTGGCTCGCCTTTTGGTTGACCGAGCTGCAGGACAATGGCCTGTTGCGTCTGGTCAACGATGAAAATGGATTGCGATCCGATGAGCAGTGTCGCAGCAAGAGCGGAGAAGAGGATGACGGGTTTTGCGTTCATTTTATGTGTTCCTTATTTTTTGCTTTTTTGATTCATCTCGCCAAGGGGCAGATAGGGGACCACCCCTGAGCCACTTGCGTTCTTATCAAGAATAATTTTTTCTGCATTCCCTAAAACTTCTTCCATTGTTTCGATAAAAATACGTTCTTTGGTTACATCCTTGCCACTGAGATAGGCCTGGTAGACAGATGTGAAGCGCTCTGCGTCCCCGTTGGCCTGAGCGATTTTTGATTGCTTGTAGGCTTCTGCTTCCTGGAGCAGTTTTGTCGCTTTACCGCGGGCGACAGGCAGGATTTCCTCGCGGTAGGCGCGGGCAATGTTTTCTGTGTTTTCTGCATCCTGCAGGGCGGACTGAACATCCTGAAAGGCGCGCTGAACGTCGGGGTGGACTTCGGCCTTTTCGATCAGAACCTGTTTGATATTTACGCCGGAATTATATTCATCAAGATTTGATTGTGTGATTTCTTTTACCCGCGCGGCGATGGCATCACGGCCTGTGGTGATAATCGGGAACATTTCTGTCTGGCCAACAACTTCGCGAATCGCGCTTTCAGTAACTTTTTTGATGGTATTTTCCTGATCGTTGATCTGAAAGAGAAAATCTTCGGCGGACTTTATGTCCCACTGGATGGTCATATGCAGGTCAACGATGTTGCGATCGGATGTCAGCATCAGGCTTTCTTCAAAGATATTGCTTTTGGAGCTTGCTTCTCCACGGCGCGAGCGTCCTGTTTCGGTGTAGCCGATGCTCATGCTGCGTTGTTCGTTGACGTTGACTTTGGTGATTTTTTCAATTGGTGCGGGCAGATGGTAGCCAAGGCCTTCATCAACTTGAGTCTCTGACCATGCGCCAAAGCGCTGTATCACGCCATGTTCGCCGGGGTTGATGATGTGAAAACCGCTGGCGAGCCAGAGTAGAATAATTATTCCGAGTAAAGATAAGATGGCAAAGCCACTGCCGAAATTACCGGGCATCATATCTGTCAGGCTGTTTTGCGCATGTTTGATAAGATCGTCCAAATCCTTAGGGTCATTGCCGCGGCCGCCGCTGTTGTTTGATGAATTGCCCCATGGATTATCGCGGCCTTTTTTGCCGCCACGGTTTTGGTCATAGTTGCCCCAAGGGTTTTTTCTTTTACCGCCGTTCTTATCGTCTTCGGACATGATGCTCACTTTTGTTATTGACGTTTGGATGTATAGGTACAATATCTCTTTCACAGCGTAAAGCAAGTGTTGCAAGGTTAAAAGCAGGTAAGATTTATGGATAAAGATAAGCTGCGTGGGGAAATTATGTTACGTCTGGACGGGCGAAGTGATTCTGCTGCGCGGTATGATGTGCAGGTGGATGATCGGGGCGGCGTCATTGTTGTCATTGAAGTTGATCCCGAACGTGGGCAGGCGCTTGAGGATTTGCGCCAGGATGTCGAGCGTGAGATTTCCGCGATGTCTGGCGTGTGCAAGGTTTCGGCGATTTTGACCGCAAAGAAAAAGACAAAAGTGGCTCGCGGGCGTGATCCGCACGGTATGGATAAAAATCCGCCTGTTCATGTTCCGGCGCGGCGCATAATTGCTGTGGCCTCGGGCAAAGGCGGGGTTGGAAAATCTACAGTTGCGGCAAATATTGCGGCGTGTCTGGCGGGGGTGCATGGGAAGAGCGTGGGGTTGCTGGATGCAGATATTTATGGCCCCTCGCAGCCGCTCATGATGGGGGATACGGCCTATAAACCCAGTTTAAATGCGGATAAGAAGCTTGTGCCTGCGATGCGCCATGGGGTGAAGATTATGTCGATCGGGTTTATTGCGGATACGGATAAGGCGCTGGTGTGGCGCGGGCCGATGGTGCAAACGGCGTTTTATCAGATGTTACGAGATGTTGATTGGGGAAGCGTGCAAGCGCCGCTCGATTATCTTATCATAGATTTACCGCCGGGGACGGGGGATGTGCAGCTGACGCTGGCGCAGAAGGTGCATGTGGATGGAGCGGTGATTGTTTCCACGCCGCAGGATATTGCGTTAATCGATGCGCGCAGGGCGGTGCAGATGTTTGAGAAAACAGGTGTTAAGGTTCTTGGGCTTGTGGAAAATATGAGTACGCATATATGTTCGCATTGCGGGCATGAAGATCCGGTTTTTGGGCATGGCGGAGCGGAGCATGAGGCGCGTGAGTTGGGTCTTGACTTCCTGGGGGCGTTGCCGCTTTCGCGTGATGTACGTGAGATGTCTGATGGGGGCACGCCGATTGTTTTGGGTGCGCCTGATAGTCTGGCCGCAAAAGCTTTTCAAGATATTGTCTCCAAGATTGTACGCGCTATCTGATGCGCTTAATCTGGGTGGCGATCCATCGTAATGAAGCTGTAGGGGGGGGTGTTTTTCATGAAATCGGATCGTTTCGTTTCTTTCCACATTTTTTTGTCTATTTCCGGGAAAAACGCGTCTCCGTCTATGTTTTCGTGTATGTGTGTGAGGTGAATACGATCAGATAATGCGATTGTTTGTTCGTAGATTTGCGCGCCGCCAATAATGAAGATTTCATCTCTATTCAGGGTTTTTGCGTGGGCGATGGCGGCAGCGGGTGAGGTGAAAACGGGGACGTCAAATTCATTTTTATATCCCGATTGACTGATGATTATGTTATCTCTGCCGGGGAGTGGTTTGCCGAGATAGTTCAGGATGGATTCGAATGTTTTGCGGCCCATAATTACCGGATGACCCATTGTGAGGGTCTTGAACCGCTTCAAATCTTCGGGGATGTGCCAGGGCATTTGATTGTCTTTGCCGATGCATCTGTTCTGTGCCATGGCGACGATGAGGGAGGTTTTGGTCATGCCGTCAGACTGCTACTTTGCCCTTGATATGGGGGTGGGATTCGTAGCCGACCAATTCAAAATCTTCATATTTGAAATCGAAGATGTTCCTAACATGCGGATTAAGGTGCATTTCCGGTTTTTTGAAGGGCGTGCGCGAGAGCTGGAGCTCGGCCTGTTCGATGTGGTTTGAGTAAAGATGCGCATCGCCAAGGGTATGGATAAATTCGCCGGGTTTGAGGCCGGTGACTTGCGCAACCATCATGGTTAGCAGGGCGTAAGAGGCGATATTGAAGGGCACGCCCAGGAAGATGTCGGCTGAGCGTTGATAGAGCTGGCAGGAGAGCTTGCCGTCTGCCACGTAAAACTGGAAGAAGCAATGGCAGGGCGGGAGCGCCATTTTGCCGATTTCACCGACATTCCAGGAGCAAACAATCATGCGCCGGTCATCGGGATTGGTTTTTATGCGTTCGATCACGTTTGATATCTGGTCAATTTTATGGCCGTCTGCGGCCGGCCAGCTGCGCCACTGCGCGCCGTAAACGGGGCCGAGATTGCCGTTTTCATCAGCCCATTCGTCCCATATGCGTACGCCGTTTTCACTCAAGTACTTGATGTTTGTATCCCCGCTCAGGAACCATAATAGCTCGTGAATGATGGATTTCAGGTGGCATTTTTTGGTGGTGACGAGCGGGAAGCCCTCGCTGAGGTCAAAGCGCATCTGATGGCCGAATACCGAGCGCGTGCCCGTTCCGGTGCGGTCTTCTTTGATAGCGCCGTTTTCAAGAACGTGGCGCATGAGATCGAGATATTGTTTCATATTGTGCAGTATGGGGGATTCGCGAGAATTTAGAAGTTTTTTTTGACTTAAAATTCAATTTACCCCTATAATATTGACATATAAACAATTAAGGGTGGAAAATGGCTAATCTCAGTGATTTAACGCGGCAGTGGGGCGAAGGTGAAGGGGTTGATCAAGTTGCTCAGAATGCTGGTCAGGGGCCAGTTTCATTAGTTTTGGCTGTGGATGTGAGCGCGTCTATATCCGATGCGGATTACAATATTCAGCGGGAAGGGACTGGAATAGCCCTTCGTAATATTTCTCATGAGCTTGTTGCGATGGCAGAGCGCGGTACGCCGGCAGTTATAACATACATCGAATTTTCTGAGACAGCCGCGATAAGAATTGAGCCGCGCCTTTTGCGGAGTGCCGCAGATGTGGAGCAGTTGGCGCAAGAGATTGAGCGTATGGAAAGAGCAGATCTTGGAAAAACAACGTTTACGTCCGATGCTATGGCGGTTGGGACGGACGTGCATAGACGCGTTGGTGAACAGTACGGGCATTTATCGCGCAAAGTCACAGATATTAGCGCGGATGGATTTGGTACACAGCTCAGCCGTAATAGTGTGGACCCTGTAAACCCAGAAGAGGTGGCAGAATTTGCAAGAGTATTGGGGCAGCGTGATATTGCGCTTGCTGAAGGCATTGAAATTAATGGAATTGTGATGCCCTCGTATAGTGGTGATATCGGACGGGCCTTAGTTGCAAAAGACTCAATGGTGCTTGAGATGTTGCGGGGTGATGATCATATCGATGATGCAGAGTTGGAGCGTTTGATCAGAGAGAGGCCGGAGCTATTCACAGGGGCTGGGTCATCTGTTGCAGTTAATGAGGAATATTACAGAAAAAATGTTGTCACAGGTTTTACTGTTCGCGCGCCAAATGCGGAGGCGTATGGGGAAACATTGGAAATGAAATTACAGCGGGAGCTGTTGATCGGTCAGGATTATGTGCCGGAAAATGGTGGCTTCGTTCCAGGCGCAGCGCCGAGGGTTTCTGCGAGTCCGACATAATCTTTGGACATTTAGGCTTTTTCCTATATAATAATATATGCTGGCTTGCCAGATATGACACTAAACGTTGGTGCGGAATAGACGTTGCGGACCCGGGGGCGGTACCCGGCGGCTCCACCATTTTAAGCTTATAAGGCTTAACAGTATGGGGCCGAAATAGGATCGACGCGCGCAATAAAGGTATTTTTACGGTGTTCGGCATTGTATCCGCCGTTATCGGGCTAAATTTGTAAATGCAAACGATAACTTTGCGTTCGTAGCAGCCAACGACAACTCTGTTGTTGAAGGTCAAGGTCGCATTGCTGCCTAATTGGGTAGTAGCGACGCTACATTAGAATCCCTGGCTGATTAACGTCCGCTGGGTGGGGTGTGCCTGCTACCTCGCAACAGAAGTGCAGGCATTTTTTTGTCCTTATTTTGTCTGTATCAGGAGGCTTTTCCATGAGCTATATGACCGGCGCGCAAGCGGATGTGGAATTGAATTGTCCCGATGAGGTGGAGATGGTCATCATCCCGCGCACGGGGGATATCGGGAATTTTGAGGTGCGGCGCGCTCTGCCGTTTCGCAATAAGCGCATGGTGGGGCCTTTTATTTTCTGGGATCAGATGGGGCCGGGGGAGTTTATTACGGGGCAGGGCGTGGATGTGCGCCCGCATCCGCATATCGGGCTGTCTACGGTGACATATTTGTTTGATGGATCAATGGATCATCGCGATTCGCTTGGGAATGATTTGCGAATCAAGCCGGGGGATGTGAATCTTATGAGCGCGGGCGCGGGGATTGTGCATTCGGAGCGCACGGGGCAGGATGTACGGCAGAGCCCTTCAACGCTGTTCGGGATCCAGAGCTGGATCGCGCAGCCCAAAGATAAAGAGGGCGGAGAGGCTGCATTTTTGCATATGCCGGGTGCGGATTTGCCTGTGTTTGATGATAGGGGCGTTAGGGGCCGCGTGATTTTGGGGGAATATCAGGGATTGAAATCACCCGCTAAGACGCAGTGGGAGACGATGTATGTGGAGATGTTCCTAAATAGCGACAAAGTTGCTGAAATTCCAAAAACAGCAGAAGAGCGTGCGATTTACGTTGTGAAGGGCCGTATTGAGATTGGCGGTACAGTTTATGAGCCGCAACAGATGATGGTGTTGTGTCCGGGGCAGGATGTGCATATTAAGGCGCTCGATGAGGTTCATTTGATGGTGCTTGGCGGGGCCGCGATGGACGGGCCGCGATATATATGGTGGAATTTTGTCTCTTCGGATGTGGAGCAGATCAAGCACGCCGCGGCGCAATGGAAAGCGGGGGGCTTTGCCAAAGTGCCGGGGGATGAGAAGGAGTTTATTCCGCTGCCCGATATGCCGTTCCCGAAGAAGGCTTAGCGTCTTCCTTCAAAAATCCGCCGGATTGCATTTTCCAGAGCTTGGCGTAGTGTCCACCCGCATCGATGAGGTCATCGTGCGTTCCGTCTTCTATGATTTTGCCTTCGCTCATGACGATGATGCGGTCCATCTGGCGCAGGGTTGAGAGGCGGTGCGCCACGGCAATCACGGTTTTTCCGTCCATTATGCTTTCCAGTGCGGTCTGGATGGCGTGTTCGCTCTCGCTGTCGAGGGCGGAGGTGGCTTCGTCCAGGATCAGGATTGGCGCGTCTTTCAGGATTGCGCGGGCTATGCCGATGCGCTGTTTCTGGCCGCCGGAGAGTTTGACACCGCGTTCGCCGACGTGGGCTTTGAAGGCTTTGCGCCCTTTATTATCTTCCAGATCAAGGATGAAATCATGGGCGCTGGCGCGACGGGCTGCGTGAATTATATCTTCCATGGTTGCCTCAAGTTTGCCGTAGCGGATGTTATCCATAACGGAGCAATGGAAGAGGTAGCTTTCCTGTGTTACGATCGTGATGTTTTCGCGCAGTGAATCCTGTGTGATATGCGCGATATTCTGGCCGTTAATGAGGATTTCTCCCCCGCGCAGATCATGGGCGCGCACCAGCAGATTCGTGATGGTTGATTTTCCTGCGCCGCTGGTGCCGACAAGGCCAAGTTTTTGCCCCGGCGGAATGCTCAGGTTGAAATTTTTGATTACGGGCCGGTCATTGGTGCCGTAATCGAAGGTCACGTTGCGGAAGATGATTTCTGCGCCGTCGTTGCCGATTTTAAGGTCTGGTGCGCCGGGTTGATCCGTGACGTCATGCTTGCGCGTGAGGATATCGATGCCCTCTTGCACGCGGCCAAGGTTTTCAAAGATGCTTGAGACTTCGCGCATGATCCAGCCGGACTGAAAGGTCGCCTGAAAAGCCATGGGCAGAGCCATTGCGATTGCGGCCACGCCGATCTGTCCTTGCGTCTGTATGAGCCAGTAGCCGACTGCGCCTGTGGCGGCAAGCAGTGCGGTATTGAGGATATCAATCACAAGGCTCATGACCCAAATTGTGGCCGTGACGTCACGGAAGGTTTCACTGTGGCGATCCAAGAAGCTGACGATGCGCTTATCTTCGTGGTCTGTACGTGCAAAATATTTTGTCGGCAGCGCGTTGGTGAATGTATCAACGATCTGGCCTGTAAGAGCGCTCATTTGTTCTGAATGGACGAAAGAGCGTGCTTGTACGCGGGGCACAAAGTAAAATAATGTCGCGGTATAAAGGCAGAGCCAAATTCCAAGGGGGGCGGCTAGCCAAATATTCGCGCTGGCCAGAAACCAGAGATTTGTAAAGGTGAAGACGGCAGCAAAGAGCAGCACGCCGATGGTTGATCTGACGGCATCACGAAGTGAGGGGGCGGATTGCAGGAGCTTGTTGGCGATTCGTCCGGCAAAGTCATTCTGGAAGAAGGCCAGAGATTGGCGCGCGGTGTACCAGTAAAGCTGACGGCGCACAAGGTTTCCGACATAGGGTATATATATCAGGTGGTAGAAGCCTTCGGATAATGTCCCGGTGACAAAGCGCAGGAGCAACAGGGCTGCGCCAAGGGTTATCATGGCGGCGCTGTAGCTTGTCTGTTCGACAAGTTCGCCAACATACCAGAACATCACAGAAATCAGGATAGCGAAGCTGGCTTCGACGATGGCTATGCCAAAGATCAGGAATTTGATCTGGCGGATAAAAAACCAAATGAACCGCAAAAGGCCTGTGGGCATGTTATCCATGCCGCTAGCGGGGAGTTGATCAATGTCTAGGCGCAGGGCGCTGTTCCATTTCTGGATTTTGTTTTTAATGTATTTACGCATGATGCGTTCCTTCTTTTTTTTCAAAAGAAGACGGACTGATCTTGTTTTTTAGCGGGATCTGTCAGCCTTCGAAATTAGCTGACAGGGCGGGGTTAGCGTCTGGGCAGCTTTTGGCTTGGGTGTTTGTTTTCGACGGTAATCCGGATTGCTTTCGGGGATTTTGGCGCGAGACAAAACACATCAAAAAACGCGGATTTGAGAGAGGTCAAAACGGTTATTATTTGTGTACGGGTCATCATTTATGCTCCAAAATACATTTACCCTTCCATTAAAACCGCAAATGGGGCATTTTTGCAAGGAAATTATGAGAATATACCATGGAAATTATTATCTTGCCTGTTCTTCTATATGTTTTATGTGCCATGAGTGCTATGGGTTTTATTGTGGCGGCATATCACTGGTTCTGGCTGGTCTGGAGGGGTAAATCTGAGGTTATTCCGGGTTTTTCAAGCTATGTTTGGCAGGGACAGGCCTATGGGTTTGTTTTTGCCATGATTGTCTCTATTTTTGCCGGATTTTACGATTATCTGGCGGCGGGAGAGGCATTCAATATTATCGGCGAGGTGGCAGTTTTGGCGCTGGCTCTGGGGTTTGCTTGGCGCAGGACAGGTGAAATGTTTGGTTTTGGGATGCTGTGCCTTTTGGGGTGGGGGCTTACGGTTGCCTTTGGCGGGTTGGTGTGGCTGGTTTTGAAAGCAATCAGTGTGATGAATAGTCAGGATTTTGTCGTTTCTGTTGTATTTTTAAGCGGGCTTGTGTGGAGTATTCCGATTCTGTTTTTGTATGGAAAAATTCTTACCGATGCACGGGTGCGTCCCGCTTTAGGGGGGCAGAAATTCTATATGTTTTTATGGCCTGTATTGCTTGCTTATCTCGTTTTGCTGGTTCCGTTGATGGTGCAGCAGAGCGTGAATTCACCAGAGTGGCGGGAATATAAGTATGTGAAGCCTTTGCGCAGAGCGTAGTTGATGTATAAATTTGTAAAATAATCATAACGCCTCTTGATTTACCCCCGTATTATTTGCGACATATAGGGTATGACGGATGAAGACGATTATTTAAGATATGATAAGATGGTTGAAATGGCTTTGCGCGGTGTTGTGCGTCAGGCCGTCAGTGAAGTCATCGAGAATTTTAATGATACGGGCGGGATGCCGGGGGATCATCATTTCTATATTACTTTTTTGACAGATTACCCGGGGGTGAAAATTCCGGATTACCTCAAGGAGCGTTATCCGGGCGAGATGACGATTGTGTTGCAATATCAGTTTTCAGATTTGAAGGTAGATGCGGAGCGTTTGCAAGTCACACTCTCGTTTAACAATGTACCGGAAAAACTTGTTGTACCGCTCAATGCGATTAGTATTTTTGCCGATCCATCTGTTAATTTTGCCCTGCAGTTTCAGCCTTTGGGTGAAGCGATGGCGGAAGAGGATTTGATCTTGCAGGAAATGCCGGACGGGGATGATGACCCGGATGGGCCAGATGGGTCTGGCGGTGGCGGCAGTGAGAAGACCGGCGAAGTGATTTCGCTTGATAAATTCCGTAAAAAATAATGAGTGCGTGGAGCCCTGATGAGCAGTCACTGAGGCAAGAGCCTTATCGCGTTTTACTTAAACGCGGGGAGTTTGTTGATTCATCGCGTGATGGGCGCGCTGTGCCGTTCAAGCTTTATCATCCTGACGCACCGGATCTGAGGGATTTGCCTGTGGTTGTCTGGAGTCACGGATTTGGCGGTAATCATGATGGTGCATCGTTTATATCGCGGTTTTTGGCGGGGCAGGGCTATGTGCTTGTGCATATTACGCATCACGGCACGGATAGTTCACTATGGGAGGGCAAAGAGGGGCACCCGTGGGATATTCTGCGCAAAGTCAAGGTGCCGCGCTCTGCGACAATGAACCGTATGCTGGATGTGCCTTTTGTACTGGATCAGCTGCCCTTATGGATGGAGCAGAATCCTGAGGTCGGGGCGCTAATGGATTTGACGCGCCTTGGTATGTCCGGGCATAGTTTTGGTGCGATGACAACGCAGGTTATGGCAGGGATGCGCTTTCCGGATCAGGATGGAGCGTTGATTTCCATGCCGGAGAAGCGCTTTAAGGCGGGTATCCTCTATAGTCCCGTGCCGATTGCGCATTTGACTGACGCCGCGCCGCAGGAGATTTATGGCTCTATTGACCTGCCCTTGTTCCACATGACCGGTACGCTGGATGATTCGCCGATTGAGCATTATGGCTATGAGCACCGCCTGATTGTGCGGGATCATGCAGGCCATCCGGAGCAATATCTTCATGTTCTTGAGGGCGGGGATCATATGATTTATAACGGCACACGCGGTAAATTAGCAAATAATCCTATGCGTGAGGTGCATGAGAGGGAGATTATGCACGGCGCGTTTGCGTTCTGGCAGGCGTATTTGAAGGATGATGAGAGGGCGGGAGCCTGGCTGGAGGAAAGATATGCTGGAAAAAATGGATAACGCCATTGAAATCAGGAATTTAAACAAAACTTATAAGGCCAGCAAGCGTATGGCTCAGAAGGTTGCACTAAAGAGTGTGGATCTGGATATTCCGCGCGGGTCGATTTTTGGGTTATTGGGGCCGAACGGGGCAGGGAAGTCCACGATTATCAATATAATGGCGGGTCTGGTTCTTAAGACATCTGGCTCGGTTAAAATCTGCGGGTTTGATATTGATGTGAATGAGCGCAATGCGAAGGCCTCGATTGGGGTGGTGCCGCAGGAGATTAATTTTGACCCCTATTTTACGCCCTATGAATCGCTAGAGTTGCAGGCGGGGCTATATGGTGTGCCGAAATCTGCGCGCAGGAGCATGGACATTCTGGAGATGGTGGGCCTTGGGGATAAGCGCGATGCTTATGTGCGGGCATTATCAGGGGGGATGAAGCGGCGTTTGCTGGTGGCTAAGGCGATGGTGCACAGCCCGCAGGTTCTGGTGCTGGATGAACCGACGGCGGGGGTGGATATTGAGCTGCGCCGGCAGATGTGGGCGAATGTGAAGGCCCTGAACGCGCAAGGTGTTACAATTTTACTGACCACGCATTATCTGGAGGAGGCGCAGGAGCTGTGTGAGCGTATCGCTATTATTAATCATGGCGAGATTGTTGCCTGTGAGAATAAGGATACGCTGATAAAGCGAATCGATCATAAGGAGATTCTGTTTAAACTGGATCGAGGAATCCGTGATTTACCAGAAAGCCTGAATGCATTCACAGCGCACATTAAATCACCCAATGAAATTTGCGTGAGTTACAGCGCCGATGTTCAAAGTGTTGGGGTTATTATAGAAGCCTTGCAAGGTGCGGGATACGGCATAGTCGATATCACAACAGATCAAAGTGATCTGGAAGATATTTTTGTTCGTCTAACAGCTACATCCTAAAAGAGCAACAGACGAGTGTTTAAAAGATTCCTGTTTTTCTTGCATGTGTGGATAAAATGTGATGATATTATTTCACAAGCAGGAAATATATTTAACGATAAAGCGGACCGTTCCACCGCTCGTTATAAGAATTTAGTTTCCGCTGATTGAGTAGTTTAACGTTTCCTAGGTTTAAAGTGACTCAAAAGAGCGTCTGGTAAGAGGTTGCCAGGCGCTTTTTTTGAGTTTAAGCTTTTTTCGTAAGAGAGGTTTTATGCTCAATGTTGAAAAGCTCACATTCGAATATGACGGGAAGAATGTTCTTCAGAATGTTTCTTTTTCTGTTCGTAAAGGCAGCGTGGTCGCTCTTGTGGGTCCAAATGGGGCAGGTAAGACAACGCTTATGCGTTGCCTTGTCGCTTTAGCTCAGCCTGTTTCGGGAAGAATATTGGTGGATGGTCTGGATACACGGCTTAATCCGCGTGAAGTTCATCGCCGTACCGGATATTTGTCAGATTTTTTCGGGCTTTATGACCGCTTGAGTGTTCATAAGTGTCTTTTGCATACGGCGTCTTGTCACAACATCATGGGTGATGCGCAGAAAGAACGTGTTGAGGACGTTATTCAGAACACAGGTCTTCAGGATTACAGGGACAAGAAGGCAGGCAGTTTATCCCGTGGTTATAGACAGAGGCTGGGGGTTGCGATTGCGACGCTTCACAAGCCAAAGATTTTGATTTTGGATGAACCTGCTTCCGGGATGGATCCTGAGGCACGCGTCAAGTTATCCGAGTTAATGCTTCGTTTGAAAGCACAGGGAATGACGATTTTAGTCTCTTCGCATATTCTTGCAGAGCTTGAAGATTACTGTGATGACATGCTGGTTTTGCGCGAGGGGCGGCTGGTTGATCACGTGGTGTACGACGCCGAGCGTCCTGCACAGCGAAGGCATGTCGTTGTAAGCTGTCTTCATCCTCAGGAGAAATATGTTGCGCTTTTAGAGGGTGTTGAGCAAGTAAGTCATTCCAAGCTTGATCAGACGGGGTTTTCTTTTGAGTTTGCGGGTACTGATAGTGAACTTGCGGAGATATTGGCGCTGCTCGTGCGCTCGGGTGTTGCTGTGACGGGGTTTGAAGCGCGCAAGAAAAGCCTGCAAAATGCTTATATGG
This sequence comes from uncultured Micavibrio sp., assembly GCA_964351365.1. Taxonomy (GTDB): domain Bacteria; phylum Pseudomonadota; class Alphaproteobacteria; order Micavibrionales; family Micavibrionaceae; genus UBA1672. The sequence continues at coordinate 35,677 of CAYGNP010000010.1, forward strand.
AACTGGCCGAGAAAGAGGTGCAAAAATGAAAATTCTTGGGCCTGAGTTTCAAAGAAATGTATGGTTGCGGTTTTCCGGTTTTAACCTGGCTCTTATGCCGGTTTTGCTTGGAATTATTCTCGTTCTGACCTATTTGTCGAATTTGGGTTACGAGCAGTCTGCTGGGGCCATCAGTGCGCTGAATAACAATCATCCGCTGGCTAAACAGGCATTGATTCCGTTGCATTGGAGTTATGGTTCTCATTATGTCATGGTTTCTCTGCTTGTTATCATGCTGTTTATTGTCGGAATTCAGGAGGCGGCCTCTTCTTTTACGTCCGAGCTCCGTGACAAAACATGGGATATGCAAAAGATTTCAGCTATTTCGCCTATTCATATTGTGATCGGGAAACTTTTCGGCACGACGTCTTATGTGTGGTATTTTTCATTTGGGCTGATTGCGTGCATTTTGTACGTTTATAGTCATGTGCCGCTTGATCGCAAGGTTTTGCCTGAGGTGGCTGTGTATCCTGATTTTAGCGATATTGTACTTCTTGGCTTTTTAATTGTTTTTTGTGCGTTTACCGGGCATTTGATCGCCGCGGTCGTGAGTATTCAAAGTTTGGTGAGGGGGGTACACTCAAGTTTCAGAGGGCTTGTCGCCGGATTTATTTTTTCTTTTTTTACGTACTCTATTCTCAGGATTTTATTTGATATTCCTCTCGTAGCGGAAGATCTTTCATTGCTTCGGAATGCACCCACGATTCACTGGTATGGCGGTGAATTTAAGACTAATTTATTTCTGTTTTACGTTTTGCTGTTTTTTGTTTTTTGGGCGTTTGTCGGGTTGTACCGCCTTGTTCGAACAGAGCTTAATTTTCAACGCTATCCATTTGTATGGCTGCTCTTCTTGCTCTCACTCAGTGCATTGTTCGCGGGTATGGGCGTAAAAGAAATTGAAAGTGTGTCGTTCGGTTATCTTACTGAGCGCAAGAAGGCGTTTCAATTTTCATTCATTCCGTTCTGCATATTTTTTGTAGCGCTTTATTCTTCGGTTTATTCATATTCTTCGAACTTAAGCGGTTATTTGAGGCTTTTGAATGCCGTGCGTGAGAAAAATATCAAACGTGTTTTGGAGACTTTACCTGACTGGATTGCCATTCTTCCTTTCATCCTTATTCTTCTTGCGTTAGTTTCACTGAATAAAATAAGTCATGTTGATTCAGTTAATATGCGTTTATTTTTGGTCGCATGTCTTTTATTTTTGGCGCGTGATGGGTTTATGATGCACTTTATCTATCTCGGCAACCGTTTTAAGCGCGCTGGAATTCTTTTTATTCTTTATATCGCCTTTGCGTATGTCATTATTCCGATGTTCGTCTTTAACATTATCCGGCTTTTTGACGGTGGTATTTTCAGTAATGGACAAGGCTGGGATGCGTTTCTTGAGGGTTCTGATCCTTTTGCCTATGTTATTGCCGTGTTTTACCCGTTTGTTCTAAAAAGCGGCGGGGTTTTGTTTCTTCTGCCGGTCTTGGTTCAAACCGTATTATTTGGAGTATTGCTCTGGCGGGTTATAGTGCGCTATAAAGAAGTTCCTGCGCGCCCGTAGCTCAGGGGATAGAGCACTGGTTTCCGGAGCCAGGGGTCGGAGGTTCGAATCCTCCCGGGCGCGCCACAGTTCTGGTCTTGGTCATGTTTAGTCTTTTCCAATCTTCACAAATAAAAGTTCAGCGTTTGTTTGACTATGCGGGGCATGATCCGTTTTTTGAGCGGGTCAGCCATGATTTGATTGATTTTGGCCATGATATACGGTTTTCGTTATTTGGCGGGTCAGGGGCGTATAGGCCTTATGGTTTATGCACTGATGTTCTGGATTCACCAGAAAAATACGAAAAATTTCACATAGGGTTTTCTAGGGCGCATGAGCGTGGGGAGATGAACGCAAGGATCGTTCTTCCTGCGCTGGGCGGGCAGGGCAGGGCGGCGCATCTGTTCCTACATGAGATGATGCATTTTTATCAGGATATGTGTGGGCTGTATTTGGTTCCCTTGCAGGAGAGGGGCGTGTTTCCGTTTGCTCTTGATGCTTATAGCGAAATTGTAGCCATTTTATTTAGTGAGGCGTGGGCGCAGACCGAAGCCATTCGTGCGAGCTGGGCGATCAGGGAAAAGGGTGATGATCTTGGCTGGCGGGGGGCGGTGTCTTCTCCGGATTGGGGTGATCTGGCGCGGCGCTATGATGATGATTTAAGTGCGGGCGCAGATGAGGCGAAGGCTGCGGCGAATGTGTTTGAGGGATGGTATGCCAAGCCTCAGCGCGGGGTTTATGAGCGGCATGCTCTGGGCATATATCAGCAAAATTTGAAGCGTTATCACGAAAATGCACCGGGCGTTTTGGGTATTGACCCGTATTTGCGCCGTCTTGAGTTGCTGATGCTGTTGGCGCGTCTTCCGCAGGGTGCTGTGCCGCGTTTTTTTGCGCATCTGGATTGGAGTAAGCCTGCGTTTTGTGTACCTCTGATTGATCTTGGTGGTTATGGGGAGGCGGAGAATCCAAATATTCAGGAGATTCGGTGCGGATCGCCGCCCTATTTATGGGCGCGGCTGCGGGAGGAGGAGATTAAGCGCTCGGAGATTATGTTTTGAGCTATTTGCCAACGTCCAATACGCCATTTCCATCACAATACTGAAAGCGATCGGTGTTATAGTTCATCGCACCTTCTGAACCAATTGGCGCGGTGCAACCACCAGTTCCGCTGTTATGCGCTGCCATAAACCAGATCACAGACCCATCACACCATTGGTAGGTATTGGCATAGGTGTTATAGAAATATTCTCCGGCAGAGGTGCAGGGTATTTGCCTATCGGCATTGGCGTAAATGAATGCGATTTCATCCGGATCCAGGGCGCGTGAATAAAGCCTTACGTCATCGACAGCGCCAAAAAAACCGTTCGCGCCGCCAGGTCTTGAGGCAATTGTAAATGAGCCGGTGTCTAATGTGGCTGAAAAATCACCTGAAGCCGTGGTGTCGCTTACCATCTCAACGCCATCAATGTAAAGCCGTGCAGCGTTATCCGTTCCTCTCAAAACCGCAACATGATGCCACCTATCACTGGCGATATCAGGAAGATCATATTGTAGCTGATCAAGTCCGTTATCCTTATCAAGACGGGCGGATAACCTGTTATTTGTTCCATCAAATGCTATATTCACACCGCGCCAGCTCGGCGACTCATTCCGAAATGCAAGAATGTTTTGTCCTGATGAAGTGTCAGAGGAAGGCCGAAACCATGCCATGACCGTAAAGGGGCCGCTTCCGGGGTTCATAACAGAATTGGAAGGAATATTTACTCTATAATTTATATTGTCGGCAAAATTAATTCCGGTATCAACCGGCGCCGCGACACTGTTTCCTGCCGGGCCAAACGCAGTATAAGTTCCAATATTACCGTTTCCGGAACTATCAGCCGCAGTTGCACCGCTTGTACCGGTTGTCTCATCCAGTTTCCAATGCCCGATAAGACCGCCAAGCAAGTTTGCTTTATCCTTACCTGCATTATAAAGAGCGGTAATTTCAGATTCAGTGATTGCACGGGGATAAATGCGAACATCATCAATTCTACCGTCACTGTAATAAGGGGGATTGGAGGAGGAATAATCGCCAATCCCGATGGCTCCTATGCCAGTTGATGAATAAGCCATGTTGGCGGCTGTACCATCATATGTTCCACCATCATCAACCCCGTTAATATATATGCTCATATCCGAAGAGCTTCGTATAATCCCCACAACATGATACCATTGACCAACGGATAAACCCGTTGTTCCCGTTTTGGAACGCCTCCTTGCACTAGTGGTTGTCCCTAAATTATCCCCATAATTAATACTAATACGGCCATCACCTAAAGCACGCATCCAAAAGCCACTGTAACTATCTTCCTTATAGTCACTGCGATAAACGCTAAATACATTCGTAAAATCATCGGCCCGCACCCACGCCGAAATCGTAACAGGCAAAGGCGGCTTGAGGTGTCCGTCTGTCCCCAAAGAGATGTAATCATCCGTGCCATCAAAATTGAGTGCTGTATCAATAGGACCGTCTATACTATTCGAACCACTGAGCCCGCCAATCATGGAGGCGTTATTTATATAAACAGAGCTGTCTCTTGCAACTGTTCCGCTAGTTTCATCCAGTTTGAAATGAGCAATAGGGCCTTCATAGAGATCGTTGATTTCTTCGGCGGTCAGGTCATAATTATAAATTCTAATATCATCTATCGATCCATAGAGACCATTGCTGGATAGTGATTTTCCTATACGAAACTCATCAATTATTTTTTGAGGGGCAATCGTACCCGAAAACGACGTTTCCAATGTGCCGTTCACATAAAAACTCAATAATCCTGCAGAGTTTCTCGTTACGCCGTAATGATACCAGATGTTATCTGTAGGTGTAAAATTGGTGTCATAAGTGGCATCGCCACTACCATCATTAAGAATAATATGTACTTCGCCGGACGTTAATACGATCCTGAAATCGTTTGTTGAGTTTGCCCCTCCATTCTTACCAAAAAAATGACCGGATCCCGTTTCAGAACTTGAAACTTTCATCCACCCGGAAAATGAAAAGGTATCATTAATAGGCGTTCCGGCATTATTCGGCCCCCTGAGTTGTGACCCGTCATCAAATGTTACGGCCGAACCGCGTGGCCCTGCTTCCCATCCTATCGTCCCTTCAAAAGTTGTAAGGTCTTGTGCTTCTTTACTGTCTGCGGCTGTCGTTCCCGTTCCTTCGTCAAACGTCCAGACATGTTTGGGGCCAAGTTGTTCGAAGCAATATAAAGCGCGATTAGTATTGCAAGCCAAGGTTGGCTGATTTGTCCAACCCGCATCCGTTGAACTGGAAGCCCCACCTTTTACTGTTACACCGCCGGAGGACGTAAAATCAACGCAATGACTTGTTGAAGAATTTTGCAATCCAAATTCTGTAACATTTGTAAAAACTCCACTTGGACCAGCCCCCTGAACCTCTGTAACGTTTAACCTTGAATTGATTGTTCCACTAACAAGATCGGTCCAATCATCCGCAATTTGAACTCCATCAACGCGCACATATGGCATACTCGCTCGCTCAAACACAAAAGCGGGGGCGCTGTATGGATTACTGTTTGCGATCCAGGCAATATATCTGCCAGAGAGCCCCGCTGTTTCCGCGCGGGTCTGACAATATGTGTTTGCACCCTGCACTCCGCCTAATGAGCCGTTTGTCGTTGTACTGCTAATAAAAGCAACCCGTTCATCCGGATCACCACCACAAGCACCATAGCCGCAATCATTTGAGCTTGAACTGGCGGGGCCGGTGAAGAATGCATTCACCATATCCACCCAGTTGGTGCCGTCGCAATAGCGCAAGGCATCATCGGCAGTGAAATATTCGATTTCCCCTGCAACACCAGCGACGCCGTCTTCGTTATTGCTGCATGCGGCATGAGCCGATATCGAAGAAATGATAATTACAAAAAAGACAGCAAAAAAGCGCGTATTTACAATCACGGCCCGACCCCTCCCATGGCTTTCCATCCTGTACGCGCACAGCCCTGGAAGGTGTCTTCGGCGGTGTTGAAAATAATATCGCCGTTAAACGCGGTTGGCGATGTGCATGGCGCGCCCTGTTCATAAAGGGCGGTGATTTCGGCAGCGCTTAACAGGCGGCTATAGAGACGGAAATCATCAAATCGACCGCGCATACCCCCATTCGACCATCCAAAATTATCAAATACATCACCGTCATCATTCGCTATAGGGCCCATTGTCCCTTCCAGAGAGCCGTTTACATATATTTGCGCCGTATTGGTGGATGCATCAAACATCAATGCAAACATATGCCAGTTACCCTCTATATTTGGAATGACATTAGAGCTTCCGCCAAAATTAAATGTACCATTCGAATTAACAGTAAAATCAGAGACACCACTTCTGAAAATCCGCATAAATGTTGCGGAAAAATTAGGGTTGATCCATCCAGTAAAGGTAAAATCATCGGTCACGCTGTTAATAAAATTCGGGATAGAAATAATACAATTATCAATATTGAAACATGAAAGACTCTGTCCAATGACTCCGGGGCTTTCAAACATTTGTGATCCAAGAGTTCCATTATTGCCGTTACCAGAGCTATCGGGAACCGTTGTTCCGGATAACGGACTTGATAAAGTATCAAATGTCCAATGCCCGATGAGGCCAGATGTAGGAATGGCAGTGCCGGCCTTGGTGACGGGGTTGCCATCAGTCAATGCGCCGTTTTCTGTGAAGCCGCCGCCTGTACCTTTATTGGTGTGCCAGTTGGCGGTATCACCGGAGAGGAAAATATCAGGAGCTTGCCCTGTCACACGTTCCCCATTTTCACCCAGATAAACCGGATAACCATTGGCGTCGATAAACTTGCGGCGGTTGGCTTCGACGGAAAGATCGAGGTAATAATCTGTTTCCATCCAAAAATCGGCAATTTGAGACTCCGCAGCATTCGGACTGCCGCCAGGCCTGCGACCTAAAAAAAATGATTTACTGCCCCCAGCAAAATCAACGAAGAGATTACTTGAAGTGGTATAACTTCCCATGAGTTGATCATTACAATAACTATATGCTGTTTTTCCGGTGGTATCAAAACTGAAAATTATATGCCTCCATACACCATCCAATGATGCTTCGCATGAATTTGTGTTCCAGCCTGCCACAAAAGTACCTGCTGAATCATACGTTCCAACTGTGTAGGTATTGTTTGAGTTATAAAAAATTTGTAGCCTTTGATTAAATCCGTCTGAGAGACTTATGAGATGTCCCGTAGCCGCATCAGGATATTTTGCCCAGAAACTTAATGTTAATTTCTGAGAGTCATCAATATTATTAAGTGATGTCGCCAAAGATATATAACTTTCACTCCCAGTATTGGCATTTATATTAACCGCATTCGGCACATAGGCGGGTTCGTGGAGGGCTTCCCAATGAGAGCCGACGCAGCCCTGGAACACGCCTTCGTCGCTATTATAGACGATATCCCCCTCTATCCCCGGCGGGGAGAAGCAGGAGGTCGGCTTTGCAGATTTGCGGACGCAACGGACGCTGTGTAATTGGGACTTTGTACCTACAAATCCCGAGCCGCATGATGAAAAAAACCGAATATTTGCATTATTTCCATCACCATCATTTGATGAAAAATATGTTGAAAACCCATATCCACCAGTTGTATCAAGATTTGGAATTGAAGCTTTATTATTGCACAGTTCTAATAATTCCTGATCTGAGGGTAAATACCAATCCGAATGCCCATGTGCCTCCAGATTTACACAAGCTTGCGCGGCCATATGGTTTTGAAATCCTGTCGCATTAGAGTCAGCATCTGCATTATGTAAGATAGTTGTGTTTATTACTCCGCTATTTCCGCTGACCAGGCTATTCAAAAGCCCATCAGTATTTCCATTATTGAACGTAAACCGACCAACGTCGTTTTCAGTCGTATACATCGGCACTGTTCCATCAGGGCTCTCCCCCGCATAAACCGTTCCATCGGCGCAGACCTGGCCGATGGTGTTGCAAGGAAGCTCGCCAGTTCCGGCCCTTTCCACCAGGCCACTATCCTGCACGGTGCCAACTTCTGTGAATGTTACAGGGAACGATCCCTTATTCGTAAGCCAATCGGATTTTTTGCCCGATAAAAATATTTCAGGTGAAACCCCTGTTACATTTTCCCCGTTATCCCCCAAATGAACCGGATAGCCGCGCGCATCAATAAATTTTCGGCGATTGGCTTCGATTGTTAAATCCATATATGTATTCGGGTCAAACCAAAAATCCGCAACATTTCCATTAACACTTGAAGTGATATTCCCTCTTATTCCTACTCTTAAGATCTCCGTACGATTGAATTTCATTGTTTCAGCCGTGTTGTAAAAAACGCAGTTTGCCGTGGCCGGTGCATCGTTAATATAAAAGTGGCGTTTATTCACATCACTTAAATCAAATGATACAAGATAATGGTACCACTCATTATCCGTAACAGCAGGGGTCAGAGCACAGCGCACAATATCATCAGCGGAGCTAGGATCCTCAAAAATAATGCCAAAATTATTTGGGGCATAGTAGGTTGCCTTACCAATATGCCCGAAATCGAAAACATAGGCCAAATTATTTCCTATGCCCCCTATTCGTTGCACCCAAAAACTCAGGGTTACTTGTGTGCCTTCAGGACTAAGATTCGACACGTTTGTTGTGGTTAGATAATCGGTGCTACGAAACCGCACTGCCTGCGCCTTATACCCCGGTGACTGTAACGCCACCCAACCCGTGGACAGGCATCCCTGAAACACCTTTTCATCCTCGTTATAGATTATATCGCCCGTATCACCGGCGGGGAGTGTACACGCCGCGTGGGCGGGGAAAGCGCAAAACATTATAATAAGGACAAACGTCATTGCACGGCCTGTCCGTGCAATCCATAAATAATTCCGGATTACCCGCATAAAGCGGGTAATGACGTCTGGAGAAGGTTGTGGAAACATACGAAACATGTCTATCCATTCTCCCCTAATTGCTTTGTTGATTGCGGCGTATAACAAAAATCATGGCTCCGCCAAATAGCATCATAAGTAAGATCATGCCGATTGTCATGCCTGCTTTTGACACGCCGTATCCTGTATGAAGTTGCAATGCCAGAACTTGTTTAACAATATCATTTTGCTGCGCCTTCAAAGTTGCAATTTCGCTCCGGAGGGAGTCATTCTCGCTCTTCAGGGCCTTTGTGGCCTCGATCATCGGGGCGATCAAACCGATATAGTTGACCGATTTCGTGCCCATTTCATCATTAGCCGTCATAACAAGTTCAGGGAAAATTTTTTCCAATTCCTGCGCCATCACACCGAATTCGGTTGGGCCATTGGGGTTGGATTTCATTTTGAACGAATAGGTATCAATCGCGGCAATCTTGGTGATGATGTCATCCGTCAAAAGCGGTTTTATATCTGTTTTAAGCCGGATATCGGATGTGTCGGTCATCACACCGGCATAGGATATATTTCCGTCTTCGGCATCAAGCGTGATATTGGCCGTACCCGCATCATCGTGAAGCGTTAAGAGACCATTTCCACCAGCACCTTGTGAAAATACGATAGAACTGTTGCCGTCATGGGCAATCATTTGCATGAAATCACCATTCTCTGTGTTATTTCGTACATCAATTAGATAATCAGCATCAGAGGCTGTCCCTAAAACATGTAAATGTGCATTAGGCGTAATGGTACCAATTCCTATTTTTCCTTGGTTACTATCTCCTTCCCCATCAAGTGCTATTGTTCCTGTACCAAGATCATTATGAACTGTGATAAATCCTGATCCACCAGTTGTTTGATTAAATTTAATGGAATCGCTTCCATCATGACCAATCATTTGCATGAATTCGCCGCTGCTGGTTGTGTTCTGGATATCGACAATATAATCGCCATCCGCCGCCGCGCCGGATATATCGAGCAATGAGTCTGTTGCGGCTACTGTACCGATGCCAACCTGACCGGCGGAATTTATACGGATACGTTCTGTGCTGTTTGTAACAAATCGCATAAGATGGTTACTATTTGCTCCTGTAAAAATGCTCATACCATTAGCACCCGTATTACTGGCTGAAATACCGCCATATATTTGGCCACCATATCCACCTTGACCAAATTCCAATACTGAATAGGCTGGTGTTGCGTTATTACCAATACGGATATTAGTATCATTACCCGAACCGCCAACCCAGAGCCCTGTATTTGTGCCGCTGATAGTTCCGGGCTTCAGCTGGATCAGGTCGCTGCCGCTGTCATCAACATCCACCCATGTATCGTTATCACCGTCCTGAATACGGTCGGTGTAGCTGCCGCTTGCGGTCATCGCCGTCCATACAGGAGAACCCGATGTGCCGGAATTGAATTTCATCGTGTTATCGGATTCATCATATATCATGAGCCCTTCCGCCGGTGCAGTCACAGACCCCGTGCCGGCCAGACGCGGGGGCAGGAAGCCTTTAGAGGTTGAATCGATCTGGAACAGGGCGGAAACGTCAACATCCGCCGCGCCGACACCGACGCCGCGATCACGGTCGATATAGATACCACTTGTTTCCTGGCCATCATAGCCGATATTGAACAATTCGTTTGTGTCCATTCTCAAGCGAAGAGTATTTCCGTTTCTTGTGAATGCCAGGGCGCCGTCTCCACCCGGCGTTGTGAACGAAAATTGTTGCAATGCAGATGATCCGTCATTGACGCGAATTGTTGTAACGCCGTCCTGTTGAACAACAAATCTTGTTGCAGGCCTTGATGTATCCTGGATTACAAAAGAGTCTCCGGCGGCACTACTTGTCTCGATCCTTAATTGCCCGTTTGAATTGACCAATACACCTTCATTATCACCGTCACCGTTAATGTAATTCGATCCCAGCACGATATTTTGCGTTGCGGTGTGGTTGCCGAGATTGTCGCCCGCGAGGGTTGGATAGCTTGGGGCTGCGGCGCCTGTGGTGGAGCCGATATTGACTTTAGTGGCCGCGCTGACCGTACCATTAACGCTTAAAACATCGGATGTGTCGTTAAAGGTGAGATCTGAACTGGCATCCAGTGCATTACCTGTATTAAACTGGATTTGCGTATCCGCACCCGCCGCTGTCGCATCCCCACCAACGGCAAGCCAGCTCGTGCTTGTTGCATCATAAAAATAGAAATTATCAAGCGTTGTATCAAATACTAATAATCCCTCAGCAGGGGAAGCAATGGCATTTCGATCGGTTGTTGACATCCTCGGGGCAAGGAAACCTCGTGTGGTTGAGTTCACCTGAAGGAGGGCCGAAGCGTCGACACCGCCACTCGCGTTATCGATACGAAGAGGTTGAAAGAATGCTGCTTGTGTATCGCCAAAATTATAATCATCACCTGCTGAAGTACCGACTTGAATTTTCAGCGCACTACCTTCCGATATCATATTAACACGATTGCCCGCGCTACCTGGGCGTAATATAATACCGGTTCCATTATTAGGAAATTGTAGATTACCCGCACTTGTTAAACGCATCGCTTCAGCCGCCGCGGCGCCCGCCGTCATAGTTTTAAACACAAGATCAAAATCTTCGGAAGTGGCGGTGACGTCTGTGGTGACGGCCTCGATGATTGCGCCTACTTCGTTATTACTTGCGGATGTTTCTGCTTCGAATTCCATACCCACGCCAATACCTGCAACGGGCGTTCCATTCGTTTCCTTTGTCATGCGCATAAGATATTCAACAGCATTTGCGACCGAATTATCTCTGACCAAATGCAATCGCCGTGTTGGTACACTTACACCGACACCAAGATTGCCTGTGCTGTCATCAATACTCACCATTCTTGTACCACTAATTCCGGATCGAAAATGTAATCCTGCCGGTGCTGCGTCATAATGCATGGCCATAACGCCTCCGTTACTTCGCTTCATAACAAACATAGGGTCTGTATTAGCGGCATCACCGTCTAATAAAACATAGGGCAGTAAACCTGCATCGGTTGATTGATCCTCTATGTGAAGCATATATGGGCTGTCTGGGTTTGCTGTACCTATTCCAACTTGTCCGTTTGCGGCGCTGACTGTTAAACTATGCCGCACACAATCCATATTCGCCGCGCCGCCATTACCGTCATAATCGACTTCAATATATCCAGCGGCACAGTTTCCCGTTCCCTCATCCAACAGCAAGTCGGCTACGTCGAGTTTTTGTTGCGGGATTGAGGTGCCGATCCCGATATTATCGGCGGCGTTGTAAACACGGTTATTGGCAGAATCGATCACCCAGTCCGCATCGGTTGGACCACCCGATGCCGCCAATTCCCGCCAACTGGTATCATCAAGGTCATAAACAAACAGCGCATCCAGATCGGTATCATAGACAATCAAGCCGTCGGCAATTCCGGCGGCGGTATAGGCCGTCACCATATCCGTTGTCCGCTGCGTTGTCGTCATACGCGGGGGCAAAAAGCCGCGGGTGGTGGAGTTCACCTGAAGGAGGGCCGATGCGTCGGGAGACTCAATTCCAATACCCACGCCAGCATTGTCAGGCGCCAGAGATAGCTGAGGCACACTTCCTGTACCCGTAAATAATCTTAAGCTTCCAGTGCCTTCGGGAACGAGAATACTTGCACGCTTTCCATGACTATTAAAACTTATTTGCGGATGTGTAAAACCACCACTTAGTAGTGTAATGCTATCGTTAGCATTGAATGTAAAACGAGTAGCGTTGTCGCCTGTGATCCGCATCGCTTCAGCCGCCGCGGCGCCCCCGGCCATAGTTTTGAACACAAGATCGAAATTTTCTGCGCCTGCCGTAACATCTGTGGTGACGGCCTCAATGGTTGCGCCGATTTCGTTGTTATCGTCGACAGTTTCAACTTCGAATTCCATCCCTGCACCAATTCCCGCAGCAATCGTCCCTGTGCCATCATTTTCGGCAGTTATTCGCACAGGATACGCAACATCCGTTTCCGTTGGCGAATCAAAGCGGATATGAAAGCGTCTGTCGGGGTTGTCTTCGGTAATACCGATGTTATTGTTATCCCTGAAACTCATTAAACGTCCATTGGTGTTATTACGGATATGTAATCCACCTGGACCAGTGTCATTGTGAATACGATATTCAGTACCGTTCGCTCTTTTTAGCGTAATGGTGGCATCCTGATTAGCCGCATCGCCGTCGATTAGTAATGTTGCTGTTGCGGAGCTTGTCGCATTGATATGCAATCCCGCTGTCGGGGCTCCAATTCCTATTCCAACGCGGCCATTGGTTTGATCGACGGTGAGAGTATGTTTTACACAATCCATATTCGCTGCGCCGCCATTGCCGTCATAATCGACTTCGGTGTAGCCTGCCGCACAGTTTCCTGTTCCCACATCCAGCAATAAATCGGCAACATCCAGTTTTTGCTGAGGGATCGTTGTCCCAATTCCGACATTTAAGCCCGTTGAAACATCAACGCCAGTTTCCAACAGCCAGTCGCCGTCATCCCCTGCACCAGAACCTGCAATTGTAATATATCCATCCGTGCCGCCACCATCAGAATCCGTCACGCACATTTCCAGCCTTTCGCCTGTAAGCCGCAATGCGCCATACGTGTTCGCATCGCAGGTGGTCTCTGATCCTAACAATAAATTCCCTGATAACTGCAGGGATGTCTGAGGTGTCGCCGTTCCAATCCCCACACGCATTGAGGTATCACCATCTGCGCCATTATCCGTTCCGGACAGAAAGCTCACAACCTCATCCGTATCATCGGCGCCCACAACCTGAAACTTTGTCGTGGGATCCGCCATCGTTCCGATCCCGACTTGACCTGCAGCATCGATGATCATACTTTGGCTGCCATTGTTGGTTAAGACAATCGTGTTATTCGCGCCTGTGCCGTCGCTATCGACATCAATAAAAGTATCATTGCCAGTATCCTGAATTCTATCCTGAAGCGGGACAGACGCTGAACCCAGAATTTCCGAGTACGCTATACAGTCATTTGAGAATTCTAACTTGTCGGTACCATCGTTGTAGCGTATGCAACCTTTTGAAGCGGCGGTTGATGGCTCACTATCAATTAAAATCTTACTTGTTATAAAGCCAATTGTATTACTATCAGAAAGATCATAACCATCTGAAGCTGAGGTGAAAACGCCAAATGTATTATCACCGGTGATTCTGGGATAAACGAACGGAAAACCAGACAATGGACCTAAACCAAATCCTATGGAAAAATTCCCAACGGTAGTATTTGATGAATCAGTTTGTGGCGTATCCGAACCAACCTGAATATTTTGTCCAAATGCCATTGATTGATATCCATATGCCTCTGCACCATTGGTGCCGAAGGCTTGTGAGAATGATCCTAAAGCCCTTGCATTTGTACCTAATGCTGCTGTATTGAGACCTAAAGCATGTGAGTAATCTCCAACTGCAAAGCTTGAATTCCCCTCAACAATAGAATTACTTCCAAATCCAACGCTATTTGATCCACTAACTCTCATATCCGTCCCAACTGCTAGAGAGTCGGACCCGACATTAGGATCATTCCAATAATTACTCGGCGAACTGACCTGAGTTTGCCCAATGCGAAGTGCTCTCTTAGACGAGTCATAAAACATTTTCGACCCTTCACCAATAACTGTATCCCCCATTACAAGATCACCATCTGCAGTGAGGACAAGGCTTGTAGTCCCATCATTTGTAAACACAATCGTATTAGCAGAGCCGTCCCCTGCCGTGTCAACCTCTATGGTTGTGTCAGGAGTGGTTTCAGGCGCCTCGGGTCTATCGGCCAATTCATAGGCAGCATCGGCAGACCCACCACCACCACTTCCCAGTAAGGCGCGCCAGACCGTATCATCAAGATCATAGTAATAATACGCATCTTCATCCGTATCAAACACCGTCAATCCATTCGCGGGAGTCGCAATCGCGGCTCTATCTGCAGTCGACATCCTTGGAGCGAGGAAACCCTTTGTTATGGATGTTAGATCAAGTATGGCGGAGTCATTTGGATCGTAGGAGTTATTATCACTAATGATTGTTCGTCCAACGGAATCAATTGTAAGGCGATGCCCACTGTTAGTAAACAATGTCACATCATTACCCGCGCTGCCCGTTGTTTTACCCATACCGGTGCCCAAAAAATCCTTATCGGCCATGTAAGTTGGACTCCCTGCTGCGACCGCCTGCATTCTGGGTACAGTGTTTTGTGCGATCTGATAATAACTTGATGCAAAAATATGTCTATTATTACCATTTATATACCCTACCAATTCGTCGTCAGCGCGCTCAAAAAAGCCGCTATCACCGTCCCCAAAAGACAAGCCGCCACCGGTGAAAGTATAACTTGTGTCACTAATATGCAACGCCGTTAATGGATCAGCAACTGTGCCGATACCGACTTGGCTGTTGGCATCAATCATCATGCTTTGTGTTCCCGCATTCGTGAAGACGATCGTATCATTTGCATCTGCATCGCCAACATCAACGTCAATACTTGTATTGCCATCACCGGTATCCTCAATCCGGTCAAGAAAGGAGCCGCTGCCCAGGCCAGCCAGAGATATCCAAGCGGTGCCGTTATAATACTGAAGCTGGTTATCTGTGCTGTCATAAGCGATGAGGCCTGCGGGAGTGCTTGCTGTGCCGATATTGGTGTTCGGGTCAGTGTTGCGGGGCGGTAAGAAGCCTAAATTTGTGCCGTTAACTTCAAGGGCAGCTTTGGCATTAATCGCAGAAGCATCCGTTACCCCTATGCCGATTTGGCCACCCTCAACAGCCGGGGTTGTTGATTGGTCATCAAGTTTACCAAACAAGATGTTTCCTATGTTGAGTTCCTGAGAGGCCGTGGCTAGGGAGGGGTCAACATTATAACCAATAATGATATTATCAGATCCCGATGAGTTAAGATCTCCAGCCTGGTAGCCCAAGAAAATATTATTGCTACCGGTTGTTATATTTTGGCCAGCTGCAAAGCCGAGCGCAACGGTGCGCGCAACTATGGTTGTGCTGTCATTTACGCCACTTAATGCATTGGATCCGATAACAACATTTGAGTTGGAGCTGCTTCTGGTTTGTTGCATAGCGTTATTTCCAATTGCGACGTTGCTTATGCCATTTGTGATTTGGTTTCCCGCGGATGTACCTATTGCTATATTGTTATTGCCAGATGCATTTCTTAATGCTGACCTCCCTATTGCGACAGAGGAGCCAGAGTTTCCATTCCCTAAAGCGTTACTTCCAATTGCGATGGAGGCCTCTACGTTTGTGATGCTTCCGCCTGCATTGAAGCCGATTGCGATATTATCATCTCCCACAGTGAGTGCATCGAGCGCAGTTGCGCCGATGGCGGTGTTGCGCGCGCCCTTGTTCGGGTCGACAGTGGCAACCAAAGAGGCTGCTTCGTGGCCAATGAAAAGATTGTCATCATTGTTGGTGAGATCACCATCAAAGTCGGTGGAGATATCGTGATAGGCATCAGACAGATCGTCAATTTCTGTAACTGCGCCGCCTACAAGTGTTGCTACGCTGGCTGCGGTAAAGCAATTCGCTCCAGCGGCGTCACAATATTCAATCGCGCCGACATCACCTGTTACATCAAGCATGAGATCAAGGTTTATGCTATTACTTATTGTTGCTGAGCCAAGTGCCAGGCCGCCGAGATTAAGAAGATCCAAAGAGCCGCCTGCATTATTGCCAACACCAAGAACTTCTGAGATGCTCTGATTCATCTGATCTGTAGTAAAACACTGGGTATTGTCATTTAAGCAATATTGTGTTGCGCCAATTTTCCCTTCTACATCAAGAGATAGGTCTCCCGTTGCGGCGTTTGCACCAATTACAGTCACGCCAAGGTCTTCCAGGCCTTCGCCATTTGCATCGCTTCCGTTGTTTAAAACTTTTTCTATATCTGATGATGTTACAGTACCACCGCCGCCGCCTGCAGTGTCCGTCTCACATTCCCAACTGTCGCCGTCCCAACGGTTGAAGGAGCCACTTCCGCAGGCGGAGGGTGTGAAGTCATTGCCATTATAGGTGTAATCAGCGGCTTCTAATGTTCCGCCAATATCTGCATTGTTTGTTACTGTCAATGCTGTTCCTACACCTGTAACATCTAATGTGCCGGAGACATCCACATTATCATCAAGGTCGATTGCTCCCGTAGAGTTAATGACGGCGCCCCTGAGGTCGGTTGATCCGGTCACAACTGTATCGTCATCAAGTGTAAGGTCGTCTGTAGAGTTGCTGATATTGCCTTGAGCATCTGTTGTTCCTGTGACAACAAGGTTGTCATCTATAGTCAGATCGCCAGCGGAGTCGCTAATGTCACCTTGCGCGTCTAGAGTGGAGGATAGAGTTGTTGCGCCTGTTACACCCAGAGTTGAACCAAGCGTTGCTGCGCCGTCAGCATTTAGTGTGCTGCTAAAATCTACTGCGCCGCTCGCGTTGAGGACACCAAGATTAGATGTGCCTGTAACCCCTAATGTTCCGCCTATTGCACCATTGCCCGATGTGGATAGCGTTGCGCCTGTGAGTGAGCCTGTTGCACGAATGTTTCCTACAACGTCGAGTGCCTCGGATGGTGTTGATGTCCCAATTCCGACTTCATAGCTTCCTGTATTATAATATACATCATTACCCGCGCCAAGTTGCCAGATTGAGCTGCCGACGGGTACCCAGCCAGTGGGATCGTCACACATTTCCATTGTGTCGGGGTCTGTTGATTTATTGATACGGATTAGTCCATCGTTCGCGGCGTTACAAGAAGAGAGTGTGCCTTCATCGGGGAAGAGCAGGGACGCAGCGCCAAGTGTCAGGGCTGCTGAGCTTGCTGTCAGGTCAAGGCCGCCTGTGAACGACGCTCCGCCAGTGACTTCTAGGTTTTTGTTAATTTGTGCGACGGTTGAATCGCCGCTTTTTACGTTCCAGAGGCCATCTGAGGCTGCGTTTGCTGTTGCATAAGTGTATTGAACAACTATATCGTCACCTCCCTTTGATACTGAGGGAGTCGCGCCGCCTGTGCATGCAGTGTCAAAAACCTGGTCTGCACCGGCGGAAATTACTGCGATAACCGTATAAGTCTCGTCAGTGCCGCTGCCGTTTCCGTCCAAGCGTTCGTTTGTTGTGCTGGAGTCTGTATCACAAGCTATGGCACCAGTCGTCAGGCCTGCATCCCATGTACAATAACCGTAATTTGTACCCCAAGGGTCGATTTTTGCAGAGGCCACGGCGTCTGGAAGAAACCCCCCGCCTGTTGGGCCAGCGCCGCCTGCGTCTTTATATTCAAGAGGTTCGACAAAACCGTCGCCATCACAGTCACCGTTGTTTGCAAGCTCTGTTGCTTCCATTAAGGCAAGACGGGAGGCAATTGCCATTTCGCTTTCGGCCTGAGTGCGCGCCTGAACTTGAACCATTGTGCTCAACGGGCCGCGCATTGTTGAAACGATTGCTGTTCCTAAAAGACCTACGATCGCAACCGCGCCAAATAGGGTGAAGAATATATTTCCGGACTGGTTGGATATGAGTGAAAAGGGGCGTTTTGCCTTATTTTTTAACTCAAGAAAAGCCATTTTTTATCCCTTTTGACACACAATTCAAAAAAAAATCACACGCTTTTAGTATGCTTGTATTTTCTTTACAAATTATTAGGAATTTTCTGAAAAACGATGATTTCTTGGGGATATGTGGATTAAATTGTTGTGATGTCAAATTTTTTTAGAGAATCGGCTTGTGTTTTTCTCAATTTTTCGATGTCGAGACCTTCTATGAGCTCGTTAAATACTTGATACCAATTGATTTCTGCCTTTAAATGCAGGAATACAGAGCCAAGACCCAGAGCGGCGCGGTCCATGAAAACAAATTCACGCGGGATCTCTATGCTGCCAAGCTCGCGCAGCTGTTTATGCACTTTTTCTGCGGTTTCTCGGCCATAAACGCCGTTTGATATTTCGCCGATGGGCCTAACTTTGTCTTCTAATATAGGCCCGTATAGGAAATTAGCCCATATATTAAGTGTTTCGACTTGTTCTTTGTTTAAGCCTTTGAACCCCCATGTTTCATAGGCATGAACAGCAAGGTCTATATCATTGCGCTGGAGGGCGTGATAGAGGTCAATGACGCCGCCAACAAATTCGACGGGAAAGACCCGAACACAGCCAAAGTCGAGCAGATTAATGGATAGATCATCACGGATTGTGTAATTGCCTAAATGTGGATCGCCGTGGATGATGCCGTAATTATATAATGGGACATACCAGGCGCGGAACATATTCATCGCAATTTGATTGCGTGTTTCGGTGTCTTTTTCCGTGAAGTCCATGACGCGTGCGCCGTCTAGCCATGCGGTTGTGAGTAAACGATTTGTCGAGAGGGTATCTATGACCTCCGGTACGTGGACGTTTTTTTCATCGCGCAAAATATAGCGGTAGAGATTTGTGTGTTTTGACTCGCGTTTGTAATCCAGCTCTTCGCGGAGGCGTTCTGAAAGTTCGCTATGAATTTTTTCAGTTTTTATTGTTTTATCATAGCGCTCGTAAAGTGAGAAAATGATTTTCAGCTGTTTGAGGTCTGCGTCAATCGCAGATTGCATGTCAGGATATTGCAGTTTACAGGCCAATATGCGCCCATCATGTGATATTGCTTTATGGACCTGGCCTAGGCTTGCTGCCGCAGATGAGTCTTGTTCGAAGGATTTGAACTTGCTCTCCCAGTCAGGGCCAAGCTCAGTTTTCATGCGTCTGCGTACAAAAGACCAGCCCATAGGGGGTGCGTTGGATTGCAGATTTTGAAATTCTGCGGCGTATTCTTTGGGAAGCGCTTCGGGAATTGTAGAGAGAATTTGCCCAACCTTCATCATGGGGCCTTTTAGATTGCCTATTGCGTGCATGAGCTGTGCGGCGTGCTCCGGGCGGTCAATTTTAAGACCAAAATAACGCTCTCCTGCAAGTTTTACAGCCAGATTTGCCATTGTGCCGGATACGCGCCCGTAGCGTGCCATGCGCCCGCCAAGCGTGTTTTTTTCGAGGCTATTTTCATCATTTTTCATTTTATCGCACAGTAATCTTGGGGGCAGAGTAAGTCAAAAGATAAATTTAAATGCTATTGCTAGACAATTATGCGTAAAATATAGACAATTAATGCCTAGAGAAATTATAGGGAGTTTTACGTGCGCATCAGGGCAATTATTTTTTTCTTTATGTTGATGGTTTTTTATTCGAGTACGTCTGTACAGGCAGGGTGGTTTGACTTTTTATTTCCTGTCCCTCCGCGCAGTGGAGAGAATCCAGCGGAGACATTGCGCGCCCCGTTTGCGGATTCTGATGCGGTAATTGAAGATTTGGATGCGCAAGGTAATGCGCAAAAAATGACCCCCCTTTATTTGCGCCATCGCCCTAACGAGATCATAACTAAATGGGTTGAGGATACTCTGCCTGCTTTACTGTCATATAATACCAACAGTTATAATCAGCAATATGGGCAAAAAATCGTGAATTTGAGTAAAAGCGGCGTAGATGAATATCTCAGATTCCTACAGGAAAAAAATTTCATCACTACGCTTAAGACTGGGCGATACGATATTACCGGATTTGTAAAAAATACGCCGGTTGTAATTAATGAGGGCTCAGTGGATGGCCGGTATTTATGGCTCTATGAGGCGAATGTCATGGTTACCTATTTACAGACAGGCATCAGTGATTACCGGAAGTTGGATGAACAGAGTTCTGTAACTAAGGATTTTACGATTAGATTTCAGGTGGGGCGCGTTTTAGAGGCGCCCAATGAGCATGGTGTTTTGATCGAAACATGGTCTTTGCGTTCACGATAAAAGGTTTTCTTTTTGCCGTGTTTGTATACACTTTGCGGTGCGAATCATTTAACCCACTAGGAGCTAATGTCTATGTCTGAAAATGTTGCCAACTTTCCTGTATCTGCGGACGATGATATCGTTGAACCTCAGGATGTTGGGGGCGTTGCGGGTAAGCGACTTGCTGCTTTTCTTGAGCGCATCGAGCGTCTTGAGGAAGAAAAGGCGGCGCTGATGGAGGATATTAAAGAGGTTTATGCCGAGGCCAAAGGCGTTGGTTTTGATGTCAAGACAATGCGAAAAGTCATCTCTTTGCGCAAGATGGATGTTGAAAAACGCCGCGAGGCTGATCAGCTTCTGGATCTATATAAGGCTGCCGTTGGTCTTGTTTAAAGGACCTTGTGTGATCCATCGCAAAAGGGTTGTCCGGCCGACAGGCCGCACGTGCAATAATAATATGTTTTTCCTTCTTCCAGCTCAATTTTTGCCGGGTTTGTGGCGGCGATTTTTGGTGTTGTGGTCATGATGGACTTTTCTTTCTTCGTTCAATTAAATCTGTAACAACGGCGGGGTCTGCGAGTGTTGATGTATCGCCGAGATTGTCAAATTCGCCTGCGGCAATTTTGCGCAAAATACGGCGCATGATTTTGCCTGAGCGTGTTTTGGGCAGAGCGGGGCAGAGTAGCACATGATCCGGGGTTGCGATCGGGCCGATGATTTTGCGTACAGTCTGAATGATTTCCTGTGTTAGAGCAGATTCATCGCTTGGTGCGCTGCCCATGGGAGTGACGAAGGCGAAGATTGCTTCGCCCTTGATGGTGTGAGGAATTCCGACGACGGCGCTTTCTGCGATGTGCTCATGCTCGTTTATGGCGCTCTCGATTTCTGCGGTACCCAAGCGGTGGCCGGAGACGTTCAGAACATCATCAACGCGGCCTGTGATCCAGTAATCGCCGTCTTTATCGCGGCGCGCACCATCGCCGCTAAAGTAATATCCGGGGAAATCCTTGAAATAGGTTTTCTCAAAGCGCTCAGTGTCGTTATAAACGCCGCGCATCTGCCCGGGCCATGAGTCTTTGAAGCAAAGGCTTCCCTCACCCTCACCAGTTACTGGCTTTTTATCCTTGTCAATCAGGACGGGCTGTATGCCATAGAAGGGGCGCATGGCGCATCCGAGTTTTAAGGGAAAGCTGACGAGCGGGGTGAGCAGATGTCCGCCGGTTTCTGTTTGCCACCATGTGTCTATGATAGGGCAGCGGCTGTCGCCAACGACTTTATAATACCATTCCCAGGCTTCTTTATTTATAGGCTCGCCGACTGTGCCAAGGACGCGCAAAGATTTGCGGCTGGTTTTTTTGACCATGGCGTCACCTTCTGCGAGGAGGGCGCGGATGGCTGTGGGGGCAGTATAAAAAATATTGACCCGGTGTTTGTCAACGATCTGCCAGAAGCGGGAGGCGTCCGGATAGTTTGGTATGCCTTCGAAGATGAGTGAGATGGCGCCGTTGGCGAGCGGGCCATAGACGACGTAAGAGTGTCCGGTGATCCAGCCGATATCGGCGGTGCACCAATAGACTTCGCCGGCATTGTAGTCAAAGACGGTTTTGTGGGTCAGGCTAGCGTAGACCATATAGCCGCCAGTGGTGTGAACAATCCCCTTGGGTGCGCCGGTTGAGCCAGAGGTGTAGAGAATGAAAAGCGGGTCTTCGGCGTTCATCGGTTCACAGGGGCATTCTGCGTCTTGTTGCTTTGTGATGTCATGCCACCAAATATCGCGTCCTTCTTTCATGGCTGTGCCTGTACCAGTATGTTTTAGGACGATGACAGTTTTTACATTTGGGCATGATTTTAAGGCTTCGTCGGCGCTTTGCTTCAAGGGAACCGTTTTTGCACCTCTATGCGCCTCATCTGCGGTGATGAGAATAGTTGATTTGCAATCGAGGATACGGTTTTTTAAGCTTTCGGGAGAAAATCCACCAAAGACAACGGCATGAACGGCGCCGATACGGGCGCAAGCCAGCATTGCGTAAGCGGCTTCGGGGACCATGGGCATGTATATGGTGACGCGGTCGCCTTTTTTGACGCCCCGTTCTTTCAGAGCGTTTGCGAGTTTGCAGACTTCTTCCTTGAGCTCTCCGAAGGTGATTTTTTTTGATTCTTCCGGGTTGTTGCTCTCAAAAATAAAGGCGGTCGATGTGGTCTTATCGGGAAGGTGTCTGTCAATGCAATTGTAACACGCATTCAGCACACCATCTTCATACCATTTAATCGAGACGGGCGTTTTGAAGCTTGTGTTTTTAATGATGGTTGGTTTTTTGAACCAGTGCAGACGCTCGGCCTGTTCTTGCCAGAAGCCCTTCGGGTTTTCAATCGAGAGTTTGTATTTTGCCTCGTAGTCTTTTTGGGATGTGCGGGCGCGGCGCAGGATGTCTTCGGATGGTTTGTAAATTTGGCTCATCGATCATTCTCCTTATTCTTGTCCGAGAGGGCGATTTAACAATTCATGCAGCGCTGCGTTTACGGGTAGTGCCTCATTCACGCAGCGGTGAATCGTTTGGCAGATGGGTAAATCGATGGCGTAATCATTGGCTAATTTATTGGCTGAATTTGCCGTATGGACGCCTTCAGTAACGTTTTTGCGTGTGCTCATGATGTCGTTTAGAGTTTTTCCTTTTCCAAGGGCGAGACCGAGGGAAAAATTTCTTGATTGCTCTGAGGAGCAGGTGAGCATCATATCGCCGATACCGCTCAGGCCCATGAAGGTTTCTTTTTGTGCGCCCATTTTTTCGCCAAGACGGGCGATTTCGGCAAGGCCTCTGGTGACCAGACTGGCGCGGGCGCTTTCGCCCATATCCAGGCCGTTTAAGATGCCGCAGCCAATAGCGATGACGTTTTTTAATGCTCCTGCAAGCTGAACGCCGATGATGTCATGTGTTAAATATGGCCTGAACATTGGTGTTGCCAGTGCGTTTTGCAGATGCTCGCCAGTTTTTAAGTCTTCGCAGGCCAGAGTCGTGGCAGCTGGTTTTCCCGAAGCGATATCGCGGGCGAAGTTTGGGCCGCTGAGAATGGCGAGGGTGGTTTTGGGTAAAATTTCCTGTACGATCTGGCTTTGCATGTGCGTGGTTCCGGTTTCCAGCCCCTTGGCGCACAAAACAAGTTTGTGATTTTCCTTTATGAAAGGGATGAGATTTTTTAGTGTTGCGCGCAGAGCCTGTGCCGGGGTGACCATGAGTAATATTTCACTTTTTGCAGCTGTTTCAAGATTGCTGGTGGCGGTGATTTTATCGCTGAGGGGGATTGCGGGCAGGTAAGATTTATTCTCGTGCAGGGTGTTTATTTCACGGGCGAGGGCATCATTGCGCGCCCATAAGCAGACTTGCTGATTATTGCTTGCGATTATCTGCGCCAGGGCGGTGCCCCATGCGCCAGCGCCGATGATGCTGATTGTGTTTTTCATGCCTTACCATGGCGTGGGGGATGGGTTTCGTCAAGTGGCCAGCGGGGACGTGCTTTAAAATCCATGGGATCGCTCTGGCCGTCGCTCAGACGCTCGAGGCCTGCCCACGCGATCATCGCGGCGTTATCACCCGATAAGAAGAGCGGTGGGGCGTTGAGGTGCATGCCGTTTTCTTGCGTAAGAGATTCCAGTTTACTGCGAATAGTTTTATTGGCCGAGACGCCGCCGCAAACAACCAGTGTAGGGCTTGGCGTTTTATATTCCTCTAAGAAGCGCCGGATTGCGTTTTTGCATCTATCAGCTAAAATTTCGGCTGATTTATTCTGCATGGCAAAGGCCAAATCAGCGATATCGTTTCTGTCTAGATCTCCAGGGGGGAGTTTGTCGATATGTATACGCACAGCAGTTTTAAGACCGGAGAAGGAAAAGTTGCAATCCTTTCGCTCCTTCAGCGGGCTAGGCAAGGGAAAGCGTTTAATTGCCGCGGCGGGATCTGAGCATTGTGCAGCCATTGTCTCGAGGTTCGGTCCGCCGGGGTGGGGAAGCCCCATCAGTTTTGCGCTTTTGTCAAAACACTCACCGCACGCATCATCTAGTGTTGCGCCCCATTTTTCGTATTTGCCCAGGGCTTGTGCCACCAGAATTTGTGTATGTCCCCCAGAGACGAGCAGGACAAGATAGGGGAAGGGGATGTTATCGGTAAGGCGCGCGGTTAAGATATGGCCTTCCAGATGGTTTACGGCAATGAAGGGAATGTTTTTTGCGGCGGCGATGGATTTTGCGGCCATCATGCCGACCATAACCCCGCCGATTAGACCGGGGCCGCAGGTTGCTGCTACGCCGTCTAAATCATCGAAGGCCATTTGTGCATCGCTTAGGGCGGCCTGAATGATTGTATTTAATTGTTCCAGGTGGGCACGCGCGGCAATTTCGGGCACAACACCGCCAAAGGCAGCGTGTGTTTCCAATTGACTCAGTACAATATTAGAGCGTATTTCTCTAGTATCGGTAACGATTGCAGCGGCTGTTTCATCGCAGCTTGTTTCAATGCCCAGAATGTTCATAACGTAAGAGATAAAGCCAGAGTGTATGCCTGTCAAATCTGAAGAGAGATATCCGGATAAAATTGTGATTGGAACGCGTGGATCTCCTCTTGCGCTATGGCAAGCGGAAACCGTGAAGTCAAAAATAGACAGTATTGGTCAAAATATTGATGTGTCCATAAAGATTATAAGGACTTCCGGCGATTGGCGGCCCGAGCAGGGAGAGGCACCTCTTGATCCGTCATGCGGGGGCAAGGCGTGTTTTGCCAAAGAAATCGAAGACGCTTTGCTGCGGGGTGATATTGATATTGCCGTTCATTCTATGAAGGATATCGAGGTTGATTTGCCGGAGGGGCTTTGCATCCCGTTTATGCTGCCGCGTGGCGATTTCCGTGATGCATTTTTGTCCAATAATACTCAAAAATATAAAGATTTACCAACGGGCTCTGTGGTCGGCACGGTCAGTGTGCGTAGGGCTGCATTTTTGCTTCATCAACGCCCAGACCTTAAGATTGTTCCATTGCGTGGCAATGTCGAGACCCGTATAGCCAAGGTGAGAGCCGGTCAGGTGGATGCTACGTTGCTGGCGTGTGCAGGGTTGGAGCGGCTTGGATTGCTACATGAAATATCGTCTGTAGTTGCGCTTGATGAAATGTTGCCTGCTGTTGGGCAAGGGGCTATAGGCATAGAGATGCGTGGACAGGATAAGAAAAAATTGTCTTTTATTGACCAATTTAATTGTCTTGAAACGCAGCTTTGTGTTACGTGTGAACGGGGTGTTTTACGAGCACTCGGTGGGTCGTGTCATACACCTGTGGGTGTGCTGGCGCAGCTGATTGATGGACAAATGCGGTTAAGTGTTCGCGTGGTTGCCCTTGATGGGTCACAAATTTGGTCAAAGGAAGAGTGCGCTGAGGTGGAGAATGAAGAGCAGGCAAGGCATTTTGGTGAAGGCATGGGAAAGTCTTTGAAATCAATCGTTCCAGCTGAGGTATTGGGCTAATTTTGTCCATAAATATATGCAGAAAAAGATCGTTATTACACGGGCAAGAGTGCAGGGACAGAATTTTATTAATAAGTTTTGTGAAGCCTATGGTGATTCTTATCAAGGTTGTTTTTTATTGGAGCCGTTGACCGAGATTGATTATTTTCTACCTGCAAAAACCCATATAGCCAATTATGATCGACTCATAGTTACTAGTCCAAATGCAGTTGAGGGTATCTCTGAAATTGAACTCCCATTTTATTGTGTAGGTGAGGGGGCGGCAAAAAAACTTGGTGGGCAGCCAAAATTTGTTGCGCAAGATGTCGATGATTTAAAGGCGGGACTTGAGACGGAAATTTCAACGCAACGGTTTTTGTATCTGCGTGGTCAGGATGTGCGTTGTGATTTGAAGAGTTTTCTTGAGAGACGCGGACATCGTGTTGATGAAGTTGTAACATATGATGCGCGCGCAGTTGATAAGCTTAGTGAGGGATTTCTGCAAGCAATGCATCATGGTGATATTGGCGCGATAACTTTTTTTTCAGGACGCGGTGCGCAAATATTTTCAGATTTATGCAGGGATATTGTTTTTCAGAACCCTATTCATGCCTTGTGTCTGAGTGCGCGTGTGGTAGAATACGTACACTCAGATTTAAAGACATTTGTACGCGTTTGCGAGCGCCCGGATATGCAGGCTATGATGGATTGTATAGTCGAGATTTTAGAGAAGCAGAAGCGCGGCTAATTTGTTTTATATAATCTTGATGTGGTATGGATAATACAGAGCTTAAAAGGATGCGTGATGAGTAAAGAGAATAAAGCCTCAATAGACCAAGCAGAAGCGATTATCGAAAAATTCGGTGGTATAAGACCGATGGCTGCGAAAACAAATGTTGCGGTGACGACCATTCAGGGCTGGAAAAAACGAGGTGTTATTCCCGCGACGCGCAAGAAAATGTTGATTGAGGCAGCGCAGGCACATGCGATTGATATTAGTGATTATGTTCCTGAAGCAAAGGCTTTTGAATCTGTTATACAAGAGCCTGTTGTTGAGCAGAATATTCAGAAGGAAGAGGCGAGCGTAGAGATTACCCGGGAGATAAAAATCACCGAGCCGCCCGCAAAAATTAAGCCGGACCAGAATAATGACCTTGATGTGCCTGATACGATTCTTCCCAAGGATCAGCGCGCGCCGCGCCGAGATGAGTTTGGGCGCCAAAACACATCTGAGACCTATAAGTCAGCGGTGCATCCAGAATATACGGAACTTGTTATTGAGTCTGAGCGTAAAGCCGTGACGAAAAGTGTTTTGATTGCGGCGAGCTTTTTTGTTGCGTTTTTAGGGCTTCTTGCCGTTATGCTCTGGCCGCATTACGAAGCCATAGAGCAACGTGATTCGCGAATTTCCGAGCTTGAGCAAGAGCTTTTGGCAATTGAGTCAGATTTGACAGGGGTTAAGCAGCAGCAATCGAATTTTAAAGGACTGGTGCCACAAGACTGGTCGCAGCAGCTGGAAGAGCTAAAGTTGCAGGCGGAGGGTCTTAAAGATAGAGCCTCAGAGGTGTCGCAATATGTGCGTGATGAAACTAATCTGGATGAGCGTGTTGAGCAATTGCAGACCTATGTTTCCGAGGTTGTTAGTCAAAACGGTCTTTATGGTTCGCTGATGCCGCGGTTTGAAGGGTTGCAGGAAAGCTATGCCGGGCGAAGTGTTCTTGAGCGATCTGTTGATGCGTTGTTGCCGGTTTTTGCGCAGGCGCAAGGGCAAAGTGATGATCAAATCAACGTGCTTATAGATCATGCACGCTCGCAAAATGAGGCTTTACAACAGACAATTGGGGCTGTGCCAAAGGAAGAATTAAAGGCGGCAGCTTTGCTTTTGGCTATGACGGAAGTTCGCGGAGCACTTAATCGTTCGGAGGAGGCGTTTGAGGGAGATTTACAATTGCTCATGGGTTTGGTTGGGGATGAAAATCCTGATCTTAACAGCGCGCTTGAGAAAATTGCGCCGCATGCCAAATCAGGTGTTCTGTCTGCCGGTGGTTTGCGGACTGAATTTCAAACCGTTGCAGGTGATGTGGTTGCAGCGTCGCTGCGTGGAGAGGAGGTATCGTTCTCTGAAAAGCTTTCTGCGCGCTTTAATGACATTTTGAAAGTTGAAAAAGAGGGCGAGCTTATCACTGGCACTGAAACACAGGTTAAAGTTCAAAAGGCTCAGAAGCTCATTGAAGATAATCGTTGGGAAGATGCGCTTGCGTATTTGCAAAAAAATCTGCGGGCAAAAGAGCTTGATCCGCTAAAGCCATGGATAAAAAAAGTTGAAGCTTCTTTATCTGCACGGGACGTACAGCGCGCCCTTGAAAAGGCGATTGACCTCAATTTTGGAGATGGGCTTCTAGGAGGCTCGGAGTTGTTGCAGGAATAGCCAAAAAATTGCCCAATAACTGGGTCGTGAATATAGATTGAAACACAAGGTCAGCCCCATATTATGATCCGTACGCTTTTTACTCTTATTAAAATTATCATCGTGGTTGCGATTATTGTTTGGGTTGCGGAAAATCCTGGCACGATTTCAATCGATTGGTTGCATTATAAATTGACGTTTCATATTGGAGCGTTCCTCTTTACCCTGTTTATTTTGGTTGTTTTGGGCATTTTGATCTTTAGCCTGATTAAAACTGTGCTGGATTGGCCAAAAACTATGGCACGTTATCGTGAGATGACGGGTAAGGAGAAAGGCCTTAAGGCGGTTACGATTGGCTTAAATGCAGTTGCTGCCGGTGACTCGAAGGGGGCTTCGTATCAGGCTAAGCGTGCGGGGTTTTTTCTGGGTGAGAATCATGCTTTGGCCAAATTATTAGAGGCGCAAGCGGCACGACTGCGTGGAGAAGGGCTTGAAGCATCGCGTGCTTTTATGGCGTTGATGGAAAACAAGGATTGCTCCTTTCTGGGTGTGCGCGGTATGCTGCAGGCGGCGATAGATCATGGTGATTATAACAGCGCGCTGGAATTTGGGAACCGCGCTCTTAAAGATTATCCGAAAACCGGATGGATTTTGGCTGTGGTTTATGATTTGGAAATTAAAGCGCGGCGATGGGATGAGGCACGTCATATTTTATATCGCGCCGAAAAACAGGGCGTAATTACGAGCGAGAAAGCCAATAGTGATCGCGTTGCGATGCTGCTCGCGCAGGCGGCTGATGCGAAATTGGAGGGTCATGAGGAGGTCATGTTCCGCTCACTTCAGAAAGCGCATCGCATGGATCCCTCTTCTATACCGGCTGTAGTGCGTTTAGGGCGTATGTATATTGAGCGTAAAAAGCATAAGGCTGCAGCATCTGTGATTGAAAAGACGTGGAAAGAAAAACCGCATCCGGATCTTGTTTCTGTCTGGGAAGAGGCGTTCAGGCCGGCAAGTGACAATGACCCGATGGGGCGCGTGCGGTGGTTTGAAAAACTGCTTTCCTTTAATCCGCGAAGTGTTGAGGGGCTGATGTCTCTGGCGCGTGTATTGATGCAGGAAGGTTTGTGGGGAGAGGCACGCAAATATCTCAAGCAGGCCGAAGCTATTCGCCCAAATGTTAATTTATATAAATTGTGGGCGCGCTTGGAGGAGCGGGCAACACATAATCATAGCGCGGCACGTGCCTGGTTGGAGATGGCTGCTGATGCACCGCGTGAGCGTGTATGGATCTGTAATGAAACAGGGCGAATATACGAGGAGTGGGTGCCAATTTCCGATCAAGGGTTATTTAACACAATAGTCTGGGATTTTCCACAGGGACGAATGTTTGAACCGTCATTGTTGGGTCATGCACCGCCGGGGGCAAAAAAAGCGTTAATTGGCCCTTGATTCAAAGTGGTTATTTTAAGAGCCGGATCAGACGTTTCTTTTGGAGTTGAACGAGGGCGATTCCCCCTAAAAAACCACCCAGATGCGATTGCCAAGCGGTATTGGCGCTGATGAAGCCCAGTCCGATAATCAATGTACACCAAAGCAGGATAAAGGGCATTGGCCCGCGCCTTTGTGTTTCAGGGCCGAGCATCCCTTGTTCGATAAGACTAAGAAAGGCGATTGCAAATAGCCCGCTGATGGCGCCTGATGCGCCAATAACTGGCGCGGTGGATGCTGGAAATAAAAGGACATATGCCAGGTTTCCCGTCATACCACAGATTAAAAAAGCGATAGCGGTTGCTTTGGCGCCAAATTGACGTTCACATAAAATCCCCATGACCATCATCATGATACAATTAAAGAGCAGGTGCATCCAGTTTTCATGTATCAATAAGGTTGTGAATGGGCCTATAAGCGCATGCCAATCCCAAGGCATATTGCCGGAATAAATTGCGGGAATAAAGCCGTATTTCATAATTAGATCAACGCGCTGGATGCTATCAATCGCAAAGGCCATGATTATGTGGATTATGATAAATACGCTTAAGGTTATGCGCGTGAAGGGCGGGATGCGGTCCCAATTTATGAAGGGAGTCTTTCGTGCTTTTTGCTGCGCGCGGAATTGACGGCGAAACTCCTCTTCCTCTCGTTTTTGTTTTTCTTCACGTTCCGCAAGAGAAGGAAATTTAATTATTTTATCATCGTCATCAGCAGTCATGCATGATTCATAGTGAGTTGAGAGTGCGGCGGCAAGTGTTAAAAAGAAACCGCCAAAGGCTGTTTGCGATTGGCGGTTTCCTCGAAGTATGGATTTCGTTTAATGTGTTATATCAGGCTCATTTTAAAGCCTATATCTGCGTTCTTTTCCCGGTCATATTTATAGCGCATTGTTTCATCCCCTTTAGGCTTAATAAAGCTTGGCGGTTCAACGCGTTTTAGGACATCAACAGCGGTTGCGAGGACTTCTGTCATTGTGATTTTAGCATGTTGGATCTGTTTGCTGAGTTCTGTGAATGTGCGGGTAAAGGCTTCTTGTGCGATTTCTTTACCCATGATCATCATTTCAATAATTTCGCCAAATATGGGGGTTTTGCCCGCGACGCTTTGGTCAAATTTTTTGCTAATTGGCATGGTATCGAGTAGGGTTTTTTTCTTGCGTGTCGGTTTTTGGCCGCCGCCACTTCCACTTTTGCCCTTGGAGCCTTTTTCGTCATCTTCATCTTCGTCTTTCTTGTTGTTTTCGTTGATTACTTTAATGTTAACGTAGCTTGGCATCTGAAAGCATACGGGGTATTGTTTCGTAACTTCGGGGGCCAGAATTTTGCCACTTAGCCCAGGCCGGACATCAATTTTTATCATTTCAGGATTGCGCCAGTCGATCACAACACAATGATTTTTGTATTCGCCAATTTGTTTGCAGGGCTTTACAATCCGCTTCCCCGGATATAATGAATCCTGAACTTCAATGTGATCCAGAAATTGCTTTATGTTCACCTGCATTGAGTGCTCCAGTATTTTACGGTCAATGACTCATTTAAATCACTTTACCATAATCTATTGAAAAGCTTAAAAATCGTTTAATTTTGCTGTTTATGCCCAGAAAATGATATTCTATTTTGCATAGTGGCATGAAGGCTTGCTATACTGGTGTTGGATATTAAAATTTGAGGTGAACCATAAAATGAGACGTTCTTTTTTGTATTCTGTAACAGGTGCTGTTTTTGTTGCTGCTATGCTCAGTCCGCTTCTTGGTCTTAATGCAGCGGAGATTTGGAACAGCCAGTCGAGAGATACCAAGAAAAAAAGCACTCTTTACAATACGCCCAAGGATTCCAAAATAGGGAAGGGGCCAACAACGATTTATAATCGTCAGTCTAACCCAGGTATTGAAACTGCCAATGATGGGGGGCTTCGCTTAAAGCTAGAAGCGTATCAGAATATTCAAAAAGTTCAGCAGCACCCTTCTAAATTATGGCCTTTACTGTCACCTCAGGCGCTTGAAAACAAGCAGACTGATATCGATATTGCCCTAGAAAACGGCTATAAGAGGCAGCTAGAAAGCGCGAAAAGCGTGACCAAGATGCTTAAAGAGGATGCTGTGTTAATTGCTAAGGCTGAGATTGAGCATCAGGAGAGAGTTGCCGCTTATTTTGAAGCACGTGCGCGCAAGGAAGAAGAGCGCTGGTTGAAAAAAGAGCGTGCCGTATACGGAACTGAGAGCGAAAGCGTTTCCAAGCGTTATACGGCAACATCAAGCGCGAGATCCTCCGCTGAGAGCGAGTTGTCTGAGAGTCAGTCAATTTCTTCGGCTAATAAGAGAAATTCTGGTCCGATAGAAAATAAACAGATTTTGAAAAAGCCAAAGCGTTTATTCAATGATCCCAATCGTTAATTCATCAACATGTCTTGTCTTCATGATTTAGCATAGCAGATTGTGCGTGCTCATTTATGTGCTAGGCTGATTTCACATTCATGTGATGGGGGATTGTATGAGCGTTCGTGACGTGACGCATGATGGTTTGTTTTTTCGCATTGATGCCTATGATTACAGGCTGATTTGTTTTTTCTCTGCATGTTTGCTTTACGCGCTCTTCAGCTCTCCTACACCGGATCATTTTGGGCCTGTGGAGGCAATAATTGCGGCGCTTTTGTTTTGCAGCATTGGTTTTGGACGGTTGCAGAGCCTTTTTACGCGGTTAGAAAAACAGCGTTTTTGGAAAAGTGCAGGTCAGATTTTTATGATCTATGGACTGACAGTCCCGATTATTGGCGGGGTTATTGCGGGGCATAATGTGGGGGCGATGTTTCGCGATATTGTGCCATTTTTACTATTGTTTTTGCCTTTGTTTCTTTTGCCGTTAATACGCGCCAGACCGCACTATTTCAGAAGCGTTGTGTTTGTAATTTTGCTGCTGGGGCTGATATTTTCGCTGCGCTCGCTTGTAATGCATTTTGGCTTTGCGTGCGCGATATGGTGCGGTGATAGCCTGCTGTATCTTGAAAATATGCCTACTGTTTTATTTAGTGCTTTGTTTTTGGTTGGCGCGGCGTTGCGTGTTATGTCCGGGGGGTTAACAGTTTATAATCTTGTTGTTTTTTGCGCTCTGCTCACGCTGAGTTTGCTGCCCATTACGGCGATGGTTATTACCGAGCAGCGCGCCAGTTTAGGCGCGGTTATGATTTATGTTTTTCTTGTGCAGGGGCTAGTGATTTACCGGAGTCCGGTTCGGGGGCTGAATACGCTGATTATAGGAATCTGCGCTCTGGCGTTTGTGCAAATTTCATTTTCATCTATTTACGGGGTTTTGAGCGAAAAAACACATAATGTGGGTTTGAACATGAGACCCCAGGAAATGGAGGCTGTCTGGGAGGTGGCGCGCGCAGAATCGTTGTATTTTGTGTTTGGCCTTGGCTGGGGTGCAAGTTTTAACTCGCCGGCGGTCGGGGGATTAAATGTAGGGTTTACCCATAATTTTTTCTCTAGTGTTTTTTTGAAAATGGGTCTTGTTGGCGTTGTTTTATCTGTACTCTATGTGGCTGGGTTGTTAGAGCGTCTTGCGCGTGTTATCTTGCGCGCGCCGGTTATTGGTTTCGCATTATTAGCGCCAATTTTGATTGATCTTACTCTTTACGCCAGTTTTAAGTCATTTGATTTTGGTTTGATGCTTTTACTGATCTCGGGTTCTTTGGTATACTTCAGGCAGTCAGAACTTATACATAATTCCTCATAGCTCATGCGCAGACCAACAATCTTATTGATGAACCGAGTATATCCGCCTGTGAAGGGTGCGACCGGGCGCATCGCGCGTGATTTTGCAGTTCATCTGGTCAAGGCGGGCTGGCATGTTACGGTCATTACTTCCGGGCCACATAAGGGCGAGCGGCGTGATAAGGGGGTGCGTATTATTATGGTTAAGGGGGCGGAAAAGCCCTCTGGTATGCGCGGATATATATGGGTGTGGCTCAAAATGTTTTTTTGCGGGCTAAGGCAATCTCGCCGGCATGTGATTATTACGATGAGCGATCCGCCTCTTTTTGCCCTTGCTGGCGCTTTGCTCTCGAAGCTTAAGAGGTGCCGTCATGTTAACTGGTGTCAGGATGTCTATCCGGAGGTCCTGCCTGCTTTGGGGATGAAACCGTCTAAAATTTCTATGGGGTTTCTTAAAATGTTTCGGCGCATGAGTATGCGCATGAGTGATCGGGTCATTGTTTGTGGCCGGTGTATGCGCGATTATCTTATTAAGGACGGCTTGCGAGAGGATAAAATTGCGTTTGTTGCTAATTGGCCTGAGCTTGAGCTAACCGAGGAGAGTAGTGCCGCGAGTCCTTTTACCTCACCTGCCGAGCATGAAACGATAGCGCGTCCATTTGCGTCACTGAAGAAAGAGCGTCAGCGTTTTCGTGTTCTTTATGCCGGTAATATTGGCCTTGCGCATCCGGTTAATATTATTCTTGATGCGGCGCAGAGGCTTCAGGCGCAGGCGCGGGATATTGAATTTGTTTTTGTCGGCGATGGGGCGCGATTTGACTATATTGCGCAGGCGCGGGCGCAACGTCATCTTGATAATATTCGCTTGTTGCCCTATCAGCCGCTTTCGCGTTTGAGGGATGTGCTGGAAAGCGGGGACTTACATATCGTTTCTTTGCGCGGAGAGGCGGCAGGGTTTGTCGTGCCGAGCAAGCTATATGCAACGCTGGCTGTGGGTCGCCCGTGTTTATTCATTGGGCCAACCGGCTCGGAAACGGCGCGGGTGATTGGGGAGTTCAAGTGCGGTTTGGTTATTCCGCAAAGTGATGTCGAGCATTTGATTGCCTCTATTATTCTTTACCGCAAAAACGGGGATGCCTGGTTTGAAGCACATCAGGGGGCCTTGCGGGCGCGCGAGCTTTTTAAACCGCAGGTGATGATGGAGCAATTGAAAAAGGAGATTTGGGCTATTGTGAAGGACGATCTTCGTGTTTAATGTTTTCGGAGAGGAGCGGGTGACATGAGTACAGGTGCTGGAGCGGAAAAAACGCTGTTTGATGTTTTGGGTGATGCCTGGCGGGCTAAGGTTTATATGTTTGTGTTTGGCGCGGCCGGGTTTATCTGCGCGCTGGCGTTTTTGTTTTTGGCGCGTCCGCATTACCGCGCAGAGATGGTTGTTGCGCCTGCGCATCCCTTTGTACAAAGTATTAGCTCACCGTCGCAGATTGGTGAAGGCGCCATTCAGGTTCAGGGTCAGGATCTGAGCGGTAGTGCATCTTTTGTAAGGTTCGAGCAGATTATCAGAGGAGCCGGTCTTGCGGCGGCTTTATTGAATGATTCCAAAGTTCTTGAAGGTTTGATTGATGATCAGAGATTTGTGTTTTCCAAAC
Organism: uncultured Micavibrio sp.; assembly: GCA_964351365.1. Classification (GTDB taxonomy): domain Bacteria; phylum Pseudomonadota; class Alphaproteobacteria; order Micavibrionales; family Micavibrionaceae; genus UBA1672. The sequence continues at coordinate 70,767 of CAYGNP010000010.1, forward strand.
CTATGGGAGGCTGGTCAGCGGAAAAATTATCGGAATATTTGAAGCGGCGGGTTCATGTTGAGCCGGTGAGTGGGACGGGGCTGCGGCGGATTGTTTATTATCATGTGAACGCCGATTTTGCTGTTTATTTTATCGCGCGTTTGCATGAGTTGAGCGATGGGCAGATCAGGCGAGACATTCTTTTGCAGACGAATGAGCGTATTGCGTATTTAAACGAGGCTTTGGGGAAGGTGTTGAACCCTGAGCATAAGCGCAGTCTGGCGGTGTTGTTAATGGAGCAGGAGCGCATGAAAATGCTGGTTTCTCTTGATCAGCCGTTCGCAGCTACGGTTATTGAGCCTGCTTTTGTGTCCTCACGTCCGCGATGGCCTGACCCATTTTTGATCTATAGCGTTTTTGTCTTTCTGGGGCTTGTTGCCGGATTTGTTGTGCATGGTTTGCGCCGTGGAGGATAAGATTCCCCTCAGCGTTCTGGTGGTTACCAAGAATGAGGCGAGACGCATTGCGCGCTGTATTCAGGCTTTGCATGATTTTTCGGACGTGATCGTTATTGATTCAAATAGCATTGATAAAACCATGGAAATCGCTCGGGATATGGGGTGTGAGGTTGTGCCCTATCACTGGGATGGGCGATATCCCAAGAAGCGGCAGTGGTGTCTGGATCGTTTGCCGATTAAACATGATTGGGTGTTCTGGGTTGATGCGGATGAGATCGTGACGCCGCAGTTAACAGCAGAGATTAGGGAGCTGTTTTCTTCGGTGCCTACATGCGCCGGGTATTTTGTGAAGGGGCGCTATCTTTGGCGCGGCAAGGTTTTGCAGCACGGATTATATAATAACAAGCTTGCGTTGTTTGATCGGCGCAAGATGTGTTTTCCGGTGGTTGATGATCTGGAGTGTCCAGCGATCGGGGAAATTGAGGGGCATTATCAGCCGGTGTTCAGGCAAGAATGTCATGGAGAAGCGTTAGGGCAGATTAAAGCGTCTTTGCTCCATTATGCGTATGATGATAAAAAGCAATGGGCTGCGCGTCATGAGCGCTATGCGCTATGGGAGGCGCACATGAACCATAAATGCGCCTGGCCGTGTGACCCTGTTTTTTGGCGTGAGCGGGTCAAGCGTGCAATGCGACGGTCCATGTTCAGGGGCTGGGCCATGTTCCTATATTCCTATGTTCTCAAGTTTGGTTTTTTGGACGGGGAGGCTGGCTACCTCTTCGCCTTAAGCCGAAAGCATTATTGCGATATGGTTTTGCGGGCGATGAGGCGGTAGAGGGATTTTATCGCGCGGTAACCCCATGGGCAAAAGCGCCTTAGGTTCCAAGAGATTGCTTGAATGCAAAGGATGTAGAGGTTTTTGTGTACAGGCACGAGTTCGAGCTTTTCGCGAATTATGAATTGTTCCTTGCGTCCCAAAGCGGCGTTTTTTTGAGATAGTCCGCCTTGTTCAAAAATGCAGATCGGTTTTGGGATATAAATTATTTTTTTGGCCTTTTGTAAAAAACGCAGCGTGAAATCGTAATCCGAGGCAATGGTGTACAGCAGGCTGTAGTGCATTTTGAAATCACGAATTGTATGGCGGCGGTATAGCATGGATTGATGATGTGTGATCATGCCCCAGGCGATGTCCTTATATCTGCGTGCAGTTTTGTATTGCGGGTCGAGGGCGTCGCCATAGATGAATTCGGGCTTTGATTGGGTGTGTTTTGATATGGTTTCAAGGGTGTCGCTTTGGGCAAGCTGATCGCCGGCATTAAGGAATAAAATATAGTGGCCGCGCGCTTTTTCTATGCCTTTGTTCATGGCATCATACAGGCCATCATCAGGTTCGCTGAGGAATTGAAATGGGTGTTGTTGTGTACGGGTTTCGCTGCGGTGTTTGCGCAGGAATTCGAGGGTCTCATCGGTTGAGCCTCCATCGATGACGATCCATTCAAAACTATCAAAGTTCTGGTTTTTGATTGAGCCGTAAGTTTTTATAAGCCCGTCGTAGTTGTTTAGAGTGATCGTCACAAGTGTGAAGAGGGGAAATTTTTTCTTATGTAGCAGGGCGGTCATCGATCAGTCTTTGATATCATCAATAAAGACGGCAGTTACGGCAAGGTTTCCGATAATCTGGCCGACTTCTTTTGCGCTTTCTAGGAACTTAAACGGTTTGGGGTCAAGTGGTACGATGATCGTTGAGCCGGGGGGGATAAAGATGGGCGTATGGTTCCATGCGCTAACCTTTAGAGGTTCTGCGCTGCCGTCCGGATAGAGTACAAAGGCGCGGTTTTTATCTGCGGTTTTTGTGAAGCCTCCGGCTTCGCGGATATAATCGATTGGGTCTTTGTCTTTGCGGAATTGCAGAGCGGCGGGGGAGAACACTTCTCCGCGTACGCGCACTGTTAACGGGCGTTTAGGGATGTAAATTTTATCACCGTTTTCCAGCAGCATATCAAGTTCGGGGTTAACGGAGAGGATTGCGGGGTCCGTTTCCACGGTGATGCGCCCGACGGTTTGGATGGTGCTGAGCTCTTGTGCAAGATTTCGAACCATTTCGATTTGATCCGGGTTTGGCGGGTTTTTGTCTTTTTCAATGGAGACTGCGAGTTGGCGTTCAAGATTGCGCGCTGTTGTCAGGTTGTTTAATTGTTCGGCGCGGCGTTCTGATTCGCGGCTGAAGATTGTGCCAGAGGGGTAGGATTGTTCTGTCAGTCCGCCTGCGCGCTCCATGAGAGATGAAACAGTATCGCCGGGCAGGAGATCATATTCGCCGGGATAAAGGACTTCGCCAATAATCAAGACACTATTTTCTTTGACCTTTTGGTGCTTCTGGTTGATGCGCACTGCATCGCCGGGGGAGAGGGCGATTTCTTGTGGGTGTGTGTATTCACTTGCCTGCGGATTGATGGAGAGTGATGTTCTGAATGTCTGAGTTTGAGGTTCATCACCTAGATTTTGACCCAAGGCTTTTGAAATGATTTCAACGTTGTCTAAATTTGCATCAAGAGCTAATCCGCCTGCCGCGGCAAGGAGCGATTCGAGGGTTACGCCCTTTGCAACCGGGTAGGGGCCGGGTTTGCGCACGGCGCCGCGAAGGTAGAGGGACTGTTCCTTGAGGAAGAGTTCGAGAAGGTCATCATTTTCAACAAAATTTCCCATTTTCTTGATGAGGGTAATCGATTTTTCAGCCTTGTCCGTATCGTTAATTTTTTTATTATAAACACTTGATATATATTCATTAGATAGCAATACGACTTTGTCGCTTTCTTGTAATTTTATGTCTGTTTTTTTATTCAAAACGGAGCTTATCGAAAAAGGGATGAATTTGCTTGAAAGAGTGGTCTTGTCATGGCGCTGGATGATGCCAATAAGGGGGTAGGTATCGCTAAAAAAGACGGTTTGATCGTTCAAAAGGTCTGAAAGATTTCCTGTTTTGCTCAAACTGTACAGCCCGGGCTTGCGGGTGTGGCCTGTTAGCTCGATCGAGTCAGTTTTTTGGTTGATGCTTCGGTTCACACTCAGGATTGACCCGTTTTGGAAAACCGATTTTTCGTAGTTGGAAATTTCCTCAACATTGTCTTCTCCGGTTTTGTTCGTGCTGATATGCATGAACCGATTCTGCCCCGAAGACAGGGCGCCGCCAGACAGGGCGAGGGCCTGATTGAGGGTAAGTTTTTGATCTGAGATTTCGAAAATTCCGGGGCGTTTTACATCACCTGCTATGGCCAAAGTGGGGCCGATTGGCGGAATCACAATGCGGTCGCCATCGCGCAGCATGATGTCTGTTTTCATGGGCTCGTTCATCATCAGGCTGTAGAGGTCAATTTGTGTGCTGTTTCCACGGCGGATGAGTTTAATATTTCTTAAGCTGCCTTGTTTTTGTACGCCACCGCCAGCGCGCAAAGCGTCCAGGACCGTGTTAAAGGCATTCATTGTTTTTAATCCGGGATCATTGACATGACCAATCACGAGAACGCCGATCTGTTTGATCGCAGAGAGTGAGATATAGGCCTGTGTATTGGGCATCTCGGCGGTTTTTCTGTTTACGCTTTCACGGAGATCAGAAATGCTGAGGCCTACCGCATTGATGGGGGCGAAATCTTTTATCAGGATGATTCCGCTTGGGTCAATTTTATATGTTCCTTGGTCGTTTCTCTGGCCTGTAAAGGTTATGTGCAGCTCGTCACCACTTGCGAGGATGTAATCATCCTGCACGCTGCCGTTTGGTGTACTCAGGGATGCCGTTTCTTTTATATTTTGATCGAAAAGATCATAGCCGAATTGACGAGGGGCATCTGGCAGGCGCTCCTGATAGAGTTTTTCTAGCGCGGAGGGGGCTTCCTCTTCTTGAGGATCTAATATGTCCTCAATGCGCGGCAGAGCATCGTTATTTGTGTTTTCAGCATCTTGTAATTCTTCTCCCAGAGAGAACCACGGCGGCGGAGAAGATGGCACTTGTGCCAAGGCTGGACAGGAGAGCGCCGTACAGAGAAGGAGTTGGAGTTTGATCCGTCTGATCATTTTATTTCCGCAAAAGGATATCGTTGTGCACACACTTGTAGGAGTTTACCTAAAAATGCGGTTTTTGTGAATCCCCTAATTTATGGGGTCGATTTGCTCGGGTTTTTCTTTGCGTGAATCCTTGTAGCGCTCAGCGTTGGCAAGAATGGTGAAGGCTACAGATGTGATGTAGCTGTTGATGCGTTTATAGTCACGGATGATATCTGTGTGCAGGCTACTCGTGTCTTTCGTTTCCTGAACGCCATCGCGCAGACGTTTGAAGTGGCGCTCTGTGCTGGCTTGTGCGGCGGCACGGACATGGGCTTTGCCTTCTACGAGCTGGCGTGCAAGGCGAGGGTCTTCGGACATGAAAATGGCCTGTGAGATTTTCATGTTGGTTAGAATTGTCTGGTGAAAGTCTCTGATTTCCTTAAAACCTTCTTTGGAGAAACGTTTTTTATCGCTTATTTTGGAGTCGATAATATCGATCAGGCTGCTTTCAATAATGTCGCCTGCATGCTCCAGATTTGTCGAGAAGGAGAGAATTTGCACGAAGCGGTCTGATTCCTTGGGGTCTAAAGCTTCTTCATTGACGCGCGTTAGATAGAGTTTTACCGCGTTGTGCAAGGCATCAACCTGCTCGTCATAGAGTTTTATCTTTTTTAAGAGCTCTGGCTTTTCCTCTTTCAGGGCGATCATGGATTTTTCGAACATTTTTTCAATGATTTTTGCAATGCGCAGGGTTTCACGGGCGGCGCTGGCCAGAGCGATGGTGGGGGATGAGAGAATTGTTTCATCCAGGTAGAGGGGTTTGTTTTCTTTTTCCTCATCGCTTTCAATGTCTGGGACAAGCTTTTCGCACAGCCGCGTTACAGGTGTTATCAGAGGAAGGAAGATTATCGCCAGCACAATGTTCAAACCCATGTGGAAGTTAATGATGTCACGTGTCTCAAGTACATTTGCGGTAAATAGATTTTCGGCAATCATTGGGACAAATGGTGTTATAAGAAGCACGCAGCTTGCGCGCATGAGTAAGCTGCCGGTTGTAATGCGTTTGGCGTGGGTTTCCATCTTGAATGTCATGACATAGGGCACAATTGCGCCGCCAATATTTGCGCCTAGCACAAGGAGTAGGCTCAGGCGTGTATCAATCAGTCCGGTTGCGGCCAGAGAAGAGATGATGAGGACTGCAGCAAGGGAGGAGTGGAGGAGCCATGTCATGAGGGCTGCGACAATCAGGGCGAGCAGGGGTTCATATTCCAGGGGCGCGAGAATCAGGGGCAGTATATTTGAGTCTGCTAATGGGCTTGCGCTTTTTTTGATGATGCTCAGGGCGAGCAGGATTAGACCCAGGCCGATGATTGCCCGCGCAATATGATGTTTGCGTCCGGAATATTCATATATTCGATGCATGAGCACGCCTGCGAAAAGTAAAACCGGCATAAGCCACGATAAGTCGAAGGTTAGAATTTGTGCAACAATCGTTGTGCCGACATCTGCGCCGATGACAACGGCCAGTGCAGCGGCGGGGGTGATCATCTTTTTGCCTGCAAAAGATGCGCATATTAGAGTCGTTGCGGTAGAGCTTTGTAATATGGTGGTTACGCCTAGCCCGGCTAAAAACGCCTTGACGCGGTTGTTTGTGTTCTTTGCGATCAGTTGCTGCAGCGAGGTCGCGTAGGCGCGCGTGAATCCAAGTTTCACCATACGTGTTCCCCAGAGTAGTAGGGAGACAGCGCCTATTATGTTTATAAGTATAAGTGTGGCAGAGATTTCTCTCTCCTATTATCTGGTTTCTTGTTTAGCTTGAGTGATTCAAAATATGTAGGGAATAACCTGCTGAATTTAATCACTACCTGCAATAGCTGGTTTTGGCAAGATAGAGCATGTCTTGCGGCGCAATAATGTGTGGGGTGTTTTGCCTGGGGTTTTGGCAGGTTTGCTGCATTTTTATCGGGGCACTCAAAAAGATTTAAAAAAAGTTTAAAAAAAGTGAAAAACTTGTTTGACAGGTGAGAAGGTTACCGTTATAACCGCCAAACACTGACAGAACGTTAACCCGTTTTAGAGGTTTGGTAGCTTGAAGTAGATGAAGATTTATTTTGAGCGGTACGAGATTCTTGGACATCGTAAAGAAGAAAGAAGAGATACGCAGGCAGCAGTGCTTTCGTGAAATGTATTGGATACATTGAACAAAGAAAGTCTGTTTGCTTATGTGTATCTTTTGACGCACGTGATCATATTTATATGGTCACAAATCGTGGCTAAATTTATTTAGCCACAACAGCAAAATGTAATGTCTTTATAGATGTTACATCGCAAGCAAGCAGGTCTTTTGAAAATTTATACTTCAAAAACCAAAAAAGATTCTTTTTTGAGATTGATGGATCTAAACTTAAGAGTTTGATCCTGGCTCAGAACGAACGCTGGCGGCAGGCCTAACAC
>CAYGNP010000011.1:0-76210 GCA_964351365.1 uncultured Micavibrio sp.
GGGATGACGGAGGTGGGGCATAAAAAAAGCGGGACAAAGCCCGCTTTTTTGGGAATTTATAATATTTTAGCCGTTTGTCATTCCACTAGGATCTTGTTTGGCTGCAACATTTATTTCTGACTTAATGCCAAGAGCCTCTAGAACTCTTGCGCTTCCCATCTCCGACGCACGCTCACCTGCATGTTGCATAGATGCAACAAAACTATCTTGTTCACCAGCTACTTTATTGAATCCCATTATTGAACTTATCATATAAAACACCCTTTCTTATTGTAAATATTGCATTTTCTTTGGAAACGCCCGTGCCATCGTAATCTTTAAAGATCATCTTGCTCTGGTTGCCCGATTGCGCCTCAGGTACAACTGTATATAACATCCGTGTCTTTGTCAAATTTGAAAGGTCAATAAGCTCATCTTTTTTATTGATGATACTCATGAGGTTCATAACCTTTTTTTCGGTGATATCGCGGGGTTCGGATTTATTGATCAAGACATAATCGCCGACATGCTCATATTTGCTGAGTTTTGTATTATATTCAAAGACTTGGTAGTCACGCTCGACCAGAGGGTTTGGCTTTGCGATGAAGCGCGTGCGCTCGCCCGTGCGGATGGATTTTTCCAGCGCGTCCTCGCCGTAGCGTTCCACGGGTTCGTCTCCGGTTGCTTTTTCTGCGCCTACAGCGCTTTTTTCATTAAAATTAATGGCCATAGATTTATATTAGCACTGGTTTTTAGAAAAAAAAATCTTTAAATACGGTGGGAGATGTAAATTTAAAGGAGATTCCCATGGGTGCGCAACCGCAAGCCGTTAAAAATGATTATAAAGTTAAAGATATTAAGCTGGCGGATTCGGGCCGGATGCAGATTGATCTGGCGCAGGATGAGATGCCGGGATTGATGGCGACACGCGCAGAATATGCGAAAGAGCAGCCCCTGAAGGGTGCGCGCATTGCGGGATGTTTGCATATGACGGTGCAAACGGCGGTGTTGATCGAGACGTTGACGTCTTTGGGCGCGGAAGTGCGCTGGAGCTCTTGCAATATTTTCTCTACGCAGGATGAAGCGGCGGCGGCTGTAGCTGCGGCGGGTGTTCCGGTTTTTGCCTGGAAGGGTCAGACGCAAGAAGAAGCGGATTGGTGTATTCATCAGACGATTAAAGGGCCGAATGGTTGGGTTCCAAATATGATTTTGGATGATGGCGGTGATTTGACCGCGATGGTGCATAAAGATTATCCAGAGATTATGGAGGGTGTGCGCGGTATTTCCGAGGAGACCACCACGGGCGTTATGTTTTTAAACAAGATGCAAAAAGAAGGACGTTTGAAAGCTCCGGCGATTAACGTGAATGATTCAGTCACAAAATCCAAGTTTGATAACAAATATGGATGCCGGGAATCACTTGTGGATGCGATTCGCCGTGCGACGGATGTGATGCTGGCCGGTAAGGTTGCGATTGTGTGCGGGTATGGTGATGTGGGTAAAGGTTCAGCGCAATCGCTTGCGTCGCAAGGGGTTCGCGTTATGGTGACCGAGATTGACCCGATCTGTGCGCTTCAGGCGGTCATGGATGGATTCGAAGTTGTAACCATGGAAGATGCGACGCCGCGCGCCGATATTTTTGTAACCGCGACAGGTAATAAGGATATCATCACTGTGGATCATATGCGGGAGATGAAAGACCGCGCTATTGTCTGTAATATAGGGCATTTTGACAATGAGATTCAGGTTGAACCGTTGCGGAATATGAAGTGGAAAAACATCAAGCCGCAGGTGGATGAGATCGAATTTCCTAGCGGCAAGCGGATTATCCTGCTGGCTGAGGGGCGTTTGGTGAACCTTGGATGCGCCACGGGGCATCCATCGTTTGTGATGAGCGCGAGTTTTACAAACCAGACGCTGGCGCAGATCGAGCTTTGGAAGAATCATGCCAATTACGAGAACAAGGTTTATGTCCTGCCGAAACATCTGGATGAGAAGGTGGCTGCGCTTCATCTTGACAAGGTGGGAGCGAAGTTGACGAAGCTGAGCCCTGCGCAGGCCGATTATATTGGCGTGGATGCGAAGGGGCCGTTCAAGGATGGTGCTTACCGTTACTAGACGCCAGATATTTCATTGTTTTAAAGGTCGCGTTATTCGCGGCCTTTTTTATTTTATTTCCCCGTATGATGCGATTTCACGGAGTTTTTTGGCCGTTTCTCTGTCCAGACCATAAGGGGCGTATGTTGCGTTTTTGGGGTCGTTCCCGGTGAGGGCGCGGTAAAAGATGAGCGCGTTTAGGTAGACCCCGGCAAGGGAAGTGTGATTTCCATCGGGATTATAGAGGTTAATTTCCGGGTGCTGGCTGTTGATGAATGTCCAGTAATCGCCAACAAGGATAGGCGTTACATTGGTTCTTCTGGCCATGATTTCGGTCTGGATGTCGATGTTGTTGCGTGAGGTTTCATAAGATTTAAAGAAATTTTTCTGCTTGGGGTCAGAATACCAGAGACTGTCTTTTTGTCTTGGCCAGGTTTTGAAAAGTAATGTTTCTGTTGGTTTTCCCTGTGTTAATGCTTTGAATTTCATAATATATGCGTAAGTGTCCTTGATGCCGTTAGAATATAAGGGCCATACGCTTTGTTCCTGTAATATGATCTTGTCCCAATGCCTTATGGTTATGAGTGAGAGCGCTGTGCCTTTTTTCCAGTGACCTTTCAGTGTTTCACCGGGAGCGGTGTGGGCCTGTATTTCCAGTGTGTAGGTGTTTGCCGGATCTGATTGCGCGATAAAAGCAATCATTTGCGGCATGTTGTAGAAGAAGGTATGACTGTTGCCGATAAAAAGTGCGGATATTACAGGGCTCGCGGTGTTCAGTTTTGGTGTTACGCGCATGATGGGCGTGGTGCCGGGCTCACTGGGTAATGGTTTTGCAGAGGGCAGGAGAGATGGATTTACGAATAGGGTGGTGAGTGTTATTGCTAATGAAATCAGCAGTGCATATAGTAGTCTTGTCATTTTCTGGTTCTGCGTTGTTCAATTTTGTCAGCATTATTACAAAAAGTACGGTTTATGTCTTTCTTAAATTTATTTTCAGGCCAAAAGCATATTAAAGCGGAAAAAGCACGGCTTGAGGCGTTTCTTTCTGCTGTGCCAGGGGAGTATTGCGGGTTTTCCCTGGATGGCAGTGTTGTGTATTCGCATGGGTTTTGCGCCGCGATGGAGCTTGAGGCGGTTGAGCGGTTTTCTGATATTCAAATGATGTTGTGCGGGGATGATGGCCGGGCATTTGAGGCAGCATTTGCGCATTTATTGCAAGAGGGGGTTGCGTTTGATCTGGTTGTACAAAACCGCGCGCAGACGAAGGTGTTTAAATTATCGGGGCGCAGGGGTGAGGATTTATCGGGGCGGGATCATTTTCATGTCTTGTGGCTGGAAGAGGTTTTGAAGGAGACGAGCGATGATGAGGCCGAGCGGTTGCGAGAGGCGCTGGATGCCCTGCCGTATGCGGTGTGGATCCGCGATGCGGAGCAGAAGATCATCTGGAGTAATGTTGCCTATTCCAAGCATGTTGGGTTAACGACGGGGGAGATTGTTGCGCAGCAAAAAGAGATTATATCACAGAACAGGAAGCGTAAGCCGGGGGAAAAAGAGTTTTTATTTGGCCGTGATTTGGCGTGTGAAGCGATGCACGGGGGTAAGGTTCAGCGCATTGAGGTGCATGAGGTATTGAAGGGTAAGCGATTGTTGCTGCGGATATCTGAGATGCCAGTGCGCGGGAAGGATATGTGCATCGGTATGGCGGAGGATATCACGCATGAGGAAGCGGCGCGTGTTGCGCTTGAGGATAATCAGGCGGCAAACCGTATTCTGCTGGAGCAATTGCGCGCAGCGATCAGCATTTATGGGCAGGATCAGCGTCTGGCGTTTTATAATTCATCCTTTGCGCAGCTTTGGGGGTTGGAGGATGGGTGGCTTAATACGCAGCCAAAACTTGGTGAGATTATGGAGAAATTACGCGAAACGCGGCGTTTGCCGGAGCAGGCCGATTTCAGGGTGTTTAAGAAAAGCTGGATCGATATGTTCACAAGTTTGATTGATTCACATGAAGATATGCTCTATCTGCCTGACGGGTCAGCGGTTCGTATGCTTGTCGTCCCCCATAAATTGGGCGGTCTGATGATGAATTTTGAAGATGTCACGAGCCGATTGGAGCTTGAAAGCTCCTATAATACGCTGATTGCGGTTCAAAAAGAGACTCTGGATAATCTTGAGGAGGGCGTTGCGGTTTATGGGGGTGATGGTCGTTTGAAGCTTTGGAACCCAGCATTTGCGCAGATGTGGGGCTGTGAGCCGGAGATGCTCTCGGGTGAGCCGCATGTCACGAAAGTCATTGACCGTGTCTCGACTTTTTTTAACGAAACGGATTGGTTGGATATTCGTGAATCGATGATTTCACTCGCTTTGGAGCGTTCTTTGAACGAGGGGCGCGTTGTCAGGCTGAATGAAACGGTGCTGGATTATTCCACGCTACCCCTTCCAGATGGCGGGGTATTGATTACTTATACGGATGTTACCGATACTGTTCGTGTTGAAAAAGCATTGCGGGAGAAAAATATCGCTTTGGAAGCGGCAGAGCAGTTAAAATTAGATTTTTTAGCGAATGTTTCCTATCAGCTGCGCACACCACTCAGTGCCATTATGGGGTTCAATGAGATGATGGCGCAGGAGTTCTTTGGCTCCTTGAACCAGAAGCAAAAAGAATATACGCGTGACATTCATGACGCGAGCGAGCGGCTGTTGAACCTGATCAATGATATTCTGGATCTGTCCACGATTGAGGCGGGTCAGATGGGGCTTGATATTCATTCTGTCAGTGTGAAATCGATGATGGAAAGTGTGATGATGCTTGTTACAGACTGGGCGCGCCAGCGCGCAATTGAGGTCTCGCTTGTGTGTCCCGCTAATATCGGGAAAGTTGAGATGGATGAGCGGCGCATTAAGCAGGCCGTGATTAATCTTGTGCGTAATGCTATCGCGCATAGTCCGGAGGGGAGTGAGATAACTCTCAAGGTCGCACGAAAAGGGGATATGGTGAGCATCAGTGTTTCAGATCAAGGTGTTGGTATTCCTCAATCTGAACAGGAGCGGGTGCTCCAACCCTTTGAGCGCATTGACGGTTCACAAGCGCAACGCGGCGCTGGTCTTGGGTTATCGCTTGTGAAAAATATCGTTGATCTGCACGAAGGGTCATTTGAGATGCACTCTACAGTGGGGCAGGGGACAGAGGTGAGTATAATTGTTCCCAAAAAGCAGAATTCTAAACAAAGTGCTGTTGCTTAATAGCAGGTAGCCCAGGTTTTTGTCGTGCCGTCCTCTTTTAATTGTCCCTGAATGATGATTTCGCCCATCTCGATATTTGTTTTACATGAAAAAGTCGGGATGAGTGTGCGCAAAGTGAGCTCGAGCTGTCTGCCGGGGTAAAATGGCCCAGAGCTGCAAAATTCGGAACGATCAAGGTAGAAACCTTCTTTTGGGTCACGGGTTCCGGCTTTTTCAAGGCGGAATGAGCCAGTATGACGTATTTTCTGGCCATCCTGGTCTTCTATGTAATCTGTTGAAACGTCACCGTAGACCATGTAAGGGGCCTCGTTGCGGATTGTGAAACAGATCGGTGCAGGGGTGATTTCCTGCGCGAGGGCAGGGGCGGTGCATAAAAGCAGGAGGAGGGGTAAATATTTCATTCTTACATTTTACAGCATTGGGTTCTTTTCACAAAGAGGGTTCTGATTTATAAGGGGGAATGATTGAAAAAACATTTTCAGAGCTTGAGACTGTAGCGTTTGCGCGCGCTTTTGCGCCCCGTTTGAACAAAGGTGATACTGTTTTGCTTCATGGCGATCTAGGCGCAGGTAAGAGCGTGTTTGCGCGGGCGCTGATCCGGGTGCTTTGTGGAGATTTTGAGTTGGATGTGCCTAGCCCGACTTATACTCTGGTGCAATCTTATGATGGTGCGCGCGGGCCGATCTGGCATTTTGACCTGTACCGGCTGGAGGCGCCGGAGGATGTTTATGAAACCGGCTGGGAGGAGGCGATTGGGCAGGGCATCGTTATTATCGAGTGGCCGGAGCGGCTTGGCGGATTAAAACCACGAAAAGCCATTGATATTCACATCGTTGCGGGTCATGATAACCCGGATGAGCGAAGGATAGAGATTAAAGATGAAACCCGTTGAAATTCCTAAAAAAGCTTTTATTTTGGCCGCCGGTTTTGGATCGCGGATGATGCCGCTGACCGAGAATTGCCCCAAGCCGATGCTTGAAATTGCAGGGCGGAGTATTATCTGGCGCATATTGGATAAATTGCGCGCTGTCGGGGTTGATGAAGTGGTTGTGAATGCACATTATCTGGGCAAAATGATCGCCAATCATATGAAAGAGTACATGAAGGTGCATCCGGGGATCAAAATTCATGTGCTTTATGAGCGTAAAATACTGGATACCGGGGGCGGTGTTAAAAACGGGCTTAAATATTTCGGGAATGACCCGTTTTATGTGATTGCGGGTGACAGCCTGTGGGAAGATGGCGCGGTGCCTGCGCTGGAGCGTCTTGCGTATGGCTGGGATTCTAACAAAATGGCGGTTTTGACCCTCCTGAAACCTTTGAGCGAAATGCATTTAACCACGGGCGTCGGTGATTATCATTTGATTGATGATGGGCGCGTGTGGCGATCAAAGGAGAAAAAAGGCGATTATATGTGGACGAATATCCGCATCAATACGCCGCGCATTTATCAAACTGTGCAGGAAAGCGTGTTTTCGTTTCTGGATATTATGGATTATTATGAGGGACAGGACAAAGTGTATGCCCTTAAGCATGATAGTGAGTGGCACCATATCAGCACACCCGATGATTACAGGCGTGTGAATGCGCGTTATGAAGAGCGTGCGCAAAAAGCAAAGCAAATGGCGCAGAAAATTGGACTACAGAGCGAATAAAAGCGTTTATACGATTGCAGCAGGTAAGCCGTTTTCAAAGGTTTTGGTGCAATATTTGTTGCAGCAAACTCTGGATGAGCCAGAATTTTTAACACAGTATCGTTTATTTCTTCCCTCACGGCGGGCTTGCAGGATTGTGCGTGATACATTTTTATCCATGAATGCGGGGCGGGCGATGTTATTGCCGCGTATGAGCCCGATTGGTGAGGTGGATGAGGATGAGCTGTCGCTCATGATGTTTGGGCAGGCGCAGGGTGTGCTTGATATACCGCCTGCGATTTCACCGATGCACAGGCAATTGCTGCTTTCTAAGCTTATTGCCTCGCGTCCGGATTATAAGCAAGGGGCTGATCAGGCGTTGTTGCTTGCACGGGCCTTGTGTCAGCTAATGGATCAGATTTTGGTGGAGGAGCTTGATGTGAGCGCGCTTGAGCATCTTGTTCCGGAGGATTTTGCATCTCATTGGCAGATAACACTCGATTTTTTAAAGATTATTACAGAGTACTGGCCTCGCATTCTTGCAGAGCAAAATCTGATTGAATCTGTGCAGCGTCGGCGTATTTTATTGCAATCAATAGCGCAGCATTGGGTCGAGTGCCCGCCGGATTATCCGGTAATTGCTGCGGGTTCTACGGGCTCTATTCCTGCGGTGGGGCGGTTTTTGAGCGTTGTTGCGGGGATGGAGCGGGGGGCTGTTGTTTTGCCTGGTCTGGATCTGGATTTGGACGAAGAGGCGTGGGGACATATTGAGGAAAGTCATCCGCAATACGGTCTGAAAGGGACGATTGAGGCGATTGGCATCAGGCGGGAAGAGGTGCACGTTCTGCCCTGCGACGTTGAGGGGCGCTCAGTTGATCGTGGCGCTCTGGTTCAGACGCTTATGCTGCCTGCGCGTGATAGTGCGCGGTGGAGAGGTTTTGGCACAAATAATGATGTGAAAGCGCAGCTTGAAGGCGTGCGCTATTTTTCCTGTATCTCTTCGCAGCAGGAGGCATCGCTGATTGCGTTTTTGATGCGTGAGGCGCTGGAGGTTCCTGATCGTGTGACTGCCCTTGTTACGCCGGATCGTGCTTTGGCGCGGGCGGTTGCGGCGGCGTGTCAGCGTTGGGGGATCGAGGTTGATGATTCCGCAGGACAGGCGCTTTCTGGGAGCAGGATTGGCATATTCGCGTCATTGACGCTCAATGCCATGGCACATAAATTCGATCCAGTTTCGATGCTTGCGCTTATGAAATCACCTCTGTGTCGCATGGGGTATTCAAAATCAGACATCCGTAGCGTTTTGAGTCATTTTGAACGCTCTTTTTTAAGGCAAGACCTTATAATTCAATCATTTATACAGTTGCGCGATGAGATTGATAAAACGGGACAGCACGTATCAGTCCTAAAATTTTATGATCGATTTCTGGAGGCTACTGCGCCAATGCGCACCATGAAGGGCGGGGTTCATGATTTCACAAAAATGCTTCAGGTTCATATTGGTGTCATGGAAGCACTGGCGCAAACTGATGATTCAGATGGTGCACAGATGCTCTGGCGAGGTGATGCGGGGGAGAGCGCGTCACGGTTTTTCACGGAGCTGTTTCAATATGGTGAATTGATTGGTGCAGTGAATTTTGATGATTATGGACGTATTCTGGAGGCGTTGATGCAGGGCGTAAGTGTGCGCTCAGCTTACGGGGTTCACCCGCGTCTTCTGATTCTGGGACAGCTTGAGGCGCGGCTAAGTCATGCGGACCGTGTGATTATCGGGGGAATGAATGAGGGTACATGGCCGGGCGATGCGGGCTATGATCCCTGGATGTCGCGGCCGATGCGTGAGCGATTCGGTTTGCCGGGCCTGGATCAAGCTATTGGCATTGCGGCGCATGACTTTATGCAGAATTTTGCGTGCGCCGATGTTATTTTAACGCGCAGTGAGCGTGTTGAGCGTGCGCCAACAGTGCCCTCGAGATGGCTTTCACGGCTGGAGACAATTATTAGTGCGGCGGGGCTTCGTTTGTCTGATTTTACACCGCATCATTATATGCAGTGGGTTGATGATTTTGATAAAGCACAGAGTTTTAAGCCATATTTGCGGCCGGCGCCGTGCCCGCCTGTTGTATCACGACCTGCAAGCGTGTCTGTTACTAAAGTTGAGACGTGGCTAAAGGATCCTTATGCGATTTATATGTATTATGTATTGAATTTACGCAAGTTAAGGCCAATTGTGCAGGATAATGATGCGGCTATGCGCGGGAGCGTTTTGCATGAGGTTCTTGACCAATTTATGCGCGAAAACCCTATAAATTTGCCTGATAATGCACAGCAAAAAGTCATGGATATTGCAAAAAATATCATTGAGATGCGTGTTGAGGATATGGATGCCCTTTATTATTGGTTACCGAAGCTGAATAAAATTACGGATTGGTTTGTGCAGCATGAGAGAGGTTGGCGCAGCAAAGCCGCGTACGGTGCGTCTGAGATTAAGGGCAGCAGAGAATTTGATATTGATGGTGTGCCATTTGAATTGCACGGCACAGCAGACAGGATTGATAGAATAGGCGATGGGTATGGGATTATCGATTATAAATCGGGCGGGGCTTATAGAGGATCAAGTATTTTAAAGGGTGAGAATGCGCAGTTGCCGCTTGAGGGGCTGATTATGGAGGGGGGTGGATTTGCGCATGCGGGATTTATAGCAGGAAGTGTAAAATATCTAGGGTATTGGATCTTAAATGGAGCGGATGCCGGCGGCAAGGTTTCTGAAGTGGATAGCGGATTGGAGGCGTGCCTAGAGCGCGTGCATGAGGGTTTATGTGCACTGATTAGGACATTTCGGGGCAAAGACGTGCCGTTTTATGCCATTCCGGATGTGGCGAATGCGCCGCGGTATAATGATTATGAGCATATTTCCAGGTTGAAGGAGTGGGCAAGTTTGGAGGAGGGGGCTGAGGCGAGTGGTTATGAATGATGTGCGCATGAAAAATCACAACGAGGATGGCGGTGTTGACCCGCATCTGCGTCAGCGTGCGGCGTCAAATCCTGAAAATTCAATCTGGGTGGGCGCTTCGGCGGGGACAGGCAAAACGAAAGTTTTGACGGATCGTGTTCTGAGGTTGCTGCTTCCAAGGCGAGATGGTAGCCCCGGGACACCGGCACACCGCATTTTATGCCTGACATTTACGAAAGCTGCGGCCAATGAGATGGCGCTGCGGGTGAATAATATTCTAGGGCATTGGGCGGTTATGGCGCGCGAATCGCTGATGGCGTCGATTGAGGAACTGACCGGGGAGGTAGCGCATGAGGCGCAGATTATGGCGGCGCAGAAATTGTTTGCAGAGACGATTGATAGTCCGGGTGGGCTGAGAATTATGACGATCCATTCATTCTGTCAATCGGTGCTTGGGCGCTTTCCTCTGGAGGCGGGGTTGGCCCCTAACTTTCAATTGATGGATGAGGTGCAGGCAAGTGCGTTGATGGCACAGGCGCAGCGGTTAGTCTTAAGAGATGCGCAGCGCGATGAAATGGCGGGTTCCGGTGTTGCTGATGCGATGAATTTGCTGGTGCATGCGCTGGATGAGGCGAGATTTACAGCGATTATGAGAGGAATTTGCGCCGAGCGTCATCAGCTTGCGAATATCACGCGAAAGTATGGAGATGTTGAGGGAATTTACCGGCAAATTTGTGCGTATTACAAAATTGATCCGTTATGCGCCGAAGTCTCTGTGAGTGTGGGTTTGGATGAGGCGAATTTGCGGCTTGCGGCGGCGGCGTTGCTTGAGGATAAGGGGAAAACCGGGCCTGCGCTGGCGCCTGGTATTATTGGCTGGTTGAATATGGACTGCGAGGGACGAGAGAAAAATTTTGAAAATTATGTGTCTATTTTTATAACAACAAGTGGTGAAGCGCGCACAAGCGGTTTTCCAGCGAAGGCCGTGGCGGAAGCGTTTCCAGAGTGTGGGCGTATTTTGCGTTCTGAGGCGCAGCGTTTGATTGATATTATTGAGCTCAAAAATCGCCATACTTCCGCGCAACTGACGCGCGCTGCGCTGATTTTTGGGCAGGAGATGATTAAGCGTTATGAGGAGATGAAGGCGGCGCGCGCTGTACTTGATTATGATGATTTAATTCTGAACGCGATTGCATTGCTGCGTGGGCAAGCAAGCGGGATTGGCGGGATGGAAGGGGCTGCGGCGTGGGTGATGTATAAGCTCGATGGCGGGCTTGATCATATTCTTGTTGATGAGGCGCAGGATACGAATCCGGAGCAATGGGGCATTATTGAGGCGCTCAGTAATGAATTTTTCAGCGGATATAGTGCGCGCGATAATATTTTGCGTACGTCTTTTACGGTGGGGGATGTGAAGCAATCTATTTATAGCTTTCAGCGCGCAGCGCCGGAAGAATTTCAGCGTATGCAGAGTTTATTTAATCAAAAAATCAAAGCAGCGGGTTTGCGTAACGAAAATGTTAATCTGGACATATCTTTTCGGACAACAAAGAGTGTTTTGCAGGTTGTTGATCGTGTTTTTCAGGATTCGCATCTGAATAACGCCGTTGGCGGGGGTGAAATTCACCATATTTCTTACAGGCGCGGGCAGGCGGGTCTGGTTGAATTATGGCCTTTATTTGAGACGGAGCGCAAGGAGGTGCGTGATGCATGGGCCGCGCCGGTAGAGGTTAAGGGTCAGCAGAGTGCATCGGTGGCTTTGGCGGAGGTGGTTGCCGAAAAAATACGCGTCATGTTGGATCGTAAGGAAGCTCTAGAGCCCTATGGCCGGGCAATAGAGCCGGGTGATTTTATGATTCTCGTGCGGTCCAGAAACGCATTTGTGGAGCAGGTTGTTCGTGCGCTGAAGGCGCGGTTCATTCCTGTTAGTGGGGCAGATCGCATGATTTTGGGTCAGCAATTAGCGGTGCAGGATTTGATAGCAATGGCTCAGTTTTGTCTGTTGCCGCAGGATGATTTAACCCTCGGGAGTGTTTTAAAATCGCCGTTACTTGGTTGGGATGAAGATGAATTATTTTCGCTGGCGTATAAGCGCAAAGGATCTTTGTGGGAAGAAATTTGTAATTTTGATTCAGATAAATTATCTGATGTGAAATCCGAGATTAGATGTGTGAGCGATGAGAAAAGGGAAGCTGCGCGGGTTTATCTCTCTGAATATATCGGACGTGCAGGCGTTATGGGCGCGTATGAGTTTTTTAGCAGAATCCTTACTCAGGGATGTCCTGCGGATGATTTTTCAGGTTTGAGGGCGATAAAGGCGCGTTTGGGGCAGGATGCGCAAGATCCGATTGAAGAGTTATTGCTCGAGGCGCAGGCTTTTTCGCATGACCATATCGATCATTTGCAGCTTTTTGTGGCGCATCTGGAACAGAATGAGCGTGAAATTAAGCGTGAGATGGAGGAAAGTGGTGGGCATGTGCGAATCATGACGATTCATGGCTCTAAGGGGCTGCAGGCTCCGATTGTTATTTTGCCAGACACAATCCTGAGCAGTGCGGCCAAGAAACCTGATCGAATGCTGTGGCCGAACAAGACTGGGCTTGATGTTCCGTTCTTTTCACCGCGTAAAAACAGCGATCCGAAGGCTTATATTGATATTTACGATGTTGTTCAGGCCTTAGATGAACAGGAATATTACCGTTTGCTTTATGTTGCCATGACGCGGGCGGCGGACAGGCTTTATGTTGGGGGGTATGTTGGTTCTAAAGGCGCGCAGGAGCGTTCCTGGTATTTTAAAATCAAGGCGGCGATGGAGGCGGATGAAAATTGTGCAATATTAGAAGATGGCAGGCTGCGGGTTGAGCATGCGCAGGAGGCTGCGCCGGATAAAATGCGTCATGAGCGTGCACGTACAAATGCGCAGCTCGCTCTGCCGGAATGGGCGCTGCAGGGGGCGCCAGCAGAGCCATTACCGCCAAGGCCTCTTATTCCTTCACGGCCATCTCTGGAAGATAGTGAAACAGCGCAATCACCGATGGTTTCAGGGTTTGAGAGCAAATTTAAACGCGGCAATATTACGCATAAATTGCTGCAATTTTTGCCGGACTTTGATGCGGACGTGCGACGCAAAGCGGCGATGAATTTTGTGCAAAAACAGGCGAGCGATTTGGCGCCAAAAGTGCAGCAAAGTATTGTTGATGAGGTTTTGGCAGTTCTATCGCGCCCTGATTACGCACCTTTTTTTCAAAAAGGCTCGCTTGCGGAGGTGCCTGTGACGGGGTTAACGGCGGATCACCGCATAGTGAGTGGGCAGATTGACCGGCTTGTTGTCGGGAAAAGCGATATTTGGATATTAGATTATAAGACCAACCGTCCGCCGCCGCGGGATGTGAAGAATGTTCCGGCGGTTTATAAAAACCAAATGCGAGCGTACCGTGATTCGATTATGCAGATTTATCCAGATCGAGCGGTCCATTGCGCCCTTTTATGGACTGATGGGCCGTCTCTGATGATATTGGATGATGTTCTGTAGCTTAAATCTGGCCAGATATCCACTCGCTGAGCTGTGATTTTGGCATACCGCCAACGCGTGTATCAACGACTTTTCCGTCTTTGAACAACATTAATGTTGGCACGCCGCGAAGCCCATATTTTGTAGGGGTTTCAGGGGCGTCCTCGATGTTCATTTTGACGATTTTGACTTTGCCGCTGAGTTCATTTGCCACTTCTTCGACGATGGGCATTAAGGTTTTGCACGGGCCGCACCATTCAGCCCAGAAGTCAACAAGGACGGGCTCGCTTGCGCTGATGACTTCGGCTTCGAAATTGGTATCATTTACGGCTTGTAGGGACATGAGTGTATTCCTTTTTCTTAAAATATATCATTAAATATGAGGAAGTCTTGGGATTCGTCAAGGGTTTCCCTGAAGACTTATTCGTTGGTTAACAAAAAAGGTTTCAAAAATGCACGCGGTTTATGATGAGAATAATATATTCGCCAAGATTTTACGCGGAGAGATTCCGTGTAACAAGGTTTATGAGGATGGACATGTGCTGGCGTTTCATGATATTGAGCCACAGGCACCCGTACATGTGCTCGTGATTCCCAAGGGGGCGTATGTGTCGATTGTTGATTTTGGAGAGCACGCGGCGCCTGATGAGATTAAAGCGTTTTTTGCAGCGGTTGCCAAGATTGCGCAGGATAACGGTCTCGTGCAGTCAGGCTTTCGCAGTATTGCAAATTGCGGCGCGCATGGCGGGCAGGAGGTGCCGCATTTCCATGTGCATTTGCTCGGCGGGAAAAAGCTTGGGCCTATGCTTGGCGCATAATGCGTTTTTGTGGCTGAGCCGGGAATGCAATCACGTTATTTGTGTATGTGTAAGGTATTTGGGCTTGCTCGGGGCTTTCGAGCAATTCCTGGATCTGGTCGATGATGATGAGGTGTGCCTGCATCTGGATTTCGAGAATGCCTAGAATCTCTGCGATTTGAGGCGCGGTAATTTCAAAAGATAAAATGCAGAGGGAAAGGAGGTCGATTAGACCTTCTATGTCTTCGGCTATATTGCTGATCTTCTCTCGCTTGGTTTGTTCCCACAGAGCGGGGTTGTCATTTGCGAGGTCGTCGCGCGCGGCGTAACATTCGATCAGGCGGTCGCATTCAAGATGCAAGAAATCAAGGTCTGAGGCGGCGATTCCCTCTAATGCGGTTATTTCCTGAAGGATGAAGGCGGAGGATAAAATAGCGTCTTCGGCGCATAGATCGCTGAGGATTTCGTGCAGGGCGTAAGTGGTTTCAGCGCTTGGCGCTGTGGCTGTGACCAGCAAATCACGAATGATGAGCGGGGTTTGTAGCCGGTTTTTTAAAAGTGCGCGTTGTTGTGTGTTTTGTGCCATGACGGCCTCCTGGGGTGAAATGTTCTATGATCTGGTTTAAGGGGTAAGTGTGAACAATTGCTTAACAGGACATGGTTTTTGTGATTTTATCTGAATTCAGGTGTGTGAGATGTGGAGTTTTTATGGTCGCGCGGGTTAATACGGTTGCGTTTCAGGGGATTGAAGTTAAAGCCGTGGATGTGCAGGTGCAGCTCTCTAACGGGTTGCCAGCGTTTAATATTGTGGGGCTGCCTGATAAGGCGGTGGCGGAGAGCAAAGAGCGGGTGCGGGCGGCGCTGCATGCTCTGGGTTTATCATTACCGCCAAAACGCCTGACGGTGAATATGGCGCCGGCGGATCTGTCAAAAGAAGGTAGCCATTTCGACTTACCCATTGCTTTGGGGGTGCTCGGTGCGATGGGGGTTATTCCGAAAGAGGAGCTTGCGGAGTATGTCGTTTTGGGGGAATTATCCCTTGATGCAGGTATACGCGCGGTGTCGGGTGTACTTCCCGCGGCGATGCATGCGGGGGAGATGGGGTGGAGTCTGATTTGCCCTAAAGCGTGCGGATCGGAGGCGGTATGGGCGGGGGATATTGATATCCTTGCACCGGGGGATTTGCTCCAAATTATTAACCATATTAAGGGAAATCAGGTGTTGTCGCGGCCAGAGGCTGTGTTGTCTAATGATAACAAACAGGTCGTAGCGGATTTATTTTCTGTTAAGGGGCAGGAGAGCGCGAAACGCGCTCTGGAGATAGCGGCAGCGGGTGGGCATAATATGCTGATGATTGGTCCGCCGGGCAGTGGAAAATCGATGCTCGCGAGCTGCTTGCCGGGCATTTTGCCGGAGCTATCTCCGCGGGAGGCGTTAGAATTATCGATGGTTCATTCGCTGGCGGGGGAATTACCGGAAGGGGGCTTGATTAAAACGCGGCCGTTCAGATCGCCGCATCAATCGGCGTCTCAGCCAGCGTTAATCGGTGGTGGGCAGAAGATTAAGCCGGGGGAAATATCCCTTGCGCATCATGGCGTTTTATTTCTCGACGAGCTGCCGGAATTTGCGCGCTCTACTCTGGAGGCGTTGCGCCAGCCGATGGAGACGGGTAATGCGCTTGTGGCGCGGGCGAATGCGCATATTCGCTATCCGGCGCGGTTTCAACTGGTTGCCGCGATGAACCCTTGCCGCTGCGGGTATCTGGGTGATGTGGATATGGAGTGCACGAAGGCGCCGCGATGCGGGGTGGATTATCAATCAAAGATATCTGGCCCGCTGATGGACCGAATTGATATCCATGTTGATGTACCGCCTGTCAACATAGAGGATTTGCGCAACGCGCCAAGTGGTGAGACATCGGCGGTGATTGCAAAGCGGGTAGCGCGAGCGCGGGACATTCAAGCGGCGCGCTATGGGGGGGATGAGCAGGTGGTTAATGCGTACGTACAGGGTAAAGCCTTGGAAGAGATCACAAAAATGGATGATGAGACGCAAAATTTACTCAGCCGGGCGGTTGAGCAGGCCAAGATGTCGGCACGCGGATATTACCGGATTTTGCGGGTTGCGCGCACAATTGCGGATTTGAATGGTGGCGCGGAACATATCGGGCGGGCAGATGTGGCCGAGGCGCTGAGTTACCGGCGCATTGCTCTTGGGGGGTAAGGGGATGATTTTATTTGTAATTTTGGGTAATTTTGGGCTATAATTTGGTATGAGTGCAGAAATTGGCTTAGAAACAACAGGATACGGCAGGTCAACGCGCGGCAAGGTCGCGGGTGTTGATGTTATGGGCCCGCGTTCGCGTGAAGCTTACATGGACATGTTTGATCGTTTGAAAAGCGCAGCAGCTGATCCTGTTTTTAGTGCGGATGAGGGGCGGCAGAATTTTCGTCAGTCTTTGATGGATGGGAATACGGTCCAGCAGACAGCGCTTTCGCAATTGCATCCGGGGCAGGATTTTTCGCCCAAAGCGACTGTGACTGTTGCAAATCAAGTTGATGGGACGAAAGGTAATGCAAGCACGGCCAAGGCAGCAAATCTGGTTGCCGGTGGGCAGGGCGTTTTGCAGGAGCAGCGCGGGCAGGTTTTAGCTCAGGCGCAGAAGGATCATCGGACGGCCAGTGCTGCGCTTATGGAGACAGCCAAGGATATGGGTTTTGATCAGGGCGCGGTTGCTTTTCAGATGCTACCTCAGGCTTCACCAGGTAAATTGCAGGCAGCGGCAACTGTCGGGGCTGATCTTGCGCTTACGGGTGCAGGGTCGTTTGTGACCGCAGGGTTAAATGGTGGCGGTCTCCTGTTTGAGCTTGGTAAGCATGATAAATTATTATCGCCGAAGGAGCAGGAAAGTCTTTTGAAGGAAACGCTTGAGAGATTGCAGTCACCCTCGCAGCCGCAGGATACACGTCAGAGTGCGGGGCGGGCGGCGATGGAATCGCTCGCGAGCGCCGATTCCACAAAACCTGATTTTGGGAATATGGATGTTAAGGGTCTTGAGGCTTTTCTGGCGACTCCGCCCGAAGAGCAGCCTGAAATTGCTGCGATTGATGCGGAGCTGCATGATTTCAATGAAGCACAGCTCCATAATGATTCGGTTGCAGCGAAAAATGGTGCGCAATCTGCGCGCACTGATCTGCCTGATAGTGGCAATATTACCCTTGCCGGGGATAGTCTTGCGGGTGTTTTCGGTGTTAAGGCTGAAGGCTCCGGTCTACGTGCTGGAGCGGTTGTTCCGGCTCTGGCGCGGGAATTTGACGTTGCCGCCTTTCAAAGGGATGCCGCGCCGGTGCGTTCTTTAAGTGCATAACACACTTATGCTGTTCACATTTATGTCTATCTGGGGTATAAAGACCTAGGTGTAATTTCTGAGAGCGTTAACATTGTCTTATTTCCATTCCGTAGAAAAGGCTAAAGAATTTGCAGATTTAGCGCTTGCGCGTATTTCCAAAGAGAGTTTGCTTCCGACTCCTGAAAATTTCGAATTGTGGTTTATTTACTACGCGCGGTCTGATCTGGCGCTTGTTAAGGCTGTTGACAGTCTTGTGAAGCATAATAAAGGCGAAATATCGGATAATGATTGTTATTCAATCTTTAAAGAATTTTTGAGTAATCATCGTGAAGAACAGTCGGTCCGTAATGCGGGTGACCAGATCAAGAAAACGATTGATGATGTTAATCAGACCGTTAGTTCAGCGCGTGAGCATGCTACGGCTTACAGTTCTGTTCTGGAGTGTGCTCAAAAGGATCTTGCTAAGGGTGGTGATGGCGCGAAAGATGTTATTGAATCTTTGATGAGCGGGACAAACACGATGCTCAATCATAATAAAAAAATTGAGAATGTTCTGCAGAACTCTGCAAAGGCGATGGAGGATATGCGCCGTGACCTTGAGATGGCACGCCGTGAGGCAATCACCGATGATTTAACGGGTTTGCCAAACCGTAAGGCGTTTGATCAGGAGATATTCAGGCTTGTTGAGCATACCAAAGAGGATGAAGGGCATATTTTCACAATGATTTTCATCGATATCGATAAGTTTAAAGTTTTTAATGATACGTTCGGTCATCAAATTGGTGATCAGGTGCTTAAGCTTGTTGCAAAAACGCTCAAGGATGGTGTTAAGGGCCGTGATATGGCGGCGCGCTATGGCGGGGAAGAGTTTGCGATTTTGCTGCCTGAGACAAATATTGAGGGTGGTATGAAGGTTGCTGAATTGCTGCGGGCGGAAGTTGAGAAAAAAGAGCTTGTAAACCGGGCGACGGGCAAAAAAATTGCCAAAATTACGTTCTCTGCGGGTGTGGCGCAATATCTCAGGGGTGAGGAGATTGATTCTCTGGTCGAGCGTGCGGATAAAGCACTATATGATGCGAAAAAAGGTGGGCGCAATATGGTTGTTTGTGCCAAATCACTTGCAAGAGCAAGCTGATCGTGCCTATTTTGTTCTATGCAAAATTTATATGACATTGAAGATGATGCGCGTGCACAAGGCTCTTACCCTTATTTAGAGGGTTTGAATGGTTCGCAGCGTCAGGCTGTGGAAGCTCTCGACGGGGCGGTTTTGGTGCTTGCGGGTGCGGGGACGGGCAAGACGCGCGTGCTGACGACGCGGCTTGCGCATTTGCTGCATACGGGAAAGGCTTATCCTTCGCAGATTCTGGCCGTGACGTTCACGAATAAGGCTGCTCTTGAGATGAAAGAGCGGATCAGTGCCATGATGGGCGGGCAGCCTGTTGAGGGTTGGTGGCTGGGCACGTTTCACTCACTTGCTGCGCGAATGCTGCGCCGTCATGCGGATCTGGTTGGGCTTGGCAGTAATTTTACGATTATAGATACGGATGATCAGGTGCGCTTGCTCAAGCAAATTATGGAGGTTGAAGGGCTTGACGTTAAAAAATGGCCGCCAAAGGTTTGTCTTGGGGTGATTGAGCGCTGGAAGGATCGTGCGCTGCTTCCAGCCCAGGTTCCTCCTGCTGAAGCCGGCGATTTGGCTGATGGGAAGATGATCACGCTCTATGGGCGTTATCAGGCGCGTTTGCGGGCGATCAATGCCTGTGATTTTGGTGATTTAAGTCTTCATATGATCTCGATTCTTAAGAATTCAGAACATGCGTCTGTATTGGCGGAGTATCACGACAAGTTCCGTTATATATTGGTGGATGAGTATCAGGATACGAATGTGGCTCAATATCTATGGTTGCGTTTGCTTGCGCAAGGGCGGGGTAATATTTGTTGTGTTGGGGATGATGATCAATCGATTTACGGATGGCGTGGGGCGGAGGTTGGCAATATTTTGAAGTTCGAAAAAGACTTTAAAGATGCGGTCGTTATCCGGCTTGAGCAGAATTATAGATCTACAAATACGATTTTGCAGGCCTCGGGGGCAATTATTCAGAACAATGGATCGCGGCTTGGAAAAACGTTATGGTCTGAGCAGGGTAAGGGCGAAAAGATCAAGCTTTGTGGCTTATGGGATGGCGAGGCTGAGGCGCGATGGGTGGGGGAAGAAATAGAGCAATTGCAACGAAAAAACGCTTCTCTTGGGGATATCGCTGTGCTTGTCCGAACCGGATTTCAGACCAGAGAGTTTGAAGAGAGGTTTATTAAACTGGGCGTATCGTATAGGGTAATTGGGGGGCCAAGATTCTATGAACGTCTGGAAATTCGAGATGCTTTGGCGTATTTTCGGGTGGTGGTACAGCACGCCGATGATCTGGCGTTTGAGCGGATTTTGAACACCCCCAGGCGGGGTATAGGAAACACCACTGTGAACACGCTGTACGCGTATGCTCGGGCAAAGGGGATTAGTTTGCACGGTGCAATCATGGATTTAACACAGACAGATGAATTGCGGGCAAATGTTAAAGCAACATTGATGAAAGTTCTGGATGATTTTGCCCGGTGGCGGTCTTTATTGGAGAGTATGAATCATGCGGAGCTGGCGCTTAAGATTTTGGAAGAATCGGGCTATATGGATATGTGGAAGATGGATAAAACACCAGAAGCGCCTGGCAGGCTTGAGAATTTAAGCGAGTTAATTGGCGGGATGCAAGAATATAGCAGCTTGCCTGAATTTCTGGAGCATGTTGCTCTTGTGTTGGAGAATCAAGATGGTCGTGCGGGTGAATATGTGACGTTGATGACGCTGCATGGGGCGAAGGGCCTTGAGTTTGATCATGTGTTTTTGCCTGGATGGGAGGAGGGGCTGTTTCCCTCGCAGCGCACGATGGATGAAAACGGGATGAAGGGGCTTGAGGAGGAGCGCAGACTGGCCTATGTCGGTATTACGCGTGCGCGCAAGAGCGTATTTATCTCTTATGCCACGACGCGGCGCGTCTATGGGAATTGGGTGAATTCTATTCCCTCTCGTTTTATTGATGAAATTCCGGGTGAGCTTTTGGATGTGACGAGTCAAAGCGGTATGGTGCAGGCGGGGCGCTCCAGGCATTGGGATTCCAGCGGTTTTAAGGCGCAAAGCCCAGAGCCGGCGGCGCGTAAGGTGCAAACGGCGGATGGTGCAGTGCTTGCGCGCGGTGACCGAGTGTTTCATGACAAATTCGGCTATGGGAAAATTATTAACATTGACGGGCATAAGCTGGATATTGCGTTTGAAAAGGCCGGGCAAAAGCGCGTGATGGATAGTTTTGTTGAAAAAGTAAGTTCTTCTTAGAAATCCAGTTTTCCAGCCGCGATGATGGGGCCGTAGCCGCCTTCTTGGGCGAGGATGGCGATTGAATCGATGTTCTCGGGCTTAGGGAATTCCAGTGTTGCTGCGTTGCCGTCCCAGCCGCCGAGATTATTATAGCTGCTGACCGGGTTTGAGTATGCTATTGATTTTCCGCCGTTTTCACCGTTTTTGATAGTCTGATGTACGCTGTTTTTGAAGCCATAGGCCCACAGGCGGTAATTACCGTTTGTGATCGCTGGCAGAGAAATGCGGATAATATTTCCAGAGCTTGCGCCAATCTGGATCGTTTTTAGGGGTGCGTTTTCGGTTCTTTTGATGGCGGAGATAATGCTTGCCGCGTTGGAGCCTACAAATTCATCGCTGCCGTTCACGATCATTTGCGGGGTGTAAATGCGCCGTGTACCCTTAAAGCCAGCGTATCCGTGCTGGCGCATGTCACAGAAATCCTGGGAGAGCGTGTCCTTCCAATTTAAATGATTCCAATAGGAGACATGGCAGCCTAGTGCGATGATGTTGTTTTTTTGCGCGAGCTCGCTGAGTAATTTATCGGCGGGCGGGCACGACGAGCAGCTCTGCGAGGTGAAGAGTTCAATCACGATCGGAGCAGAAAGCCCGGGCATATTTTTGAGGTTTTGTGCTGTTCCTGCCCGGATGAGCAGCAGGGCCGATATGAGGCATAGAGTTATCAGGATTACGTAATTCATTTTCTCACATCTATCATATGGTTTATATGCCTTATTCGTTGTTTTTTGATGAAAAGTTAACCATAGTGGTGGCATTCAATTTTTTATTTTAAACGGAAGAGCGCCATGGTGCAAAATAATAAAATCGCAACTGTTTTTGGAGGGACCGGATTTATTGGTCGCCATATCGTGCGGAGCCTGGCGCGTCGCGGGATTGTCGTGAAGGTTGCAACGCGCGTTCCTGAGCGGGCTTACTTCCTCAAGCCGAGTGGCGCGGTTGGACAGATTGTGCCAGTTGTCTGTGATTATTCAAATGCGCAAAGCGTGCTTGAGGCGGTTGCAGGCGCGGATTATGTTGTGAACTGCATCGGTATTTTGTATGAGCGGGGCAAGCGTTCAACCTTTCAAAGGGCGCATGTAGATGTTCCGGCGCTTATTGCGCGAAGCTGCGCGGATGCGGATGTTTCACGGTTTGTGCATATATCGGCTTTGGCTTGTGATTTGGGTGTTTCCAAATATGCAAAGAGCAAGTATGCGGGGGAAAAAGCGGTTTTGGGTAATTTCCCGCGTGCAACAATTTTGCGCCCCAGTGTTGTTTTTGGTGAAGGGGATAATTTCTTTAATCTTTTTGCAGAATTGTCGCGGTATATGCCGTTCCTGCCACTGATCGGCGGTGGTATTACTCGGTTTCAGCCTGTTTTCGTGGCGGATGTTGCGGAGTGTGCTGTTGCGGCGCTTGTTGCGCCATCCGATCAATATTGCGGGCAGGTTTATCATCTGGGCGGGCCGGATGTTGTGAATTTCAAGCAAATTTACCAGCTGATATTTAAATATACCGGACGCAAAAGGAAATTGGTATCTGTTCCGTATAATGTTGCAAAGATGGAAGCAAGTTTATTAAGCTTATTGCCGAAGCCTTTGTTGACGCGTGATCAGGTGGAAAGTCTTAAAACGGATAATGTTGTGCGCAATAATGCGCAGGGAATGTCTGCGTTCGGTATTGTGCCCAAATCACTTGATCTGGTATTGCCGTCGTATCTGAGTCGTTATAAAAAGGGCGGTGGGCGTTTTGACGAGGCGCATGCTGCGGCCTCATAAAAAAGGAAAAGTTATGATTTATATTCGGATGATGATTATGGTTTTGCTGTGTGCCGGTGCTCTGCCGATGCGGGCAGGGCATGCCGCGATGCAGGAGATTGTTGCGGTTGTGAATGAGGATGTTATTTCCGGGCGGGATCTGGATAGGCGGCTGCATTTGTTGATGGTGTCTTCGGGATTGCCCAATACGCAGGAGATTGCTGCGCGTTTGTTGCCACAGGTTTTAAATGGTTTGATAAATGAACGTATTATGTTGCAGGAAGCGCAGCGTGCGGGATTTAGTGTTGGTGAGGAGGAAATTGAAAAGGGTTTGGCGCAGATCGCGCAGCAAAATAAAATACCGCTTGATAAGTTTCAAGCGATGTTGCGTCAGGGTGGTGTTGATGTAGAAAGTCTGCGCGCGCAGGTTAGAGCCCAGATTGCCTGGTCTAAAGTGGTGCAGGCAAAATTAAGGCCACGTGTTATTGTTTCTGAACGCGATATTGATGATGCCTATGAGCGCATTGTTGCGAAGACGGGTAGCACGGAGTATCTGACGGCTGAGATTTTTCTGCCTTTTGATGGTCCAAAAGAGGAGAGCGAGGCTGCAAATTTAGCGAACAGGCTGAGTAATGAAATTAAATCAGGGCGTGCAAGCTTTTTTCAACTGGCGCAGCAATTCTCCAAATCTGCGGGTTCAGCGAATGGCGGGGATGTTGGTTGGTTGAATGAAACGCAGGTGGAGCCTGAGTTTTTGGCGGTTCTCCAAACTGCTGAAAAGAATAAGATTACGCAGCCTATAAAAACACTTGATGGGTATCATATTTTGTTTTTACGTGACAAGCGCACAATGAGCGAGGATTCCGTTCCATCGCGCGATCAGATCGCTTTTACACTTGGTTCGCAAAGGCTGGAGAAGTTACAGGCGCGCTATTTACAGGATTTGCGAGCGGCGGCTTTTATTGACATACGTGTTTAATCCATGACATTTGAGGCGCGCATATCGCAGGTTGAGGCTTTGCCTAGTTTGCGAGAGGTTATTGCGCAATATTCCTTGAGTGCGCAGAAGTCTCTGGGGCAGAATTTTTTGCTCGATATGAATATTACCGATAAAATTGTGCGTGCGTCGCAAGATCGTTATAACGTGAATTGGGGGGAGGTTCATGCGCTTGAGGTTGGGCCGGGACCTGGGGGGCTTACGCGGTCACTGCTTAAATCCGGAGTTGGTAAGGTAACTGCGATTGAGCTGGATGAGCGGGCTATTGTGGCTCTGGATGGGTTGCGGGAAGCGGCGTGCGGAGATCTTGATATTATATCGCGTGATGCGATGCAAGTTGATTTAACCCAAATTGCCTGCGCGCCGCGCATTATTGTCGCAAATTTACCGTATAATATTGCCACGCCCTTATTGCTGCATTGGCTGAAACAGATCAGAGCAGATCAGGATGCCTATGCATCCATGACTCTGATGTTTCAAAAGGAGGTAGCGGAGCGGATTTGTGCGAAGGCGCATACGAAGTCTTATGGGCGTTTAAGCATTATGGCGCAGTGGTTGTGCGGTGTTGACCGTGTCTATAATTTGCCGCCATCTGCTTTTACGCCACCGCCGAAAGTGGAGTCGAGCGTTGTGCATTTTATCCCAAAAAAACTGCCAGATCAGTCGCCTGAGTTTGCAGCAGTAGAGCGTGTTACAGCCGCAGCGTTTCAGCAAAGACGCAAGATGATACGCTCTAGTCTCAAGGCGTATATGCCTGCGATTGAAGCGCTTGGGATTGATCCGACTAAGCGGGCGGAGAATCTTAGTTTGCAAGAGTTCCTGTCGATTGCAGGATACCAGAATTAAAGGCCGTCTTTGAGGCCGCGCACGAAATCGGAGAGGCCAACCATGCGCCGGCGTTTCAAGCGTTCTGCATCCAGAATAATCTGGGCTTTGTTTATGGCTTGTTCGACGTTGCTGTTGATGATGACATAGTCATATTCGGTATAGTGGGACATTTCATCGGCAGCCTTGGACATACGTCCGCGAATATCGGCTTCTGACTCCATTGTATCGCGTGAGCGGTTGCGCAGGCGTTTTTCAAGTTCGGCGCGTTCTGGCGGCAGGATGAAGACGGTGACGAGGTCTTCACGCGCGATTTCGGAGAGTTGCTGCGTTCCCTGCCAGTCGATATCGAAGATGACGTCTTTGCCGTGTTCAAGCGCCTTAATTACAGGTTCACGCGGGGTTCCGTAATAATGATCGAAGACTTTTGCATGTTCGAGCATTTCATTATTATCAACCATAGCGCCAAATTCGTCTGGTTCGACGAAATAGTAATCCTGGCCGTTGACTTCACCGGCGCGGCGTTTGCGGGTGGTGGCGGAGATTGAAATAATCAAATCAGCGTTATTTTTGAGTAAGGCACGGCTAATTGTCGTTTTGCCCGCTCCGGAAGGGGAGGACATGACATACATCAGGCCGCGTCTTTTAATTTGTGTCGTGGGCACGTGGTATTTTCCTTGTTCTTTCTCAAAATAAATCTAAATTATTGACATCGCAAACAATAATTCAAAAGGATTGCAGATGGCTGCGCATAACTCAAGGCCAAAAGTGATTGTGATCACGGGCGGGTCAAGTGGAATTGGTCAGGCTTTGGCAGAATATTATGCCGCGCCGGGGGTTGTTTTGGGTTTGAGCGGGCAAAATGAACAACGGCTATCTGCAGTGGCGCGCTTATGTGAGGCAAAGGGTGCGATTGTCGATGCGAGGGTCTTAGATGTGCGAGATCGCGGGGCCATGGCACGATGGATTGAGGGGTTTGATGATGCGCATCCAATTGATCTGGTTATTGCCAATGCCGGAATTTCGGGAGGTACGGGCGAGATGTTTTCGGGGGAGAGCCCGGAGCAGGTGCGGCAAATTTTTGATGTTAATTTAAACGGGGTTTTGAATACAATCCTTCCCGTGCAAGGGCGGATGATTGTACGTAAGAGGGGGCAAATTGCGATTATCAGCTCGCTGGCTGGGTATCGGGGCTGGCCTGGGGCGCCTGCCTATTGTGGATCGAAAGCGGCGGTCAAGGTTTATGGTGAGGGGCTGCGCGGGGCGCTGCGGGGGAGTAATATTGCGGTGAATGTAATTTGTCCGGGGTTTGTGACGACGCGCATGACGGCGGATAACAGTTTTTGCATGCCGTTCCTGATTGATGAAAGCCGGGCTGCAAAGATTATAGCGCGCGGTCTTGCGCGGAATAAGGGGCGGATTTCTTTTCCGCTTATGCCCGCGTTTT
This sequence comes from uncultured Micavibrio sp., assembly GCA_964351365.1. Lineage (GTDB taxonomy): Bacteria > Pseudomonadota > Alphaproteobacteria > Micavibrionales > Micavibrionaceae > UBA1672. The sequence goes on from CAYGNP010000011.1 coordinate 25,987, forward strand.
TGGCGTGGTGTGTCATGGCTTTACCTGATGGGATTGCGCAGCAAATTTTACGTTTATCGCCTGCAAAGCGGCCTGTTGATTAGGGCATGATTGTCTTTAATTTATCCAGAACGCTTTGCGTTTCCAGATTATTTAGATCATCTTCCTGAAGTGTGCTTACATGTTCGCCTTTGGGGGCGTGGCGATCGGGCTTGCTGTGGCTTGAGAAGAGCACTAATGAGGGACAGCCTGTTGGCCCGATCATGTGCATGGGGCCTGTGTCGTTTCCGATTGCTGCGCTTGCGTTATGGGCGAGGGCGGCGATTTGGAAAAGAGAGGTCTGTCCGGTCAGATTAAGAGCCTGTGGACAAAGAGCGTGAATGGTGCTGGTGACGTCCGCTTCTGCCGCTGTGCCAAGCAGGACGGGCTGGTATCCTTGTGTGAGGAGAGTATTTGCAAGTTCTGCATATTTTGCGGCGGGCCAGCGTTTTTGTGGATGCTGCGGCGCAGAGCCTGGGACGAGCAGAATATAGGGCGGTTTGAGGGGGATTTTCGAGAGGTCTTCATTAATCCATGAGAGATCATCAATGGCAATATCTTTAATTCCGGCGAGGGCCAGCGTTTGTTTATGTCCCTCTAATGCATGCCCTGCAGTGCGCGCGGGTGATTTATTTTCGTGGGAGGCGCCTTTGGCGGTTCCGATCCATTCGGGTTTACTGTTTTTTGGGAAGAGTTTGAAATAAAAACAGCTGCGGTCGTTATTTTGAAGGTCGTACACACGTGTGTATGATCCGTTGATCAGCTTTTTCCTGAGGGCAAGCCAGCCTTGAACGTCGTGCCATTTGGGGCGCTGGTCGATGCAGACATGGTCAAAATAGCCGCATTGATGTCCGAAGCTCTCAAACATCTTAGTTGTGAGGAGGGTGATATCTGCGCCAGGGTGGTGTCTTCGGATGGCTGCCATAGGGCCGAGGGCTTGAATGAAATCGCCGAGGGCGCTGAGCTTGATAACAAGGATTTTTTCTTCATGGGCAGTGTTCATTTTACTCGGCAGCAAGGGCTGGGCGGTGTTGTTTGTATTTTAAGTCTGTTTGCAAGAGTTCGGCATAAACATTAAGGGTTTTTTCGGCCATTATGGCTTTTGTGAAGTTGTTTGCCACGTGATCCATCGCGCGGGCTGCCAGAACAGCGCGCTGATTTTCACTTAAGGATAGGGCTTCGTCGATAGCTTCGGCCAATGAGTCGGGATCTCCGGGAGGGATGAGCCAGCCCGTATGGCCGCGAACAATTGTTTCTTGCGCGCCACCATGGTCTGTGGCGATGATCGGACGGCCCATAGCCTGCGCTTCAACCGGAATGCGTCCAAAGCCTTCGGGGTCAGTGGAGGCGGAGACAACAACTGTTGAAAGCATGTAGGCGGCGGGCATATCATGGCATTGATCGACGATACGGATTTTTGTGTCCAGATCAAGATTGCGAACAGATTGCTCAAGTTCTTCGCGATACTCTGTACGTCCCTGGTCGGAGCCTATTATTACACAAAACAGGTCGTCTCGTTTTATTTTTGCCATAGCTTCGATCAGGACTAAATGTCCCTTCCAGCGTGTGATTCGCCCGGGGAGCATGACAATGTTTGCGCTATCGGGGATACGCCATTTTTTGGCCAGAGTGATCATGCGGTCAGGCGTTACGCAGGCGGGATGGAAGCGGTCCATCGGGATGCCGCGGTGGATAACCCGGATTCTGTCTGGATCCACTTTGTAATTTTGCCGCAGATAATCTGCGACATATTCCGAGATGGCGATGATTCTTTCGCCATTTGCAATTGAGCCGTTATACAGGCGTTTTGCTTCACCGCTGATGTTGTATGGCGCATGGCACGTAGTGATGAAATGCGCCTGTGTGTTCTGGCAGGATCTCCAGGCGCTCCAGGCGGGGGCGCGGCTGCGGGCATGGACTATATTTACGCCGTGCTGACGGATAATTTTTCTGAGGCGGCCAATATTTTGCCACATAACCAATGGGTTTTTGCTGTCTACGGGCAAGTTTATATGGGTTGCGCCTATGCGCTCGAGTTCGTTCACACGGTAACCGCCATTTGATACAACGATTGATTTGCCACCAGCGCGCACTATTTCGCCGGCAATATCAATGCAACCTTGCTCAGCCCCGCCAGCGCCTAGCGAGGGTATTATTTGCATAATTACTGGTTGCTGTCCGGTGTTTGTCATGCTTTATAAAATAATCTTCTTTTCTTTAAGTGGAAAGAACTTTCGCATTGGTTTATATGTATTTGTTGTAAAAGTCAAAAAGTGAGGCCAAAGATGAGCGTTTCCTATCTTAAGCGTGAGGGTAAAAATCGATTGGCGTATGTTCATAGTGAGGCAAAAGCTGGGGTGAAGTTGCCTTATGTTTTGTTTTTAGGTGGTTTTAAGTCGGATATGCAGGGGACCAAGGCGCAGTATCTTGAGGCACAGTGTAAGGCAAGGGGGCAGGGATTTGTGCGCTTTGATTACTCGGGGCATGGGCAATCAGATGGTCAATTTGTGGAGGGGACTATCGGTATATGGCGCGATGATGCGCGGGATATTCTGGATGAGGTGGCTCAAGGGCCTGTGATATTGGTTGGTTCGTCTATGGGGGGGTGGATTGCGCTTTTGCTCATGTCAGAGCGTGCGGCGCGTGTTCAGGGCGTTGTGGGGATTGCGGCGGCGCCGGATTTTACGAAGGACGTTGAGGCACGCATGGGTACGCAAGAGCGCGATGAGCTGAAGCGTACCGGGCGATTAGAGGTGTCTAGCGAATATGATGACGAGCCTTATATTTTTACTCAGGGATTGCTTGAAGATGGCAAGGGGCAAAGGGTGTTGGGCAGGATTCATATGATTTCTAAGCCACTCATTCTGGTTCAGGGCAAGCTTGACGCGGATGTGCCGTGGCAGAAGACCAGAGATATCCGTGATGCCTATCCAGCGTGCTCGATTGATGTTATTTTTGTTGAAGACGGTGACCACAGGCTATCTCGCCCGCAAGATTTGGCGCTTATTGATGCGCAAATCGTCAAGTTAAGCACTTTATAGTTTAGCGTCTTTTGTATTTGTATTTATTTTCGAATTTAGCTTTTTTCCCTGCTTTTCCTGCGTATCTATAGGATTTTCCTTCGCCCTTGGGTTTGCCGAGTCGAAGTGATAGATAAAGTAAAAGTGCGATTATTCCGAACACAAGAACTGCTTTTTGTTTTAAGAACATTGCGAATGCTTGCAATAATTTATTCGTACTTTCCTCTTTAATATCCGGCTGATCTGCAGGCTCTACGATTGGTTCCGCGCCTTTTGTTTGTGTTATCTTAAAATCGCTGAGATAGTCGTCTTCTTTATCTTCTGGATCTTCAGTGATTGGCAGAAGAGCTGGTTCCTCTGCTGTATCCTGAGAGGTCGGGCGCTCATTCGTGATTAAATCTTTTGGCTGGGAAAAATTTTCTTCTGCAAGCCCAATGGCTTCATTGCTGAATTTTGATAGTTTTAGTTTCCATTGATCATGGCTTTCTGGATGATATTTTTCCCATAATACACCTATGTCGCTTAATTGAAATCCCTTTTCCGGGGCATTCACAAACCTGTAGAAATCACTTCCCAGGCTCAGGGTTGCGAGAATGAAAAATATTAAGAAAAATAATTTGCGCATTTTATAGCCTTTTTAAAACATAATATCCTAGCAATCATAGATGCTTTTGGGAAGCTCGGACTTGAAGTTTTATAGAAGAGTCTCTATTGTACGTGCGATCTATGATGCGTGGTGAGGTGGCCGAGTGGTTTAAGGCGCACGCTTGGAAAGCGTGTTAGGGTTTATAGCCCTACGTGGGTTCGAATCCCATCCTCACCTCCACGTCGTGAATTTCATTTTTTATCAAAAGGGGCCTGATCATGCGCGCGCAAAAATCTGAAGAGTTTGTTCCGATTATATTCGTAGACTTTGCAGATGATATGAGCAGGGTGATGAAAGAGGCCTTAGAGGGTGATCCTGATCTTGTTGTTGTGCGCAAATTTATGGGTGCAGATGCGTGTGATGATATGCGGAATCTTAGTCATGATTTAATGAGGACGTTGCCCAATAGAGCTGCTCAGGGGCCGTATTTTTTCTCGTTTGATGTTTTGCCGCAAAACACGCAAACACAAAGGATTTTTCGTACATTGCAAGTTGAATGGAACGATGAGTTTGAAATAGACAACGCATTTAAGCGTGTTTTTGATCAAATGCTTACGTTTCAAAGGGCGTGCATTATTGATACAAAAAAATTAAATGAGGATAATAAAATTGTCCGGCCACAAATTATTCATTACCCCACTGGCGGGGGATTTTTTGACTGGCATGAGCATCCAAGATTGCCTACAAATTATGGTATGATCCTGAATTTATCTAAGCATGGGCGTGACTTCAATGTTGGTGCGACTGAGGTGGTCACTGGTAATGGTGATGTAGTTAAGCTGGAGGATCATGTTGATATTGGTGATCTTATTTTATTTAAATATGATTTGAAGCACAGGGTTGCGCCGTGTGATCCGGATGAGGATCTGGTATTTAATGCGCAGGGTCGATGGACAGCGATTTTACCAATATATTAATTTTTAGCCCCGTATTGGGGTGAGGCATCTGGTATGAAACCAAAATATGATGAGGGTTCTCTGCCGTTCGGGGCGGTTTTGGGTACAGCGCCGGGCGGCGTTAAATCTTATTCCAGTGATTATGATACTGCGGATGATCGCGAATACCCAAGCAGAGCGTCTTATCGTAGTTATTATAACGGTATCTATATGGGATATAAGTGGCAATGCGTGGAATTCGCGCGGCGGTGGCTGTATGTTAATAAAGGGTATATTTTTAATGATGTCTCTATGGCGTATGAGATTTTTAATCTTCGATTTGTGCGGGATGTTTGCAACGATGCGCTTTTACCGCTTTATTCATTTAAAAACGGATCGCAGCGTTATCCAGAGTCAGGGTGTCTGCTTATCTGGGAGGAAGGCGGCGCTTTTGAACGTACGGGCCATGTTGCGATTATAACAGATGTTACTCCGGATTATGTGCGCATTGTTGAACAGAATATGGATTTTATGCCTTGGGCTGAAGGGGCAGATTATTCGCGGGAGATTAAGGCTAAAGTTGGTGCTGAGGGGGATTACTGGCTTGAGTGCTCTTTGAGCGACTCTACAATTTTGGGCTGGGTTATTCAAACGGACGATCCCACCCATGCAGAGCCGGTGGAGGAGGCTAATCCGGCGCTGTTTAACCTCAAGATTCTGGATGTACCGTCCAGCAGCAGCGCATTCAAGCCGTGGCTGAATATTGCCAATGCAGATGAGGCGGCCTATGTGGAGATGATGGGAGGGCACAAGCTGAGCAGTCTGGAGGGCGATCATTTACGGTGTTTTTTGCTCTCTGAAACCGGGCAGAGGGAGCTGAAATCTGCGACGGATGAGCTGCATGGCTTGTTCATGCATGCGACGGATTATGTGCTTCAGCATGATGAACTGCTTGAGAAGTTCGCACTGCCGCCAATGATTGTACCGCGTATCCGGCAATCGTGGAATAACCGTTTGAACCAGCTTATCACCAGCCGATTTGATTTTTGTCTCTCGGAGAAGGGGCTCAAGGTTTATGAGTATAATTGTGATTCAGCGTCCTGTTATATGGAGGCGGGCAAGGTACAAGGGAAATGGGCGAAGCATTTGGGCCTCAAGGCGGGGGAGGATGCAGGGCAGGATTTGTTTGAGGATCTTGTTGAGGCTTGGCGGGAGAGTGAGGTTGCCGGGATTGTCCATGTTCTGCAGGATGATGACCGGGAGGAAGATTACCACGCCCTGTTTATGAAGAGCGCAATTGAGGCGGCAGGGCATGAATGCGTGCGCGTTGTGGGTTTGTCGGATTTACGCTGGGATGAGCGGGGTGAGATTGTTGATGTGCAGGGTAATATTGTTAAGTGGGTTTGGAAGACCTGGGCGTGGGAGACGGCACTGGATCAATTGCGCGATGAAGTCGATGGGTGCACTGTTCTTCATCCTGAATTATGGGTGGAGGGGCAAAGTCCGCGGCTGGCGGATGTTCTTTTGCGCAAGGATATTATGGTTTTTGAGCCATTGTGGACACTTATTCCAAGCAATAAGGCGATTTTGCCTGTGCTGTGGGCTTTGTTTCCCAATCATCCGCTCTTGCTCAATACGAGTTTTGAGATGAGTGATGAGCTTATGGCCTCTGGCTATGTGGTTAAACCTATTGTCGGGCGGGGCGGGGCAAATATTCAAATGTTTGATCAAAAGCAGCGCGTTCTGGAGAATAAAGCCGGTAAATTTTCCGAACGGGATCAGATTTATCAGCAATTATGGCCGCTTCCCAAGATTGGGGGGTATTACGTGCAGGTTTCTACTTTTACGGCGGCAGGGAAATATGCGGGCGCAGGAGTTCGGGTGGATAAAAGCATGATTATTGATAAAAACAGCGATTGTATGGCGCTGCGGGTTGATGAGAATGAGACGTTTTTAGCACGACCGGTTTAGAGGCCGCTTTCCTGAATTATAATGCTCAGGGCCTTGCGGTAGAATTTTGTAAAAAGGCTCTCGCGCTCTGAGGTGATATAGGCTTTGCCGAGCGCTGTGTTCTCTATATTTGCTGGCTTTTCCAAAGCAATGGTGACTTTGTAGAGCTGTTCCTTTGGGCCGCTGGGGCCGTTTTTTGCATTTGTGCGTATGATGATCTGTCCGCCAAAGTCAGAGCCAAGTTCGGGGTAGGGCAGGGATTTTACTGCACTGGTGTCGATGCGCGCGATTGTGCCTTTCAGGGGGGAAAAGGCGCCGTTGGGGTAAAAGAGGGCGCTGTTTCCCGTGTTAATGCGCGCGAGCTGGGTCTCCGGGACGAAGGCCTCTATTTGATACGTTTCGGAGCGTATAATTCCAAGGAATTCTTTTTCCTGTGCCCATGCCCCTGTTTTGAGGGTTGAGGGGATATCAGAGATGACGCCGTCAATCGGGGCGGTGATGATGAGTTCTTTGCGCTTTGCCTGCTTTAGATCAAGATTGGCCTGTTGTTCGTTTAGTTTTTCGTTGATCAGGCTTGCTTCGCGGTAATAATCTTGGTCAACGGATTTGTTGCTGAGGTCTTTTTGGAGGATATTTTTTTTCTGCTCTATGCGTTTTATATCGAAAAGAAGGTCTTGGTTTTCCAGTATAAAGGCGGTTTCACCCTCTTGAATGGTTTGGCCGGAGGAAATGTTAATGTGCGTGAGCAGGCCGCCCGAGGAGGTGAAAAGGGGGATTTCCTGAGCGCTTTTAAGGATAGCGGGGGCGGCGATTTTATTTTGCCAAGGGATGAAGATGGCGGCGACTATTAGTGTTAAGCAGGCTGCGTAAAGGGCTTTTTTGTTGCTGTGTATGTTCATTTTATTCCTGTTTTTGACCCAATAAAGTGTTTCTGATGTGATTGGGCGGGCGATGAACCACCAGAGCTCGACAATCATCAAAAACAAGCCGAGGGCTTTGAAAAAGAGATGATAAACCAAAAGTGCTATCCCTAGAAACAGGAAAAAGCGGTAGATCCAGACGCAGTAGGCATAAAAGATCAGCCAGTTTTCTGTTTTTGGGCTGAAATGCTCGGATTTTTGTTCGTCTATGTCCCATAAGACTTTGCGCATTTTATGTTTGGCCAGTTTGAAGCTGCGCTCTTGCAGGTTGGGGATGTCGAGGAGATCGGAGAGCAAATAATAGCCATCAAAGCGCATGAGAGGATTAAGGTTGACAAAAAGGGTCATCAGCCATGTTACACCGGCCAATAGGTGCATGGCATCTTTGAAGGTGCCTTCGGGGGCGATCGCCCAGAGGATTGAGGCGATTGCGGCGAGGCTTAGCTCTGCGATCATGCCTGCTCCGTCGATGGTGAGGCGCTTTTTGCGATCAGTCAGGCGCCAGGCGTCGGTTGTGTCTGTCCAGAGGAGCGGCCAGAGCACGATGAAGGCAATGCCCATTGCGGGTACGCGGCAACCGTAATATTTGCAAGTGAGGGCGTGGCCAAGCTCGTGGATGATTTTTGCAAAGGCCAGCGTAAAGAAGCCTGCGAGCAAACCGCTAGGGCTTTGCAGGATTTTAAAGCCAGCGATGAATTCATCCAGATCGCGCAACACAAGATAGGCCCCTATGCAGGCAAAGATCAGGATGAGTTTTAGGATGATCGGGCGGAAAAGTTTATCGCTTATCGGTTTTAGAGCGCTCAGAAGTTTATCGGGTTTAACGAGCGGGATGCGGAAGAAGAGATAATTTTTAAGTAGCGCCTTGAACCAGTTTTTTTGGCTATGGGCGGTCTTTATTTTGAGTAAATGCTGCGTGTCTTGTGGCGTTTTGGCTTGCAGCAGACATGCAGATTTCAGAAAAGCGTAGATGGCGCTCACGTCCTTTTCGCCCGGGCGCAAAGTGGTGTGGGCGATAATGTCTTGAATAATTTTTACAGGATTGGCCGTATTCCAGCGTTTAAGAATTTCAAATTCCAGCCAGCCGATGCGGTAGAAGGTTCCGGCTGCGGGATCTTGCAGGGTCCAGGAGGGGGCGCCGGAGGGCATAGAAGGGCCGGGCAACAAAATGAGGTCTTCGCGCAAATGTTCCCATTGTGCCGACGGGTTTGCGGTCATGGCTAAATTCCGAGCTGTTTTCGTATTTCCGTGAGCGGGATGCGCAGGATTTGCCAAATGAGGGGGCGGCGGGGGCCGTATAATTTTGCAGTGCCTTTCAGCCCGAGGCGTTTTTCCTGTGTGTTTAGTGCGTCTAACCATTGAGCTTTCAGGCGGTAAGAGATTACGCCGGCTTCATCCTGATTGGCGCGGTAGCTATGGAAGGTTAATGTTGCCTTGAGGGGTTTGTCGGGCCGTGCGTTAGAAAAAAACAAGATTGTTGCATCGTTTTCAAGCGGGATTGCATCATGGGCAGGCAGGCGGATTTCAAGCTCTGTTGTGTCTTTATCGGCCAAGAGCATGATGCGCTCGCCGATGGAGACGGGCCTGCCGAGCCAGTCATAGGCGTCTTCGAAAATCACTGTTCCGGATTTTGGTGCACGGATTATGCTGCGGGCAATCAGGCTTTCGTAATAGTCGAGATTGGTTTTTTCCTGTTCGACCTTGCCTTGAAGGATGCTGAGGCGGGCGCGAGCCTGCGCGCTGTTCATGGCTTCTTGCGCGGTTTGTCGCAGCTCTGCCTGCGCGGTATTCAGGGTGTTTTGTGAAATTTCTTTTTGTGCGCTCAGGGCGGCCTGATCAAAGCGGATCAGGATATCGTCTTTTTCGACTTGCTGATTGGGTGTTACCAGAATGTCTTCGATAATGCCATTGACAGGCGCGCGGATTAGATCAGGGCTGTGCGGGATGATTTCAGCAGGCGCAAGAACGGATACACGAAAGGGGAAAAGCATTAAAATCGCGGACCCTGCCAGAAATATGTTTCGGGTCTTGGAGGTTTTTAGCTGGTGCAGTATGTACAAAATGCTGCGCTCTTTTTTCTGCTTTGATTCAAATTCATGCGCATAAATCTGGCTGATTTTCTCGATGAGGGGCGTTTCATTCTCGCGCCATGGCGATTTTCTGGCGAACATGAGGAGCCCAATTTTTTTGCCCTCGCTGCTCAGCAGGGGTGTGCATATGATCTGGGCTGGGAGGAATTTTTGTGCGTCTTGATCGAGGGTTTTAATATCGATCATTTTTGTTTGGGTTAGTGAGGAAAGCTGTTGTTTATAGAGCGTTTTGAGATAGGCGGCATAGGCTGAATTCTTATCTGGCTGTGCCACGCCCGACAAGGCGGTGAGATTGGGTATATCGGTGTTCGTCTCCCATAGTGCTGCCTGTTCGTATGTGATAAGGGTATTGGTTTCATTCACTGCGATAAAGCGCAATTCCTGAAGGTTTGCGCGGTTTACACGTTCATAAAGGCCTAGAAGGCCAGTGAGAATAAAACGATCGTCTTGCGCGGTATTTTGATTATTCACTGCCATTGCTGGGGTTCTCTGGGGCGGTGTGATCGTGATCTGGCGCTTTTTGTGGGGGCGTGAAGATGGCCTGGCCGCTCATGCCGGCGCGCAGTTCTGGCGCGGTTTCATCAAGTGCGCCATAAGCTTTGACGGATTGTGTAACCGGGTCAACGCGTCCACCAATGCGGGTTATTTTGCTTTTGTATTTCATGGCGGTTTCATCGATTTCTATGGAGAATGCTGCGCCGGGTTTTAGCCAACTGAGCCAGAGAGAGGGAATAATCATTTCAATTTCCATTTCGCCGTCGCCAACAATTTCAATCATTGTGTCGCCTTCGCGGGCGGAGTTAAAGGGTTTGGTAGAAAGGGCAGATATTCTGCCGGAGAAGGGTGCGGTTATGTTGCACTTTTTGACCTGAATTTGTGCAAAATCACGGGCGGCTTTTGCCTCTTCCAGCTCGGCTTTGAGGACATCGATTTCGGTTTGGCTGGAGGAACCTAGATCATAAAGTTTTTGTGCTGATTTCAGGAGTGATTGTTGTTTGTTTATGCGCGCTTGTGTTTGCGCAAGGCCGGATTGTTGTTCGCTGCATTCGAAGGTGATGAGGATGGCGCCTTCTTCAACGTGCTGGCCATCTTTGGCGAGCGTTTGTGTGACTTGTCCGCTCATGGGGCTGTTGATTCGCGCTTCTTGCAGGGGTTTTAGCTGCACGCGGATTGTTTCATTACTGTCTTGTGCATTTGCATTCAAGGGCAGAAGGAATAGGAGAGCGGTAAATGTTTGAATTGAGTATTTCATCATCATACAGGTTACCGCGCTTGGCTCGATTATAAAAGAGCTAAGATTTCTCTGGTGCTTTGTATTCTTCTTCTTTTTCAGGGGCCTGCCTGAAATGAGAAAAAGATTTTAGAACATCGCTCAGGTCTTGTTGTAACAAGGTATTGAGGGAGTGATCGACGATGACGCTCAAATCTTCCATAGATGTCGCGGCATGGCCTGAGGGCACAAGATCTACGCCAACAGAGACCAGAAGGTTGGTGTAGGCGGCTTTGGCCTGGCTGAGCGCGTTTCGTTGTTGTAGACGTGAGGCAAGAGATTGGGCGGAGAGCTGAATTTTTTCTAGCTCTGTGCCAGAGTCGGCTTGTCTGGAATCGTTACCGATTTTAAGCATTTTTTGTTCGATCGTGCTGAGTTCGCTTGCAACTTCATAATTATCGAAGGCTTGCGCGTATTGGCTGTAGCTGATGGTGACCTGTGAGAGGACAGCAGCGGATAGGGCCAAGCGGCGAAGCTGGGCGATTTCAACTTGCGTTTTTGCGGTTTCTATTGCTTTTGGTGCTTGCAGGACGCTGATCAGGTTCCATGTCGCGCGGGCGCCGAGTTCCTGATAATTCTGGAATGCAAGGAAACGGTTCGAATCGTAATTCGTTGATCCAAGTACGGAAACGCCAGGGAATATGCGGATAATTTCTTTTGTGACTGCGTTTTTGTCGATGCGTTCCTGATAGGTCTCTTCGCGTAGTTCGGGGCGGTAGACCAAGCTGAAATTCTGAAGTGTTTCAACATTTCTTGGGATTGCAGGTAAATATGAAGCGCTTTCATCCGGCTGCGCGAGGACAAAATCCTGTGTTGGCGCAAGGTTGATGAGCGAGCCGAGCTGGGCTTTTGCAATGATAAGCTCTGAGTGCAGGCTTTTGAGCTGCGAGGTCACCTGTAGAAGGCTGCGGCGGTATTCGAGTGTTTCGATTGGTGGTTTTAGCCTTTGATCTTCGATTTTCTTGGCATCAATCAGGGCTTGATCGGTTTTGATGATCAGGTCTTCGACCTCGGGGAGAAGGGTTTGCGCTGTGAGGGCGCGCCAGTAGGCATCCTGAATTTCTTTGACCATATTGTTCATCACGCGTCTGCGGCGCTCAACGGCAGAGAGCACGCGGTCTGATTGCTGCTTTGCGGTGTAGTAGCTGAGGCCGAAATCAAGCAGGTTCCAGCTGAATCCTAGGTCAGCAGTGGTGACAACGCGTTCTTCGGAGTAGGAGGGCTCGAGCGATTCCTGGCGCGTTCTAAGAGAGATGCTGGTGGTTGCGCGTTCATCGCTGCGCCAGCCGTAACCTGCGTTTGCGGCGATACGGGGGAGCATATTGAAGTTTGCAAGGGTGAGCTGATTGCTTTGCAGGACTTCCTCGAACATGCTCATTTTAAAATCGAAATTGTATAAAAGTCCGCGGGAGATTGCATCTGAGAGCGTGAGTGGGGCGGTTAGCGCGGGGGCGTCTTTATAGAGTTCGCCCATGTCACTACTGGCGCGCTCGGCGTGCTGCTCGTTCTGAATCGGCTTTGGAGTAACCAAGCACCCTGTTAGTGTGATTGAGACTGTGCTGAGCAGCATAAGTCTTGAAATGTTTGCGGACATAGTTTTCATAGTTTACTCCAATTATGTAATGATTATTGTTTCCGGGGTTAAGCGATTGACCTTAAAAATGTTGCCTGTTGTTGCAACTCGGCATGGCGCGTGTGCTGTTGCAATTGATCAGAGAAGGACGGGCGTCCCTCAAATGGGATAACATTATGGTCTAAGCGACCTTCTTTGTCGTCGAGAATTTCTTCTTCTGTATCCTGTGCCTCAGCAGGTTGCTGATCCTCAGCGGGCTGTTCTGAATTATCTTGAGTTTCTGTACCTTCTGCTTTTGGCTCTTGCGTATCGGCGTTTTGCTCTTCATCTTTTACGTCTTCGCAATCATCCTTATTTTCCTGATCGTCTTTGACGTTGCCTTCTTTTATATCCGTTATATCCGTGTCCGTTTGACATGGGTCAAATTCAGGCTCTCCGGCGGCGGGCATGATAAGGTTAAGATCCTGGACAGCGTCGTTGATGGTGACGCGTATAGGGGCTTTAACTTCGTTGTTACGGGTGTCTTTAGCGATAATAACCACTTCCATTTTTTCGGGTGAGCCAAAGGGGGCTTTACCGGTGAAGCTGAGATCGCCGCTGTCGAAGGTTAGCCAGTCGGGCAGTGGCGAGCCATCGACCATTTCTGCTTCGTAGGAAAGCTGCTCTGAGGGATTGCTGTGTGTGAACACGCTGCGGGAGACCTGGAAGGTTGAGAGTTTTTCCTCGATTAACAGTTGTTCTCCGACTGTGCCAGCGATGAATAAATCCGGGCGCGCGGGGTCAATTCTGAAGTTAATATCCTGAAATGGAATAACCTGGAATTCTGGCGGGCCAAACGGGTCTGGAAGTTCGCCCGGCGGCACAAATTCAGGAGGTATTACGAATGGTATCGTATCGTTTATTCCATTGATATTAATTGCAAAGTTATTCGGCGTAGGGTCTGCGCGGCCAGTTTGATCAATCACGGAGAATGTAAAACCAGTGCTAACGCTTGTCCCGAAGGCAGGATCAACAGTCGGATTAGGTATGAAAACTAAATTGGTTATGTCAGATACGGTAATCGTCTGACCGGGGATCAGTGGCACGCCGTTTAATGTGAGTGTGCCGATGCTGGACGGTGGCAGCGTGTTAATGGTCAGGTTTGCAAAAGTATCGCCAATGTCAGGGTCTGTGAAGCCAAAGTCAGCGGCTGTGAAGCCTAATGTCTGGCCTTCGTTGATTGATTTTGTGTTGTCAGCACCGCTTGGCGCGAAGTCTGTTGCGTTAATATTGATTCCAAATGTGTTTGGCGTTGGGTCTGTTCTGCCGGTTTGATCCTGCACAGAGAATGTAAAGCTGGTGGGCACAGTTGTGCCAGCAACCGGGTTTAGGGCCGGGTTTTGTGTGAAGAGCAGGTTTGGTATATCAGCCACGGCAATGACCTGACCGGGTATTAGTGGCACGCCGTTTAATGTCAATGTTCCGATGCTTGACGGGGGCAATGTGTCGATAATCACGTTTGTAAATGTATCGCCAATATCGGGGTCTGTGAAGCCAAAGTCTGCAGCTGTGAAGCTTAATGTCTGGCCTTCGGTGATAGAGGCTGTGTTGTCTGTTCCGGCTGGAGGCTGGCGGATATCTGCAACGGCAAAGATATTGTTCGCACTGGTGATGCCTTCGCCTAATGTGCGCGCGATCAATGCATCTGTCGGGTTGCCTGATGGGTCAAAAGAGGGTGCAAAATCGGCATTGAGGCCGTTTGGCTGACCGGATGGTTGCAGGGAGATACGATAATCGCCTGCGGGCAGGGCGCCAAAATTATATTCACCATTTGCATTTGTCAGGGTTGAGAGTGTGATGTCATCTGCGTTGCCGAAAATGCCGTCGCTGCCTGCGCCGAGCAGGTTGATTTGTGTGTTCGCAAGACGTGTTTCACCGCCGTCAATAGCGTTGTTTGCGTTTGCATCAACAAAGAGTGTGCCGGAGATCACGTTCAGGCCAGCGCCTTCGCTTGTGATGTAATCATTAATGCCGCCTGTGCCTGTGCGTTCGCCTGTTTGAGAGCCTGTTAAGCCGCCAGTGGAGGTTCCTGCAGCGGTGCTCAGGGATGAAAATTCACCATCTATTGATGTCCAGGTGATGTTTGCATTGGTGTTTGCAACGGGGGCGGTGTTGTCTGTGACATCTGCCGTGTAGGTTATGGTAACTGAGCTGCCAGCAGGAATATCGCTGATGTTGATATTTAGCGCCGAGGCTGTGCTGTTGTTTGTTATGCCGCTCACGCCGCCTGCAGGTGTAATCACAATGTTTTGAAGGTTTGTGAGGTTCGCGGGCAGAGCGTCGAAGACATTCACATCAAAGGCATCGGTGGGTGAGGTATTGTTGAACGTAATTTGATAGGTTGCGGTTGTTCCGTTCGTATCAATAACCTGTTTGTTCAGATTCGTTATGGCTGGCTCAACAACATTGATGTTTACGGTGTTTGATGTCTCCAGCAGGGTGGTGCCTTCTGTCGCTCTGGCGGTAACGGGAAGAATATCACCGTTATCAACTGTTGCTGTGTTGAGGACAAGGGCGTTGAATTCGATGATTACAAACTCTTGATTAATGTCGTTGTCCAGATTTGTGAGGTCGCCAAGGCGGAAAACCGGATCTGTGCCATCGCCAAAGGCTGCGCCGGTTATAAGACCCGCAGGAATAACAAAGGTTGGGTCAATTGTGCCAAGGGTGGTTTCGTTGCCAATCACAAGGCCGTTTCCAGCAAGGCCAGCGCCGTTTGCAGAGAAAGTACCATCGGAGACAAAGGCCACGGTTGCTGTGCCGTCATTCAGGAACTGCAGACCTGATGGAATGAGGGCTTCTACACGGTAATCCAGTGTGGTTGTTTCAGGAATTTGCATCACGAAACGGTAGCGCACGATCTCGCCGGGGACAACTTGCGCGCCCGGGGTTGCGCTTTCTGATGTGTCATCAAGCGTTAAAATTACTGTATCGGAAAAAATATCAACATTGCCGTTGCCTGTGGCGATGTAATCATTAATGCCGCCAGCGCCAGTGCGCTCTGTGTCTCTTGTATTGTGCGGTGTTGGGTCGAGTAAATCACCGGGAATTGATTGGAATGTGGCCGTAGCCGTTGTTGTTAGCCTATCATTGATGGCAACATCGTCATTAACATCTGCCATGAATGTGAAGGTTGCGCTTTGTCCGGGAGCCAGCATTGCAAAGGTTGCGTTAAAGTTGCCGCCATTTTCTGTTAATGCGTCTGCAACTATGCCGCCTGTTTGGGCAAAGCTTCCCGGAATATAGGTCAGGCCGCTTGGGATGACGTTGTTGAAGTCAATATCAAAGGCGGTTGCATTTGCGGTTGAGGGGGCTTGCAGCACGACTGTATATGTTACCGTATCATCAGCGTCTACGCGTGCATTATCCGGTGTTACGGTTACGTTAAGCCTTGGTTCGACAACACTCAGGTTGGGCGCTCTTGTTAATCTATTGTCTTCCTGTGTTACCCACCGCGCACCGTTACGGAGCGTCGTGCCGTCATTTATTGCTGCGGTGTTGAGAACGACTGTGCTGTAGGTTATCGTGATCGTTTCATTAATGCTGTTGTCTCTGTTGGCATTTGTAATCGTTCTAAAATCAAAAAAAGCCTGACGCCCCTGATCATCAAGCCCGCTTCCTGAGTTTCTTATGTCTGCGTTTGATTGAATCGCAGCAAAACCACCAGGCATATCGGTCGTTAGATCACCAGATGATGCTGTGATTGAGTCAATCGAGACAAAAGCCATGCCGGAACTAAGGGTGTCAGTTAGGCGTGCCAAGCTGCTTATTCCCTCGGGTATAGTAATTCTTACGCTGTATTGCACGATTTCACCAACGACAACATTATTGCCTGTTGTGCTTGGTTGGTCAGTTCCAATAATTGTTTTTTCAATAGAGGGGCGTGTTATTCTTACGCTGGCTGTATCCGAGATGTCAACGGGTGTGAAATCCGGTCCGCCCTCAGAATTTGAAAAATTCGAGAGTGTAGCTGTGTTTATAATGGTTTGTGAGGCTTCTGCTGGGTCTTGAAGAACCAAATCATAGGTAATAATAACTATGTTTTCACCGCTGGTTGCGTTAAACGCGCTCAGCGCGCCTGTTGCGCTGTCTGTCAGTTTTATCCCTCCAGCGAAGAGGGCGGTTTCGGGTGATGCTGTTTCAACAGCCAAGGCTGTTCCAGCGCCGTTTACGACTCTTAAGTTTATGCCGCCGGCTGGTATTTCAAATCCAGTTGGGAGCGTATCATTAATCGTAATATCAAATGCACCATTTGGCGATGATCCCGTGTTTTCAACGATAATCGCGAAGCGTACAAGTCCACCCGAATCGATATTTCTAAGGTTGCTATTAAGATTAAGGCTGCTGAGATTGGAAGAGTTTACCAGCCTCGTTAAGGGGTTTGCGCTTGTATCTCCAGCAGGTTGAACGCCCTGAGGATTACGTGTAAATCTGGCGTCTGTATCATCGGTGGCGATGACACCCTTAACAATTCTGTTTATCTCAGGTTCCTGAAGCGTGATTTGAGTTAAATCGTTCGTAGCTGTTGTGACGTTCAGGGAGTTGTCATCGCTTTGTCTTGCGAATGTTGTCAATTTTAATCCATCGGCAAAGGGCTGATTGCCCGCGCGGACAGTGAAGAGGATGTCAACTGTTCCACCGTCATTGGCAGGGTCATCAAAGTTCCCAAGATCAAAGCGAATGAAGTTAGAGTTTGTATCGGCTATCAGGCCTGGTGTTGGAATGGCGGCCGTTATATCGGCGCTGTTGGTTGGGCCGTAGCGGAAATTGCCGATAGAGGGAACTAAGCTCGCGTTGTTCAAGCTGAATGTATCACCGCCAATTCCATCGGCGTTGATGTCATCAACGCTGAAGATGGGAAGGGGAAGGTATGCATCAAGGGTGAAGTCTTTGAAATCACCTGTAACCAGATTATATGTCAGGCGGAATGTTACGTCATCGCCCGGTTTTACGGTGGTTATATCACCTGTTGTCGAGCCATTCAGTGCGAAAACGCTTATGTCGACTTTGTTATTTTGAATGCGCAGGCTGGTTGAAGAGGTGTCTGTTAAGATAACTGGGCCTGCGAGGGCGGTCAGAGCCGCATCAAGCATGCGCCCTTCCAGGGTTACATCATTTCCGATCGTGTCGTTTTGAAGAAGGTTTAGATTATCGGGGCTGCTGTCGAACGAGTCTTGCACTATTGTACGGAAGGTCAGAGTTGCCGTCGTTCCTCCAAGTGTGTCTGCACCAAATTGGCCGCCTTCGAGAATACCGCTGCCAAGAGCGCTTGAAAGAAGAGTAGAGAGGTTAAAATCAAGGAGTTGGTCATCGCCTGCGACAATTGACTGTGTAAAGTCCAGCCCGTTTGTAAAGGTAAATGTGCCATCGGCTGAGCCCTGACGGGTTACGCTGAAGGTCGGGGTGAAGGCACCGTCCAGAATCTGGCCGTCATCAAAAATATCTTCGAGCATCAAAGTGTCGAAGGCGAAGAAATCTGAGATTTGAATATTGATTGTGTATTGCAGCGCATCGCCCGGTGTCAGGCCTGCATCGCCTGTATCATTTTGAATGGTTACAGATTTTTGCGTTGCCAGAGATTTTGCAATGATTTGAGGTGAATCGTATGTGTTTGTTATTGTACCGGGAAGATCGCGCGCATCGAAAGGTGTTGCGGTTGCACTCAGTCTGATGTTGCTTGCTTCGCCCAGTGTTTTTGATGCGCCGGTCAACGGATTCAGTATTGCATCCCCGCTTTGGTCGAATTCAGAAACGAAGAAGCTTGCGTTAATTGTTTGTGTGCCGGTTAGGCCTGCGAAATTAACCGTTAAGACATCGTCAGACAGATCGCCGCCAAGGGTTTGTGTGAGGTTTGACGTATCTAAAATCCCGCCGCCTGTTGCCGAACCGCCAGTGAAGACCATGCTTTCTGAAAATACGAAGTCCAGGGATGCATTTTCAAGAGTTTGTCCGTCTGCGACTTCAATCTCGATTGTATAACCGCGTTCAAAATTTGATCCGGTGGCTGTTTCACCTTCGGGGGCGTTTAATGTGGTGTTCACCCGGAAAAGCTGGGGCGTGATGCTGACGCTGCTGGTGTTACCCGGCCCTAGTGTCGCGGCTTGAAGAGATGGGTCGATGTTAAAGTCGTTCAAGGCCGTATTGCCAAGTGCAAAGCCGGCGTTTGAGTATATGTTCAGTGGCGCCCCTGCATCGGCTAGCGTGCTGAGGTTTGCGGTTATTTCGATATCAATGGCTGGTTGGTCGGGCGTGTAGCTGCCGAAGGGAAGCTGCAAAATGACGAGTTGGTCGCCTTCTTTGATGCCTAATCCATTATCTAATGTTACAATGAGCGGGTTTCCAGAGGTGTCAACGGCCAAGGGATGTGCGAACTGGATGCCTGCAAGGCTGGCGTTAATATCTTCGAGGGTTATGACGCTCGTGTCTACATTTGTACCCAAAAACGTGGCATTTACGAAGCTTATGCCGTCTGCTGCGCTTGTGAAGGTATTGGTTGCGGCATTATAAACGCCATCTACGCCAGCGGCGGGCAAGAATAAGTTAATGTAAGGCGAGAAGCCTGTATCGGTTGCAGACGTGTTGTCAAAGGTTACGGTGAAGGTAATCTGTTCGCCGATAAGCGGGTCTTGCGCCGGAGCAGTTAGGGTGGCCTGCGGCATTGCGGCGAGGATTGAGTTATAGCTGGCCATACCTGTTTCAGTGATTGATAGGCTGCTTTCGATTGTACCAGTCTGAAATTCAAGGGCCCAGTTTCCGCCAAGTGTTTCTGATCCGGTGAGGTCAGTGGAGGCAGATATATCTGCACCAGTCAGGGTTCCAATTTGGTTCAGGAGCGACTGGCCTTGTGCAGTTTGAGCAAGGTCACAGCCATAAAACAGGATATCTGCGTTTGCCGAGAGATTACCACTCCAGCCGGAGAGCTGATTGGAGAGTTCGCCAATGGTTTCGTTTGTTACGCTCGTTGAGCCGATGCGAAAACCGTTAGAGTCACCATGGGTATATAAATGGATGGTCTGAATGTCATTGTGCTCTGCAAGGGCGTTGTCCACTTGCACTAAACCGTCTTTTGCGGGGTCTATCATAACGACCATTACATTATCGCGCATGGAGGCGGCGAGCTCCTGAGCCTGCGGGATACGCATGTCAATAAAGGCAATTTCCGCGATTTCTGAGGTTCTGTTTACATCGGAAGGGGCGAGAGCCGCGGGAGCGGTCATGTCTACGTCGTGGCTGGCGTCTTGAGTGTCCTTGGCTATTTCTGAGGAATCAGCGGATTCTATTGCTGTTGCAGCGCCAGCGCCGTCAAAAACGATACGCGGTTCCAATGTCAGAAAGAAAGAATTGCTCATGATCTCTGGTATTTCTTATTTTTTATTTACTATTTGTTAACTTATTTATGACACTAACAAGTAATTATAAAAAATACAAGAAATATAGTCTTAATTAATTTTCATAATCAATTATTTTTTGCTACCAATTTTACGTGAAAGCGGCAGTTTCAGGGCATAAGGCAGGCTTGAAAGGGCTTTCATGAGATAGGTAAATTTCTTAGGGAAGTGGATTTCGAAGGGTTTGAGCCTTAATCCTTTCGATATTGCGTCAGCCGCCTGTTCCGGGGTGATGCACATGGGCATATCGAAGTCGTTTTTCTCGGTGAGGGGGGTTTTGACAAATCCGGGGTTAATAAGCTTGATATCTATGCCTTTAGGTGCTTCGCAATACAGGCTTTCTGTGAAGTTGATGAGAGCGGCTTTACTTGCGCTGTAGGCCTGACCATTTGGAAGGCCGGTATAGCCTGCTACGCTGGCGCACAGAGTAAGCTGGCCTTTTCCTTGGCGTTTGAATATGGGCATTACGGCTTTTGTGACATAGACGGCGCCCATGAAATTAATGTTCATGATTTTTTGTGTGTACTCCAGATCCATATCTTCGATGGATTTAGGATCATAGATGCCTGGCAGGAATATAACACGCTCGAGTGAGGGATATTTGGCAGAGATTGCCTCTGCTGCTTGCTCGACTAGCGTGCGATCAGAGACATCAAGGGGGTATATGAGGTGATGGTCTCCGATTTTGCGCTGTATATCCTTTAGTTTATCTTCGCTGCGGGCGGAGAGGATTAGGGTTGCTCTTTGTGAGGCCAATTTATAGGCAAGCGCTTCACCGATGCCACTGCTAGCACCAATTAACCATATTGTTTCACCTGCAAATGTCATTTGGTGTCTTGTTTCTGTTTTTGCATGAATAAGGTTAGTTCTGCGACTGTAATTCCAAATTTTTTGAGGTAGGAGCGGTTAAGAATAACGCCGTCATTCATTTGCCACATCCAGTCATCAAATGTCAGGCGATAGGTTTTCCCCCCTACTGGAAGGTCCATGCGGTATTTCCAGTTAATGGCTGTACCTTCAATTTTACCATCTGCATGGTCGAGGATATCGTGCGCGCGGCCTTCATAAGTGCCGTCCGGCTTTTTTGTGATAGTCCAGGTGCGTTCTTGTGTTTTGCCGTCGTAATATGTGAATTTTTCAACCAGGGTTCCTGTATTATCATCCCACGTTCCGATCATGTCCACATCAAAGCGTGTGACGACGCGGCCTTTCCAATCCTGCACGACGCCCCAGCCTTTTATCGGGCCATTGAAGAATTCTTCCAGGCTCGCTTTGGGGGTGGTTCCCTTGTAGTAATCCATATTATTGCTTGTACAGCCGCATAACATTATGAGCACTCCGATCTGTGTTAAAATTGCCTTGTGTAATTTGTTTTTGATCATTTTTTACCTATTAGGTCTTGACGAAGTTTTGGGGCGGAGGTGTTGTCTGAGAGCCAAATTCCGAAAAACCACGGGCCAAAATCCGGGTCTTTGATGGTGCCGATTTCCTCTGAACCGTTGTAAAAGCGTGTGGTTTTATTGGCCATATACATTCCGGTCAGGATGGTTCCTTCTTTGACATCGGGGAAAATAGAGGCCATTTGCTCATACCAGTTCTCAAGCTTTTTCTCATCTTCAAAGCCTTGTTTGCGCATTTCCTTAACGGATTGGCGCGCGATTTTTTCGCCTTTGAGGTTGCGCAAATATTTTAACGACAGCGCGAAGGGAAGGTTATTATTATAATTTGCTTTTGGAGCGTATAGGGTTGCGTCGTACAAGTCGAAGATCATGTAGGTGAAGCGACCTTCTCCGACGATTTGTGCATTGGGAATATGGGCCTTGATGATGCTCATTTCTGCTTTAGCGGGCAGGGCAAAAAATAAGCACAAAACGGCGTAAAGATATATTCTTTTATGCATGCTCAAGCTCCAGGTGCATAACATTAATGTTGCCTGCTTTGAAGGCTGCCACGCATGTCGCCAGATAAATGCGCCAGATACGAATGAAGCTCTGGTCGTATCCGAGGGCCAGGATTTCTTTTTGTTTTGCATCAAATGTTTTTAGCCATTCTGCGCAGGTTTTGCTGTAGTCCTGACCGAAAGAAAATTCGTCTGAGACGCGTAGATCTGCTTTTTGTGCTTCTTCCTTGAACCGGGAGGGGGAGGGAAGCATGCCGCCCGGGAAAATGAAGGTGCGGAACATATCGCCGCGTTTTCTGTAGGCGTCAAACAAGCGGTCCTGGATGGTGATGGTTTGAACAACGGCCTTGCCTTTGTCCTGAAGAAGGGATTTCATTTTACCGAAATAGGTCGGCCAGAATTTTTCGCCTACGGCCTCGAACATTTCAATGGATACAAGATAATCAAATTTTCCTTTTTGGTGACGGTAATCTTCTAGGACTATGTTTGCGTTTTGGCCTAAGCGGGCTTGCGCGTATCTTTGTTGTTCCTCTGAGAGAGTGATTCCTTTGAGGTCAAAATCTATATCGTTTTTCGAGAGCGCGCGCTGGGCAAAGCCGCCCCAGCCACAACCGACCTCCAATATGCGACCGCTCGGTTTTTCCAGGCGACTTAAGATGCGGTCATATTTATTATATTGTGCTTGTTCGAGCGTTTCATTCCCATTTTTATAGAGAGCGGAAGAGTAGGTCATAGTTGGATCGAGCCAGAGTTCGTAGAAATCATTTCCGATATCGTAATGGGCGTGAATGTTGCGTTTGCTGCCTTTTAAGGTGTTCTGCCTGAACATGTATTGTATGCGGGATATAAGCTGCGAGAGGGCGCTGCCGTGAATATTTGCGCCAAGGCTGTTTTGATTTTTAAGGCCGACATAGAGCAGCGTTGGCAGATCGTTTGAATCCCAGTAGCCATCGCGGTAGCTTTCGGCCAAGCCAATATGGCCTTTGGTTGCGTAGGATGACAGGGCGCGCCAATCCTTGATATGTAAGGTTGCGTGCGGGCCTTCCAGAGTGCCTTTGAAGTCAAAGATTTTACCATCGGGAATGGTCAAAGACAGTGATCCGTATTCGATTTTCTCAAATAATTTAATGAACTTATTTTGTAAAGTGTTGCTAAGCATTCTTATGACCAAGTTTTTTTGTTGAATACGCTATTATTACACTAAGGCCAAAATTGTCACAATGGCCTTACGGCAGGATTACAATTTGTTAACATTTTGTGCCAGGCTGATTTTTTCCTCTTTTTGCTCTGGTTTTTTGATGTGTTTTATGCCTTTAAAGATCAATTTTACAGCGTGCCAATGAATGAGGGTTATGGCTTTTAAGGTGATCAGCGGGCGTGTCCAAAAAGCGTATCGCAGTGATTTTTTGTTGAGGGGGGAGAGTGTTCCGATCAGGGATGTGATGAGCTGTTTTTTATTCTCTCCGTCATAAAAATCGATCCAGATTCCGAGTTTTTCATTTTTCAGGGCAAAGCGAAATTTGTAATGTCCCTCGCGTTTAAGAAAGGGGGAGACATGGAAGATTTTGTTTGCCTGCAGCCAGTCGTCCTGCGTTATCGGCTCTAATGTGTTATGTGCGCAAAGATAATTATGGGCTTCGCCGAAGGTGTTGTTGACCTCACATAATACGGCACGAAGAGTTTTGTTATTATCAAGGCAAAGCCAAAAGCTCACGGGGTTGAAGACATATCCAAAAATGCGGGGAAGGGATACTAAAACAATATCTTGGGTGATATCGTTTAGCTTTTCGTTATGGGTTTTCAGGAGAGTTCTGATCCATGTTTCAAGGCTTTCGCCATCGCAGGGGCCGTGATCTTTTTCATGGAAGCTGATGGCGCCTGCGCGGTTAATGGGCAGGCAGGCGCTGGTCAGGTTTGAGAGGGGAAGGGCCAGATAATAGATGCTATAGACGAAGGCGTTTTCCTTGGGGAAAAGGCGTTTGTGCATAACCTTGGCGTTAAAAATTTGCGGGGTTATGTCCATGGCGGGGTTATTCCGAACTGTTTGGCAACATTTACGGCGCTGAGCAGGCCATCTTCGTGGAAGCCGTAACGTTGCCAAGCGCCGCAATATGATATGCGGTCTTTGCCTTGAATGTTCTGGATTTTGGCTTGAGCGGCGATGGCGGCCTGATCGAAGACGGGGTGTTCGAAGCTGTATTGGTCTTGTATTAGATCGGCGCTGGGCATTCTTCCAGGGTTCAGGGTCACGATGATGGGGGTTTTGGTGTTGAGGGGCTGGAGGTTATTCATCCAGTAGCTTAATGAAACGCAACCGCTGGTATCTTTTCTCTGTTCGCTGATATAAACCCAGCTTGACCAAGCTTTTGTTCGCTTTGGCATGAAGGATAGATCAGTGTGGAGGATCATTTTATTAGGCTGGTATTTGATGGCGCCGAGGATATTTTTTTCGTCCTGCGATGGGTTTTCGAGTATTCTCAGGGCCTGGTCGCTGTGGCAGGCGAAGATGATGTGATCATAGTGTTCGAGGTTTCCGTGCTCGTCCTCAAGCTCAACGGCATCTTTTTTTCGCGTTACGCGTCTGACACCACAGGAGGTTTTTATTTTATCCGCGAAGGGGGCAGTGATGCGTTTAACGTATTCGCGGCTGCCGCCGGTTACGGTATACCATTGCGGGTGGTCTGCGATGGTGAGCAGGCCGTGATTGTCGAAAAAGCGCAGGAATGTCTGTGCGGGGAATTCCAACATTTTATCGAGCGGCGTGCTCCAGATTGCGCCGCCCATGGCGAGCAGGTAATAATCCCGAAACCAAGGGCCCATTTTGAGTTCATCCAGCAGTTCACCTAGGGTCAGACCTGTGTCTTGGTCCAAATAGGCGCGGGCGCGCTTGTTGAATTTGAGGATATCTTTTATCATTTTCCAATAGGCGGGGCGCAGAAAATTTCTTTTTTGAGCAATCAGGCCGCTGAGTTTGTGGTAGGTGCCGTATTCCATCCAACCATTATTGATGCTGACGCCAAAGGACATATCGCTTTTTGTGACGTTTACGTCCAGATGTTTGAATAACCCGAGCAAGTGGGGATAGTTGCGCTCGTTGTAGACAATGAAGCCAGTGTCTACGGGGATTTCACCTTCGGGGGTCTTTACGCTCACGGTGCGGCTATGGCCACCGAGATACTGATTTTTTTCATAAAGGGTGATGTCGTGATGCTCGTGCAGGAGATAGGCTATGCCATTGCCGGAAATTCCTGAGCCGATAATTGCGATTTTCATAGTTCTTATCCGTGTTTTTTCTTTTTATTCTATTGTTTGCGTCTTTACATGCGGCTTGCGGGCCCATTACAAAAATTTAACCGTAACGATCAAGCCGGGGTTGTTATCTTGTAGCGCTATTTTTGCCTTATGCATATCTGTTACCGCTTTTACGAGACTGAGGCCAAGGCCGGTTCCGGGGGTGTTTCTGCTTTTATCCGCGCGGTAGAAGCGGGTGAAAACTTTGTCGATGTCTTGGGGCGGGATACCGGTGCCTTGATCGGCAATCATAATTTGGGGTTTGTTGCCTATGTTTTCAAGGGTTAGTGTTATTTCGCTGCCGGTGGGGGAAAATTTGATGGCGTTATCGAGAAGATTTGAAAAAACCTGAAAGAGGAGGTCTTTATCACCTTTGATCTGAGGCGCTTTCTTGATGGACGTGTTTAGGGCGATTTCTTTTTCTTCCGCGAGCGGTTCATATAGCTCGATGACGTCTTGGAGGATTTGCCCAATATCAACAATTGTAAAGGGTTCGTGACGCTTGCTTTTCTCTATATTCGATATGCGAAGGATCGAATTGAAGGTGCTGAGCAGGTGATCAGCTTCTTCGATGAGCTGATTAATTTTTGCTGTGTCGGGCGGTGTTTTACGGGAGTCCTCAAGGTGGTTGCGCAGACGTGCGAGAGGTGTGCGCAGATCGTGGGCGATATTGTCGGAGACATCACGTATCCCGGTCATTAACATTTCGATCTGTTCGAGCAGGGCGTTGAGTGTCTGGGCGAGGTTGCTGAGGTCATCATAGCTGGTGTCGATTGAAATTCTGCGCGATAGGTCGCCTGTTCGCATGATGTCATTTGCTGTCTCTGAGATTTTGTTGATGCGGCTGACGACAAAATTGCTGATGAAAAAACTGACGAGAATGACGGTGAGCATGAAAAACATAATGAGCGCCCCGAAGATTTTCAGATGTTCGTAGGTGATATTTTGTTTGTTGAAATCGTAGAGGTAATAGCCAATGAGCAGGGCGCAGGCTCCTAAAAGCACAGTGAAGAGCACGGCCATTTGAAAGCTTGAGCTTTTGTAATATTTTCTAGAGGTTGTCTTCGATGATATATCCTGCACCACGCACCGTCTTTATGAGTTCACCTTTTTTATCGTCGAGTTTTTTACGCAAGCGGCTGATATGTACATCAATTACATTTGTCTGGGGGTCGAAGTGATAGTCCCAGACGCCTTCGAGCAGCATGGTGCGCGTGACGATCTGGCCCTTGTTTTTGAGCAAATATTCCAGCAGCCTGAATTCACGGGCCTGAAGGTCTATGGCGGTATTTCCGCGCGTGACTTTGCGCGTGAGCAGGTTTACCTCGAGGTCACCTGCCTTTAGCGAGATGTTTTGCGCCGCGCTATTTTTTTGTGCGCGCCTGCCCAGAATTTCGATGCGTGCCAGAAGTTCAGAAAAGGCGAAGGGTTTTGTTAAATAGTCATCTCCACCAGAGCGCAGGCCTTTCACGCGGTCATCAACGTCACCAAGGGCGCTAAGGATTAGGGCGGGGATCGTGTTGTCCGAGGCGCGCAGGGTTTTAATTATGCTGAGGCCGTCAAGTTCCGGCAACATGCGATCAACAACCAGGGCGTCATATTTTTCGGTGGTGGCCAGGAACAAACCGTCTTTACCGTTATTTGCGATATCCGTTACATGGCCGGCCTCTTTCATGCCCTTTATGATGAAATCACATACCTGTTTATCATCTTCTATGAGAAGAATTTTCATTGGCTTTTCCTGTTTTTTTCCTAGTTTAGAAGACAGGGGCACTGGATACAAATGGAATTTTTGGTATCAGAAAATATTGACTTTTTTGACCTGATTTTGTAGAATTTTTCTAGTAGGAATGCCTTGTTTGGGTTCCTCGTTTAAATCGTAACCTTGCTTAACTTAAGGAGGAAACAATGTCTAACTTAGCAACGTTTACACCATTATTGCGTCAATCTGTGGGATTTGATCGTTTTAACGATCTTTTCGAAAGTCTGCTTGAGGGCAGAGAGGAGCAGTTTGATGCTTATCCCCCCTTTAATATTGAGAAAATCGGAGAAGATGCATATCGCATTACACTGGCTGTTGCCGGTTTTTCCGAGGAGGATCTCAATATTGTCGTCGAGAACGACCGGCTGAGCGTTTCGGCTTCGAAGGTTCGGAAAGAGGAGGATGAAAGCGCAACATATCTGCATCGTGGCATTGCCACGCGTGCGTTTGAGCGTAAATTCCGTCTGGCCGATCATATCAAGGTGGAGGAGGCCGATTTGAATCATGGCCTTTTAACGATTTCCCTTGTGCGTGAAGTGCCAGAGGAGAAGAAACCGCGGATGATTCCTATCGGCGGATCTTCCAAAGGACTTCTCTCCAAAGCGAAGAAAAAATAAATTTTTATGCTTTTAATGTAACTTTGTCGGTGTGAGAACTGAATAGGGTTATAAGCATAATGTAAATGCAAAAATAGATTGGGCCTTGTCTTCTCATTCCTCTCTCCACACACCCAGAAGATGAGGCCCTTCTTTTTTTATGCGCCCTTTACAATTCTCACATGAATGCGTTTAATGATCCCTCATGCAGTCAATGGAGGATTTTTTATGTCAGCGGTTAAGAAAACGGCGAAAGCTACGCTCTATATTTTCGGGTTTTTTGTTCTTCTTCTTGTGGGCGGGGGGATCTATCTTTACGTGAATTTGAATTCTCTGGCGCAGCAATTGGCGGAAAGCGTTGCGAGTGATGCTATGGGTGTGCCGGTGCGCATTGGTGCGATGGATATTTCCCTGGAGGAGAAAAGAATTATTGTGCGCAATATTGCAATCTCAAATCCGGCGGGATATGTGAATGCCCATGCGGTGAGTATTGATAAGATCGAGATTGCAGCTGATACGCTTTCCAAGGCGATGCTGAACTTTTCTCTGGTCGGGGTTGATGGAACCAAGGTGTATCTGGAGGTTTCGCAAAAAGGCACAAATCTTGGTGATTTGAAAAAGAATATTGATCGTTTGCAGAAGGGTGGCACAGAAAAAGCGCAACCCGCTTCGCCGATTAAGGTTATTGTGCAGAAATTTTCAATGACTGGTGCGCGGATGAAACCCTCTGTGACGCTTATTAAACGAGATCTGGCAGAGATCGGTATTCCTGATATTACTTTGACTGGGATTGGTGAAAAGCAAAACGGAATTGTTGCCCAAGAAGCCATTGGGCAGATTATGAGTGCAGTACTGAAGCAGTTTAATGAAACGGCTGGACGTGAGGGCATGCTCAAGGGGCTTTCGGTGGATGCGCTTAAGGATATTGGCCTTGAGGGTTTCAGGGGCGCGGTGGATGAGCGTCTTGGGGGGAGTATTGACGAGCTCAAGGGCGGTGTTGAAGGCCTGAAGGGGCTTTTTAAAAAATAGATGGGTGGCGCGCTTGAGACGTTACTTTTTGGTGATCGTCCGGAGGGACGCAGTCTGTTTTTGAATGGGCAGTGGCATCCGGACATTGGTTTTGCTGATTTTTATCAGAGCTTTAAGCCCTATGCGGAAATTATAGAAGAAGCGGGCGGGTGTGTCCTTGATGATATTCCTGCGGGGGGAGCGTATAACAATGTCTGGGTTTTGTTGCCCAAAAATGCAATAGAGGCGCAATATCTGATTGCGTGTGGATGTGGCTTGCTACGCCAAGGCGGTAATTTATATTGTGCAGGGGAGAATAAAGCAGGCGGTGGACGTATTCAAAAATGGATGCAGCAATTCGGGTTTCAAGATGTCCAATGCAATGTTCGCAATAAGGCGCGCGTGTGTTTTGCTGGGCGAGGCGAGATAGATGTTTCTGCTGTGCAGAGCGCAATTATTTTGGGTGAGCGGCAGGAGATATTGGATGGCAATTTTATATCACAGCCGGGCGTGTTCGGGTGGGATAAAATTGATAAGGGATCAGAGGTTTTAGCGCGATTTTTGCCAGATACACTGTCTGGCAGGGGGGCTGACTTTGGTTGTGGGTACGGGTTTTTATCGCGCCATGTGCTGCAGCACTGCCGCAGAGTTAACGAGATTATATGTGCTGATGCGGATCGGCGTGCGGTTGATCTTTGTGCGCAAAATCTGGATCAGTATGACGTGCAGAAGGTTTTTTTATGGCGTGATTTAACGCGCACCTATCCTGATGTTAAAAACCTGGATTTTATTGTTATGAATCCGCCATTTCATGAGGGCAAAGCTTTGAATCTTGACGTTGGTCGGCAGTTCATTGAAACGGCGCAGCAATCTCTGCGCAAAGGAGGTGTTTTGTGGATGGTTGCCAATGCGCATCTATCTTATGAGGGGGCGCTGGAGCGGGGTTTTCAGAGTGTTCGCAAACATTTTGAAGGCGGTGGGTTTAAGGTTTTTGAAGCAAAGGTGTAAGTCGCCTAGTTTTTATCTTTTGAGAGTTTTTCACTTAGCTTTTTCTCTAAGGTTTCTTCCAGTCTTTGTGCGACTTTGCTTGCCATCCGTTCTTCAAGATCTTCGATTTGCTCTGCTTTTTCTTCATCTGTTGCGGAGGAACTATTAATTCTTTTTCGTGCCTCATGGTCTTCTGCTGCGAGTTCGGCCTGGAATGCTCTGTCAATCTGGACATTTTGCAGATTAAGAGAGGGATCATATGGAACGAACCCTTTTTTGTTTTGTTTTGCCTCTTTTTCACCTTCTAAAATTGCAACTTCCAGATTTATTTTGCGCACCATTTCTTCATCATGCATCGCCTTTGGGTTCAGGCCTGTTTCGCGTGCGACCATGTAATAGATTGACTCGGTTGACAGCTCCTGATTTGTGCCGTGTTGCATGACGTGATATGCCATGGCCGAGTCGGCGGTGATGATTGTTTTATCCGGTTGATTACGTTCACGCATATGCTCTTCTGTGAGCTGTGTAAGCAGCATTAGATTTTCATTAGAAATTTTGATTTTATGATGTTTTTCAAGACCGGGGCGTAGTGCTTTCATAATGACGTAAGTTTCCTGCGCGTTTGGTTGCTTTAGATTAATTTTTTGAAAACGTCGGGCAAGTGCATTATCTGGTGCAACATATGCACGAAATTCGTCTGTAGTTGTTGCGCCTATAACCATCAGATCGCCTGTCGTTAGGTAGGATTTAAGTGTGTCTGATAAACCAGCAAAAGAGCTTCCGATACAATTTGGCATGATTTGGTGAATTTCATCAAAGAAAAGAATATATTGCGGCTCTTCCGGGTTGTGATAGCGTTCTGCTAAGCCTTTTACAATGGGTAGGAAACGGTCCTGGAATTCAGCTTTACTTGTTGTGCCAGAAGCCATCCGAGAGAGGTCGATTTCGAGAACGCGGGCGCCGAGCAATAGCTCGGGGACTTGTTCATTGACGATTTTTTGGGCGATTCCAACCACCATGGCGGTTTTACCTACGCCTGCGCCGGCAATAAAACAGACGTTTTTGCGTCCTTTTTGGAGCATAATTAAAATGGCGTCGTTGATTTCTTTATCCCGGCCTGTGATGGGCTCATAACGCCCTTCGCGCTGAAGGGCGGTGTAATCAACGCAGTATTCACGGATCAGAGCGTTCAGTCTTTCCTCGGAAACGAGGTAATCCCAAACTTTATCTCTTTTTTTGCTCATTTTTTACCCTTCAATATATTCTTGCGAATAGCCCTGAGCATAAAGGGCTGCGGTTAAATCTCCGTAAAGAATGCAGTTATGCATTTCGGATTTTACAGCATCTTTTGGGCGGTATCCGATTCCAAGCCCCGCCTCTTTAAGCATGGGCAGGTCGTTTGCGCCATCACCAATGGCCAGGCAATCTTGCATGGTAAGGTTTAAATCCTGGGTGTAATTGCTCAGAAAGTTTACTTTTGCGTGTTTGTCCAAGATTGGTTCTACAACGTTTCCGGTCAGTTTTTCGTCTTTTATCTCTAGCGCGTTGCCGTGATGGAAATTGAAGCCGCAGCGCACGGCGATTTCCTCGGTAAATAGCGTGAATCCTCCTGAAACGAGCACGCAGGTCGCGCCGGATTTACGCATGGTTTTGACCAATATATCTGCGCCGAGGCTGAGCTGTGTTTGTTCCAGTGTCTGCATGACGGCTTTGCTTGGTAAATCTTTAAGCAGGGCGATTCGCGCGCGCAGGGCTTGATGAAAATCCAATTCTCCGTTCATAGCGCGGGCGGTGATTTCAGACACTTTGTCTTTAATACCGGCGTGGGCGGCAAGTTCGTCAAGGGTTTCGGTCGTGACGATTGTGGAATCCATATCGGCGAGGAGGAGTTTTTTCTGGCGGTTTTCGTTGGGTGTGATGAAAAAATCGATTTTATCCGCGGCTAATTCTTCGCGCAGATGCGCTACCAAAGCCGATTGTGCCTTGCCGGAGATACTACATTCGGCGGCGATTTTTTTGGATAGCCAGATAATTTTGCTGGAGAAATGGAGGTTGTAATGCTCGATGATGGCGGCGATCTTTTTGAAGTGCTTTTCACTCAGTGCGGCGCCGTCTGAAGAGGCTACTAATGTTAATACGTCGCTCATGATTGCCCTTTAAATTTTTTAAATAAACGCAGAAAAGAGTTGTCAGCTTTGGATAAATTCCTTAACTCTTACATCCGTATATATAGTCTCATACAGGGTGAAATCAAATGGAAAAGCCGCATATCAAACCAAAAAATCCGAATTTTTCCTCTGGGCCGTGCTCGAAACGCCCAGGCTGGAGCCTTGAGAAGCTTGAGGATGCGATGCTTGGGCGGTCTCACCGTGCGGGGCCAGCGAAGGCGAAATTAAAGCAGGTGATTGAGCTGCACCGCAAAGTTCTTGGCATTCCGGCGGATTATAAAATCGGGATTGTTCCGGCCTCAGATACGGGTGCCTATGAGATGGCGATGTGGAGTATGCTTGGTGCGCGTGGTGTTGATGTGTTCGCGTGGGAGAGTTTTTCCGACGGGTGGCTGAAGGATGCGGTCAATCATCTTAAATTACCTGATGTTAAAACCTATACGGCGGATTATGGCGCTTTGCCGGATATGAGCAAGGCCGATCCGGCGCGGGATTGTCTGTTTGTCTGGAACGGGACTACGAGCGGGGTGCGGGTGCCGAACGGGGACTGGATTTCTGCCAAGCGTGAGGGGCTCACACTATGTGACGCGACGTCTGCGGTGTTTGCGTATGACATGCCGTGGGACAAGCTGGATGTTACAACCTGGAGCTGGCAGAAGGTTCTGGGCGGGGAGGGCGCGCATGGGATGATCGTTCTCAGTCCGCGCGCGGTTGAGCGTCTGGAGAGTTACAAACCGGCTTGGCCATTGCCGAAAATTTTCCGTATGACCAAAGGCGGGAAGCTTATTGAGGGCATTTTTGAGGGCGAGACGATTAATACGCCGTCCATGCTGGCGGTGGAGGATTGTCTGGATGCCCTGAACTGGGTAGATCATTGCGGAGGTTTGGAAGCCACTATTCGCAGGGCGCAGATCAATTATGGCGTGCTTGAGAAATTTGTAAACGAAACGAATTGGATTGATTTTTTGGCTACTGTACCGGAGACGCGCTCCATTACATCGGTGTGTTTGAAAATTACCGATGCATGGTTTGAGGGTTTACCGGAAGAAGAGCAGATGCCGTTTATTAAAGATATGACCAAGTTGCTTGATAAAGAGGGCGTTGCCTATGATATTGCCGGATATCGCGATGCGCCTGCGGGTCTTCGAATCTGGTGCGGGGCGACGGTGTCGATGACGGATTTGCAGGAGCTGTGTCCGTGGCTGGTTTGGGCATATCAGAGCGCAAAAAAGGCCAAAACGGATGCGAAGGCCGCTTGATTTTACCTTTAAGCCTTTGAAATAATTAATATATTCGAGTCCTTCATTTTGTTTGTCATGTTTCAATAATACGAGAAAAGCGCCCTTTTGGGGCGCTTTCTGTTTTTGATTATAGTACAATATTCCTAAAATTCATAGCCTAATTTGAGGGAATATTTTGTGTCGCTTTCACGCACGCCGGGGGCGGGGGCGTTGTCCCAGTCGAAATCAACCTGCGCGGAGCCGGTCAGGATTTTTGCAATCGGGAAGCGCACGCCCATTTCGCTGTCGAAGAGGAAGCCTTCGGTGTCGTCTACGGGAAGGGAGAAATCATGCTTGTAGAAAAGCTGGAGCGTTTCATCAATGATTTTTTGGTCGTAATCCAAACCCCATGACAGGGCCGCGGATTCTTCGCTGTCGCCGTTTTCAAATTCATCGGCTACGTAGTCGAGACCAATGCGTGTTGAGAGGTTAAGGGGATCAGTTTCGTAGAATTGATATCCTACGAAGGGACCAATTTTGATGCGGCTGTCGAGGTCTGCTATGTCGTCTTGCTCATAGCTGATGCGGCCACCGGCAAAATATTGTGTGTCGATGAATCGTTCATATTCGCCATAGATCATGTATTCGTCTTCGGTTGTTTCGCCTTCATCTTCGGCGAAGCGCACTTCTCCGCCAAGTGTGTAGCGGTTTTTTCCGGTTTTGGCTTTGGCTAGTCCGTCGAATAATATGGATTTGCTGTTGGTGTTGCCGTCTGTTACAAGGCCGCCGAAATTCACGCGGCCTGACCATGTTGTCAATTTTTCGGGTTTCTTTGACTCTTGCGCGAATGTTACCGTTGGTAGGTATAAGGCGGCCAAGGCACAAAGTGCCAGTGTTTGAGCTTTCATCTCTCATCCTTTTAATTGGTTATGTTAATGTTAAGAGTTGGTTATAGTGGTCTGAGCTTCAGAATCAACCCCTTGTTTTACCATTTGACAAAGTTTGCGGATTGTCTTAGTGATTTAGGCCTGTTTCCCTAAACAAGACAAAAATAGGAGCTATGAATGCCAAAAGTCTTAATCAGCGATAAGCTGGACCCACTTGCTGTGGAAATTTTCGAAAAAGCGGGCGTGACCGTTGATTTTAAAGCCGGTCTATCTCCCGAAGAGCAACTCAAAATTATCGATCAGTATGACGGGCTTGCGATCCGTTCGGAGACGAAGGTCACGGCGGAGATGATTGCCAAAGGTAAAAACCTTAAAGTGATTGGCCGCGCCGGTATTGGCGTGGATAACGTCGATATTCCGGCTGCGACAGCGGCGGGCGTGGTTGTGATGAATACGCCCTTTGGGAATTCGATTACAACAGCCGAGCATGCTATTGCGATGATGATGGCGCTGGCGCGCGAGATTCCGCAAGCCAATGAAAGCACGCATGCGGGTAAGTGGGAGAAGAAGCGCTTTATGGGCGCGGAGCTTTATAACAAGACTTGCGGTGTGATCGGGTGCGGGAATATCGGATCGATTGCGGCGGATCGTGCGGTTGGTTTGAAGATGAAAGTCATTGCGTATGACCCGTTTTTGAGCGAAGAGCGCGCGGCGGAGTTGGGCGTTGAGAAGGTGGAGCTTGAGGATTTATTCAAGCGTGCGGATTTTATTACGATCCATGTGCCGAAAAACGAGCACACGTCCGGTTTGATCAATAAGAAAACGCTAGCCAAGATGAAAGATGGCGTTCGCATTGTGAATTGTGCGCGCGGCGGGATTATCGTTGAGGCGGATCTTCTTGAGGCTCTGAATTCAGGCAAGGTTGCGGGCGCGGCGCTCGATGTGTTCGAGGTGGAGCCAGCCAAGGATAATATTCTTTTTGGGCACGAGCGCGTTATTTGCACACCGCATCTTGGCGCAGCAACCACGGAGGCGCAGGTGAATGTGGCGTTGCAGGTGGCTGAGCAGATGGCGGATTATCTGATGAACGGGGCAGTGACGAACGCGCTGAATATGCCTTCTATTTCTGCGGAGGATGCGCCGAAGCTCAAGCCCTATATCAAGCTTGCGGAGCAGCTCGGTCAGTTTGCCGGGCAGATTACCGACCATACGATTAAATCCATCGAGATTGAGTATTGCGGTACGATTACGTCGGTGAAGACTGATCCGATTACGTCAACTTTGATTGCGCATTTGCTGGGGACGCAGATGGAGGCAGTGAATATGGTGAATGCGTTGCAGATTGCGGAGAGTAAGGGCATTCAGATTAAGCAATCCTATGATAATGACGGGCAGAACTGGCGCTCCATGATTAATGTGGTTGTGCAGACCACCGAGCGTAAACGCAATGTTACGGGCACTTTGTTTACCGGTAAGGAGCCGCGAATCGTCAACATCGAAGGCGTGCCGATTGAGGTGGCGTTGTCTGCGAATATGCTGTTTATCCGCAATATCGATAAGCCGGGCTTGATTGGTGGCTTAGGCACGATATTGGCAGATGCCGGGCAGAATATCGCCGATTTCCGTCTTGGCCGCCAGGAGCAGGGCAAGCATGCGGTGTGTCTTGTGTCTCTGGACGGGCCGCTATCGGATGATCTGTTTAAGAAAATTTCGGACTTGCCGCAGATTGAAAGCGTGAAGCGGTTGAGCTTTTAATTTTACGAGAGGGAGCGGCTTTTGAGCCGCTCTTTTTATTTGTGCACGGGTTATTTGTGCACGGGAGTTTTTCTATAAAAACGCATTAAAATTTGGCTGTAAAGGATTTGTATACTATTTTGTAGTATCTTACAAATCGTGTAGAGTGCTTGATACTAATGTGTTCTTCACAGGTGTATAAATTAATTAGGGTTTGTGCGCTTTTTGTAAAATTTCCAGCTGTCTCTACAGCGAATCTTGAGTTCCTGCGTTTTTTTAAGCCAATTACCTAAGGGGTCGTTATCGTGCGTATGAATAAAAAATTTAAGATGGTTTGTTTGTCTTCTGTGGCTTGTGCTGCTCTGTTTTTAGGGAGTATTCAGGCAAAATCCGAGGAGAATAAGTTCTTAACATTGCGTGATGCAGTGGCAGTTGGACTTTTGAGTAATCCGGAATATGCTTCGGCGGCCTCTGAGCGCCTAGCGACGGATCAACGTCTTGAGCAAGGTAAAGCGCTTTTCCTTCCGGTTGTGGATGTGAATGGGGATTTAGGGTTTGAATATACAGATAATATAACGACGCGCGCGGGAACAGATGATGATACTGAAACCCTTAATCGTACGCAGATAGGATTGACGGTAACACAATTGCTTTTTGATGGTTGGGAGTCACATTATGAAGTTTTGCGCCAAAAGGCGCTTGTTAACTCTGCAACTGAGCGAGCACGTGATGCGGCAGAGTCAGTGGGTGCGGCGATTGTTTCGGCCTATTTGGATGTTTTACGTCAGCGTCAGCTTTTGTTGATCTCACGGGATAACGTCAAGCAGCATAAGGATTTTCTTGTACTTGTGCGTGATGGTGTGCAAGCCGGGCGACTGACCAAAGCAGATGAGGAGCAGGTTTTGGCCCGCTTGTCGCGAGCACAGACTAATGAATCCTCTTCAATGCAGGCTTTGCGTAATGCACAATCGACTTATCAGCGTGCCGTTGGGAGTATGGCTGGCGATCTTGAGTTGCCTGTTATTCCTTATGATGGTCTGGAGCAAGATGTTGAGCTTGAGGTTATCCGGGCGCTGGCAAATAACCCGCAGCTTGATGCTTTTGCTGCAGAGATTGAGGCTGCTTATGCGCAAGCGAAGGGCACTGAATCGGCCTTTTATCCGCAGTTTGATTTGCAGCTAAGCGCGAATAATTCTGATGATGTTGGTGGTGTTGAGGAGCGCGATACATCGGCTTCTGCACTGGTTGTTATGCGATGGAATCTCTATCGTGGGGGCGGAGATGTTGCGCGTACAAGAGAATTTTTGCATAGACATCAGCAATCCAAGCAGGCCAGAAGAGAGGCGGCGCGGAGTTTAGAGGATAATATTCGCCAAACCTGGGCACGTATGGTTGCAGCATCGGAGCAGGCGCAATATCTGGCAGAGCAATCAAATGCCAATGAGGAAGTGGTTAAAGCGTATAAAGATCAGTTTGATCTGGGGCGGCGCACATTACTGGATGTTCTGGATGCGCAGAATGAGCTTTTTGTGACGCAGAGCAATACGGTTAATTCCGAGTTTACTGAAATGGTTGCAGTTTATTCTTTGTTATCTCTTAAGGGTCAGTTGCTGGCATCTCTGGGCGTTGAGACGCCTTCTGAGGCAGATCTTACAGGGAATGAAAAATGGTCTTATCAACGTAAGCAAGATGCACGCTAGTTTTTTAAAGTTTGAGTAAAATAATTGAGTTAAAAGAGTCTGGAGGCTCTCGCTGTGAGTACGAATTCTGATCATAATCCTGAACGCCCGGAGCCAGATTATCCGCAAGCGCGTCAAGATGCCTCGCCAAAAAATGTTGCAGATGATCGACCAAAGCAGCCCACGGATGACTGGGCTTTGCAAGTTGACCGGATGGCGATTAATAGCCCACTTATTGAATGTTTGAGGCTTTTGGCGGGCCATTATGGCCGTCGTGCAAGTGTGACTTCGCTTACAGCGGGTTTGCCGATTGCTGCGCAGGGTATTACGCCGTATTTGTTTGTTTGCGCAGCAGAGCGTGCGGATTTGCAGGCTAAGTTGATGGAGCGTTCTCTAGAGTCACTCTCGATTGCGCCAAATTTGCCGTGCATTATTGTTTTGAATGATAATCAGGCTTGTATTGTCTGGGAGATCCGTCATCCAAAAGGGCATGATCCGCAGCAAAAAAATGGCAAGATGAGCGATATTCATCCAAAGACCAAGTTTTTGGTTCAGTTTTCCGAGACGGCCGATGAAAAGCAAATTATGACCTTGGAGCAATTGAATTTGCTTTACACGGGTTACAGCTTTTTTATTCGGCCAACGGCGCGTAGTGATGATCGTGCGGGGCCGGCTGTTATTGATACAGGGCAGGATTGGTTCTGGGCGAATTTCTGGAAGAATAAAACGCTTTATATCGAGGTCGGTATTGCGGCGGTGATGATTAACGTTTTTGCGCTGGCGAGTTCTATTTTCATCATGAATGTTTATGATCGCGTTGTGCCTAATAGCGCGTTTGATACGTTATATGCCATGACTCTTGGTATTTTGATCGTTTATATTTTTGATTTTTTACTTAAAAGCTTACGCTCACATTTTTTAGATTATGCCGGAAAGAAAGCGGATATCAAGATATCGGCGCTTTTGTTTGAGCAGGTTATGGGTATGACCATGAAGGCACGCCCCCCCAGTGCCGGTGTTCTTGCAAGCCACATGAAGGAATTTGAGCAGCTGCGTGACTTTTTTACGTCTGCAACAATGGTTGCCCTGATTGATCTTCCGTTTGTGCTATTTTTTATTGCTATTATTGCGTTTATTGGTGGATGGGTTGCGATTGTTCCGCTTCTCGCTATTCCGTTGATTGTAGGTATGGGTTTTTATCTGCAAAAGCCTCTTAGAGAGGTCACAAAGGCATCGATGATGGAAAGCGCGCTCAAGAATGCGCTTTTGTTTGAGACGATTATCGGGTTGGAGACGATTAAGGTGCAGGCGGCTGAGGGCAATACGCAGCGTAAATGGGAAGAGCTGACGCAAAAAGCCTCTAATACTGCAGTGAAGTCAAAACGCATATCATCTTTTGCGCAGCATTGGGCGGCGCTGATACAACAACTCGCCAGTGTTGGTATTGTTTTTCTTGGTGTTTTTCTGATTAGCAGCGGCAGCATATCTATGGGCGCGCTGATTGCGTGTGTTTTACTCTCTGGTCGCGCAATGGCCCCTTTGGCACAAATTTCTGGTTTGATGGTCCGCCTTAATCAGTCGCGTGAGGCGCTGGTTCAGCTTGATGGATTGATGAAAAAAGAGGTAGAGCGGCCTTATGGCAAGCATTTTGTCTCTTTTCCACATATTGCTGGAAAAGTCGAATTTCGTGAGGTTACGTTTCATTATCCAGGGCAGACAACGCCTTCGCTTGATCGTGTCAGTTTCAGCATTCAGCCGACTGAGCGTCTTGGTATTATTGGGGCTGTGGGTTCTGGCAAGACGACGATTGAGCGTTTGTTGATTAATCTATATGAGCCAAAATCGGGGTCTGTACAGATTGACGGGACGGATGTGCGTCAGATTGATCCGGGTGATTTGCGCCGCTCTGTTGGGGCTGTGCAGCAAAGCCCGCAGCTTTTTTATGGAAGCGTGCGTGAAAATATTACCATGGGGCATGAGATGGCACCTGACCGCGCAGTTATGAAAGCTGCGGAGATGGCTGGAGTGCTTGAGTTTTTGCAAGATTCTCCGGCTGGTCTTGATACTCAGGTTGGTGAGCGCGGGGAGGCTTTGTCTGGAGGGCAGCGTCAAGCGGTCGCCATTGCGCGTGCTTTGCTCTATGATCCGCCAATTCTTATTCTTGATGAACCGACAGCGTCTATGGACCCTGCCTCTGAGAACCGTTTACGTAAGCGCCTGGATGCTTTATGTCAGCATAAAACAACAATATTAATTACGCACAAGGGCGCTATGCTCAATCTGGTTGATCGTCTTTTGCTTATGGATCGCGGTAAAGTCGCGGCCTATGGGCCCAAGGATGAGGTTATTCGTAGGCTGCAGGCTCGTGAGCTAGGGACGCAAGCGGAGAATACAAATGTCTGAGATGCATCTAAAACCCACACCAGCGCAAGAGGCTAATACTCTAGCTGGAAGCCTTAAGGAAAAAGCTGATCGTGCTGAAGCACGAGCACTTGCAGTTTTTGAGACAGATGAAGATTTATCACTGTCGCGGCATATGTTGTTTATTGCGATTATGGTGTTCTTTGTCTCTTTTATCATCTGGGCGAATATCGCGCAGCTTGATGAGGTTACGCGCGGGAGTGGCAAGATTATCCCCTCCAGTGATGTCAAATCTCTGCAAAGTCTTGATCCAGGTATTGTTGATGAGTTTTTGGTGCGTGAGGGTGATCGGGTTGAGCCGGGGCAAGTTTTGGTACGTTTGCGTGATATTGAAGCCTCGTCCGATTTGGGGGCGAATAGGGTACGATATCTTGGGCTTTTGGCCTCTATAACGCGGTTACAAGCGGAAGCAGAAGGTCGTGAGAGCGTTGAATTTCCTGATGAAGTCACCCAAGATGCCGGAGAAAGTGTAATTGAGGAGCTGAATGCATTTCGTGCAAACAAGCTGCAGCTTGATACGCAGATTAATGTATTGCAAAAGCAACTACGCCAAAAAGAGCAGGAGCTGGATGAGTTAAAAAGCAATATAAGGGATGTTGAAACGACATTGAATTTACAGCGTAAAGAATTGCGCATGATTGAGCCTCTGGTTAAGCGCGGATCGGCGCCGGAAATTGAATTATTGCAGCTGCAGCAAGGTATTCAGCAGCGTTTGACGGAGCTGAACGGTCTGAAGTCAAGCTTGCCAAGAACGCAATCCGCAATAGACGAAGCCAATGCGCGGATGGCGGATGCGCGCCAAAGTGCGCAAACGGCTGCTCAGGTTGATCTTGCGGATAAGTTAACGCAGCTCAATGAAATTCGTGAGCGCTTAACGGGGTTGAAGGAACGTAAAGGCCGTACAGAGATTAAATCGCCGGTTGCGGGGACGATACAGGAGCTTTTGGTCAACACTGTTGGCGGGGTTGTGCGTGCGGGGGAGGATTTGATCAAGATCGTTCCCGAGGATGATCAGTTAATTGTTGAGGCGAAAGTAAATCCATCTGACCGGGCGTTTATTTATCCAGGTCAGGAGGCCGTGATTAAGGTTACAGCGTATGATTTTTCAATTTACGGAGGCCTGCGCGGTGAGCTTTTGGAGATTTCTGCGGATACGATTGAAGATGAGAAGGGCAACGCATTTTACCGTGTGAGGCTTCGTACGTATGAGAAGGAGCTTAAGCGCAGGGGCGAGGTGTTGCCGATTATACCGGGTATGGTTGCAAGCGTGGATATTTTAACCGGGCAAAAGACGGTGATGCAATATTTGCTTAAGCCGCTGATCAAGACGCTTGATAATGCAATGAATGAGCGTTAGAGGCGGGGTTTTCCCTTGCAAATTTTTTCAGAATGGCCATTATCTATACTCTTTGAAATATAGGATTATAGAATGAAGCAGAGCGCCGCACAGCAATCACACGTTAATATTACTATGTCTGATGGATCAGTGCGGACATATGATTCCGGTATCACTGGCATGGGGATAGCGAATGATATTTCCAAGTCTTTGGCGAAGGCGGCGATTGCGGTTAAGCTTAATGGGGAGCTGAGCGACTTGTCGCTGCCAATAGAGCGTGATGTTTCTATTGAAATTATAAAACGAGACGCAGCGGATTCATTGGAAATGATCCGCCATGATTGCGCGCATGTTTTGGCAGAGGCCGTGCAGAGCCTGTTTCCCGGCACGCAGGTTACAATTGGGCCGACCATTGAGAACGGATTTTACTATGATTTTGCGCGCAATGAGCCGTTTAGCACAGAGGATTTTGAAGCCATTGAAAAGGAGATGCGCAAGATTATCGAGCGCGGAGATGCTTTTGTCCGTGAGGTTTGGAGCCGGGAAAAAGCGCTGGCTTTTTTCCGTGAAAAGGGTGAGGCGTACAAGGCCGAGTTGATTGAGGACTTGCCGGAGAGCGAAGAGATTAAGATCTATAAGCAAGGGGAGTGGACAGATTTATGCCGGGGGCCGCATATGCCAACGACAAAGCATGTTGGGACGGCGTTTAAGTTGCTGAAGGTCGCGGGGGCTTATTGGCGCGGGGACTCGAGCCGGGCGATGCTGACGCGGATTTACGGCACGGCTTGGCGCGATCAAGCGGAGCTGGAGGCGTATCTGCAACAGTTGGAGGAGGCGGAAAAGCGCGATCACCGTAAGCTCGGCGGGGAGATGGATTTGTACCATTTCCAAAGCGAGGCGCAGGGCTCTGTGTTTTGGCATCCTAAGGGGTTTGTGATTTATAACCAGCTGGAGGGGTATATCCGCAGGCGTTTGAACGCCGTGGGTTATAAGGAGATTAAAACGCCGCAATTAATTGATAACAAGCTGTGGGTGGCGTCCGGTCATTGGGGCAAATACCGCGAAAATATGTTTGTCGTGCCGGATGAAATTCCAAATACAGACGAGGACGGGCCGGTTTTGAGCGATAAGGCGTTTGAAAAGCTGATGGCGCTCAAGCCGATGAATTGTCCGGCGCATGTGCAGGTGTATAATCAGGGGATCAAATCGTATCGTGACCTGCCGCTGCGTCTGGCGGAGTTTGGGTGTTGTCACCGGAATGAGGCGCATGGTGCGCTGCATGGGTTGATGCGGGTGCGTCAAATGACCCAGGATGATGCGCATATTTTCTGCCGCGAGGATCAGATTATGTCTGAATCAGTTTCGTTTTGTGAATTGGTGCGTGCGGTATACAAGGATATGGGTTTTGAAGATGTGCGGGTTGTTCTGGCTCTGCGGCCAGATGTGCGCGCGGGCAGTGATGATATTTGGGATAAGGCGGAGGATGGACTTCGTCAGGCATTGCGCAGTGCGGGGCTGGAGTTTGTGGAGGAGCCCGGAGAGGGCGCGTTTTACGGCCCGAAAGTCGAGTTTCATATCCGTGATGCGATTGGGCGGAGCTGGCAGTGCGGGACGTTGCAGCTTGATTTTGTTTTGCCGGAGCGTTTGGATGCAAGCTATATTGGGCAGGATGGGGAAAAGCATCGCCCCGTGATGCTGCATCGTGCGGTTTTGGGAACGCTGGAGCGGTTTATCGGGATTATGATCGAGAATACGGCCGGGAAGCTGCCGCTATGGCTCGCGCCAGTGCAGTGCGTTGTGGCAACGATTACAGGCAAAGCCGATGACTATGCCGCCGAGGTACACCGCATGCTTGTGGCGCGCGGGATACGCGCGGAGCTTGATGTGCGCAATGAGAAAATTAACTACAAGGTGAGGGAGCATTCCCACGCCAAAGTGCCGGTGATGTTTGTCGTTGGGGCGCGCGAGGCGGAAGAGAAAACCGTGGCTATCCGGCGTCTAGGGTCTCAGGCGCAAGATGTTCAAGGCCTTGAAGAGGCAATTGCGGAGATTGTCTCTGCTGCACAGCCCCCATTTTAATATGATATTTTCTGTTCAGTTTGATGGAAAGGCTTGCACAGCATGTGAAAGCGGCTTATTAATGTTTTTCTAATCAATTTTTATTAGATTATTTTATGTGCAATCAAAAAAGGAGAGCCAACCATTTCTAGACCACAAAAACCGATCCCCCGTAAGGATGACGGACCGCGACTGAATTCTGAAATTACTGCCGAGAAAGTTCGGCTTGTTGACGCGGACGGAGAAATGCAGGGCGTTGTAGCGCTTTCGAAAGCTTTGGCTATGGCAGAGGAGGCAGGTCTTGATTTGGTAGAGGTATCCCCAAATGCCGATCCGCCAGTTTGCAAGATTCTGGATTACGGCAAGTATAAATACGAGCAGCAAAAAAAGGCGAATGAAGCGCGCAAAAAGCAGAAAACTGTTGATGTGAAAGAGGTCAAAATGAGCCCGCGCATCGAGAAGAATGATTATGATGTGAAGATGCGCAATACGCGCCGTTTCCTTGAAGAGGGGAACAAGGTCAAGGTCTCCATGCGGTTTCGCGGCCGGGAGATTGCTCATCAGGAGATCGGGCGGGAATTGTTTACAAGAATGCTGCTGGAGTTGGGTGAGCTTGTAAATGTTGAGCTTGAACCCAAGTTCGAGGGGCGCCAGATGATTATGATCCTTGGTCCCAAACATTAAAATCCACTCTTTGTTAGTACTCTAAAGTCCTCTGCCTATTGCGTTTTGTTGCGCTATGGCTTAGGACTCTGAGTGTAAAATTTAAGCACAATTAGAAGCGGATGGATTATAAGCATGGGCATTTTTCTTGATATTGTTGTTGTTCTGGTGTTGCTGGCGTCTGTTATTGTGTCGGTATTACGAGGATTTATCCGTGAAGTTTTGACGATATTGGGGCTAGTGGGCGGTGCGGTTGCTGCGTTTGTTGCGGGCCCGCTTTTGCAACCAACAACGCGCGGTTGGTTTGGCGTTGTTGAGGGCGCGGAAGATCCGGGCAGCTTGTTTGGCATGTTGCCCTATAGCTTGATTGCGGATGGTTTGGCTTATGCGATTGTTTTTCTCGTTTTTGTGATTATTTTTTCAACGCTTAGTCATTTTCTGTCTAAATCTGTGAAGCATATGGGCCTTGGCGCGGTTGACCGCGCACTGGGGGCTGTATTTGGGATTGCGCGCGGGGGTTTGATTTTGGGATTGCTGTATCTTTTCCCGCTTTTTCTGGTTGGTGAAGATCAGCAAAAAGAGGTTTTCAAAGAGAGCAAGGCGCAGCC
Source organism: uncultured Micavibrio sp. (assembly GCA_964351365.1). Taxonomy (GTDB): domain Bacteria; phylum Pseudomonadota; class Alphaproteobacteria; order Micavibrionales; family Micavibrionaceae; genus UBA1672. Next base: position 70,094 of record CAYGNP010000011.1, read on the forward strand.
TTATCTTGAGTTTACGTCACGCTGGATTTTGAGCTATGTTCCCAAGAATGCGGAAGAAGAAATCGCAGAAGGGGCCGAGAAATTGCAGAATATGTCTGAGACGCGCAAGAAATTCGAAGAGATGGATATATTGGAAAAAGCGCCTGATGCGGACGGTTCAGATTTGCCCAAGAGCGGATATGGCGATGAGTTCCGTGAGCGTATGGACAAGTTGTTTGAAGATGTTGAGCAAGCACCGCTCAACGGTGAGAGTGTTCTTACGCCTGAGCCTGAGCCTGAGCAGCAGCCTAGCGAAAACCCTTAAGCTCAATCAGGCATTGTCGTAGAGATCTACGGATTGATGACGGTCTTTGATTTTTGTTTTCTTTTCGGAGTCTTTGCGGCGCGTTTCAATTTTTGAGAAATATATGTCGGTTATGTCGCCGGTGACGTATTTTCCATCGAAAACAGAGCAGTCAAATTCTCGGGTTTCACCGTTTTCACTGCCTGGCGTGGCAGCTTTGATGAGGTCTTCGAGATCCTGATAGATCAGCCAGTCTGCGCCAATTTCTTTTTGGATGTCTTTTTCAGTTTTATCAAAGGCGACGAGTTCGGATTTTACAGCCATGTCGATGCCGTAAACATTCGGGAAGCGGATTGGCGGGGCGGCGGAGGCAAAGTATACTTTCTTTGCGCCGGCGGCGCGGGCCATGTCGATGATTTTTTTGCTGGTGGTGCCGCGCACAATGGAATCATCGACCAGAAGGACGTTTTTGTCTTTGAATTCCAGCGGAATAGGGTTGAGTTTTTGGCGGACGGATTTTTCGCGCTCTTCCTGGCCTGGCATGATGAATGTGCGGCCGATATAGCGGTTTTTGACGAAGCCTTCGCGGAATTTCAGGCCCATGACACTGGCGAGCTCCATTGCGCAAGAGCGGCTTGATTCCGGGATTGGAATCACCACATCGATATCATGATCCGGGAATTCGCGCAGGATTTTTTCAGCCAGATATTCACCCATGCGCATACGGGATTTGTAGACCGAGCTGCCGTCTATAATTGAATCGGGGCGGGCGAAGTAAACATGTTCAAAAATGCAGGGCGTATGCGGGCGGGTTGCGTCGCAAATCTTGCTGTGGAGCTTGCCTTTTTTATCCACGAAGATGACCTCGCCGGGCTTTACGTCCCGAATCGTTTCGAAACCCAAGGCATCAAGTGCAACGCTTTCGGAGGCGATCATATATTCTGTTTTGCCGTCCTTGTTGGTTTTTTGACCGTAGATCAAGGGGCGGATACCGTTCGGATCACGGAAGGCAAACAGGCCGTAGCCAGAGATCATGCCAACCACGGCGTATGCACCTTTACAGCGTTTGTAGAGTTTTTCGATGGCGGTGAAGACGTCTTCGGGGGTGAGTTTTAATTTACCCAGAGATTGGAGCTCGTGCGCGACGATGTTCAGAAGGACCTCGGAGTCTGATTCCGTGTTTACATGGCGTAAATCTGTCTGGAAGAGCTCTTCGGCCAGTTCATCCTGATTGGTCAGGTTGCCGTTATGGGCGAGAACGATGCCGTAGGGGGAGTTCACGTAAAGGGGCTGGGATTCAGCGGAGCTGGAGGAGCCGGCAGTCGGGTAGCGTACATGGCCGATGCCCATATTGCCGCGCAGGTGCGTCATGTGGTCTAGGGTGAAGATATCCCGCACCATGCCGTTGCTTTTGCGCAAGTAAAAGCGGCCTTTGTCTTCGGTGACGATGCCTGCAGCATCCTGGCCGCGATGCTGCAAAATTGTAAGGCCATCATAGATGTCCTGATTTACGGGACCGTATGAAAATATACCAATGATGCCGCACATGTTGTTTCCTTTATTTCAGGGGTCTCACCATATTGATAAGCGCCCTGTTTTTCAAGGGAATTCATTAGGCCGCTTTTTTATTGGATTCGTTTGGTGGGCTGAGGGTTTCTATGGTACGCGTCGGGAAGGGGATGGATATACCGTCTTTATCCAGAGCTTCTTTGATTTTTTTAATCGTGTCGACCTTTAAAGCCCAGAAATCCGGAGTTGTCGACCAGATTCTAAGGGTGATGTTGACAGCAGAATCTCCAAGATTTGTGACCATGATTTGTGGCTCTTTGCCGGTTTCTTTTATGATCCGTGCCTCGTCTTTGATCGCTTTTTCGATGGTTTTGAAGGCTTTGTTGATGTCGTCTTTGTAACTTATGCCAAAGACAATATCCTGGCGGCGCTGAGGGTTACGGGTGAAATTCTCGATATCTGCGTTCCAGAGCTTGCTGTTTGGGACAAAAACATATGTGTTGTCAGGTGTTGAGAGCTCGGTTGCGAATAATCCCAGAGTTATAACAGTGCCTTTTATGTTTGCAGAGGAGATGAAATCGCCGACATTAAAGGGGCGAAGAATGAGCAGCATAACGCCCGCGGCAACGTTGCTCAGAGTTCCTTGAAGGGCGAGGCCGATCGCAAGACCAGCAGTAGCCAAAACGGCCAGAAGGCTTGCGGTTTGTACGCCAAACTGCTGTAAAACCATGATGAGAGCCAAGGCTAGTATGACGTATTTTGCGCAATTTCCGAGGAAGCTTTTGAGGGTTCCTTCAAGTCTATGGATTTTCCCAATCATGATTTTTGCCTGATTGCCCAGTACCCAGCCTGCAACCATTATGGCTCCTGCAATGACAACGTTTGTGGCGATTGTTAGATAGTCCATTTCATCCTCACTTTGTTTAACTATTTGTTAAATTAGTAAATAGATTCAAAGCATTATGCAAGGAAAAGACAAATTTTTTCATGGTTTTGGCATATTTTGACCGTATTTTGCAGATATTATATTGGTGTGGTAAAATTACAAAAAATGGAGCGTTCATAGTGTTTACAAAGCAAGAATTGAAAACAAATTTAATGGGATGTCTGGATATATTTTTGTTTATGCCGAGCGGTATTGATCGGTTTAGTTCAGCCCCGCGTGATGCGATGCGCTCACTTGTAATTCCACTGGGGTTGATGCCTGTGATTTTGGTTGTTATGGCTATGATGTCTCAGGGTGTATCGCTTACTCTTTTGATTTCGCTAAATACGCTGCGGATTGGGTTGTCGTTCGTGCTGTTTCTTACGGCAGTGTATTTTTTGACGAAGCACTTTGGTAGAGAGGCGTATTTTTATAAATTTCTAAACGTTTCGAATTGGATAAATATCCCGGGCCTGATTTTGCTTTTGCCCATCGTTATCGGGCTTTTTATGGGATATGAGATGAAAAATATGGAGTCTTACGCCGTGTTTATTTCTCTGGTGGGGTATGTCTATTCCGCCTTTGTGATTACACATTGTTTCCGCCTGCCGTGGGAGCTTGGCGGTTTTATTGCCATTATTGGTCTTGCGATTGATGATAACTCATTCAAGATTTTGGAAATGGTGAAAACAATGGTTACGGCTTAGCAGGTTTTTGGGTTGTTAATATCAATATAATCGTGCCCGCTATTCCTGAAAGCAGGGAGCCGGAGAGAACACCAAGGCGCACCGATGTCAAGGTTTCCATGCTGGAGAAGGCCAGTGTTCCGATGAATAAGCTCATCGTGAAGCCGATTCCTGTGATCAAAGCCATGCCATAGAATTGCGGCCATGTGACCCCGGTTGGGAGCTTGCACAGACCTATTTTGCTTGCAGCAAAGGTGAAAAGTACTACGCCTATTTGTTTGCCCAGGAACAACCCCAGCATAATGCCGAGTGTGACGGGGTTCAAGAAACTGTCTAGGGTTAGTCCCGCGAGGGGAACGCCCGCATTCGCAAATGCAAAGATGGGGATAACTCCGAAGGCGACCCATGGGTGGAGCGCGTGCTCCATGACAATGAGAGGGGATTTCCCTTCTTTGTTTTTCTGGCGCATGGGGATGAGCAGGCCGAGCGCAACGCCAGCAAGGGTTGCGTGTACACCGGATTTAAGGACGCAGGCCCATATGATAATGCCGAGTACGGTGTAGATACCGAGATTTGTGACGCCGCGACGGTTGCAGATAAATGCAATCGCAAGGCCAATAAAGGCAAGTATCAGCGAGAATAGAGAGACTTTACTGGTATAGAACACAGCGATAATTATGATTGCGGCGAGGTCATCAATAATAGCAATTGCAACGAGGCATACTTTTAATGCGGTTGGGACGCGCGGCCCCAAAAGCATCAAGATACCTAAAGCAAAGGCGATGTCAGTTGCGGCCGGTATGGCCCAGCCCTCCATTGTGTTTGGGCTGTTCCAGTTTATTGCGCAGTAGATCAAAGCGGGGGCGATAATGCCGCCAAGTGCGGCTATAGCCGGTAATGCAATTTGTGCCCGGGTGGAGAGGTGACCGTCAATAATCTCGCGTTTGATCTCCAAACCGACCAAAAGGAAGAATATCGCCATCAGGCCATCATTGATCCAGAGCAGGAGGGGTTTGTCGATTTCAAAAGCACCGAATTGAATGGCAACGGGTGTTTCTTTGATGCTGCCATAGAAGGAAAAGAGGAAGGAATTTTCCATGATGAGCGCTAAAATTGTGGCCAGAACCAATAAAATGCCTGGAGCAATATCAAGGGCAAAAAAACGTTTGAAGTGGTTTGGAAGAGTGTTCATTTTTTTGTTTTCCCTTTTATGATTAACAGTAAGGATTTAACGTGATTCCTGTGTTGGGGCAAGAGAATCTCCTAAGTTTCTGCAAACTGTTATCATGCGTATGGGTTTTTGCTTGCGCGAATAAGCAGGCGGATGGGGACGCCCTGAATATCATATTCCTTGCGCAGGCCGTTTATGATGTAGCGTTGGTAAGAATCAGGAAGCTCCTTTGGTTTTGAGACCCACAATGCAAAAGTGGGGGGGCGCGTTTTTATCTGTGTGATGTATTTTAAGCGGTTATGACGCCCAGAGACAAGAGGAGCGGGGTTTTGGCTTTCCATGCGCGCTAGCCAGCGGTTGAGGCCGCCTGTGGGAATGCGTTTGTTCCAGATTTCGTAGGTTTGGAGTGCCTTGTAGAAAAGTTTATCGATATTTTTGGCGTGTTTGGCAGAAATTGTCGCGAACTGGATGTTTTTGGTTTGTGCCAAAGATGTTGAGAGGGTGTGTTTGATCTGTTCCAGCACTTCGGTGCGGTTTTTGACTTCGTCCCATTTGTTCACGGCGATGACGAGGGCGCGCCCTTCTTCGATAATATGGCCAGCAATGTGCAAGTCTTGTTTTTCCAGAGGCATGTTGCCATCAACAACAAGTATTACGATTTGTGCGAGGCGGATAGCGCGCATGGAGTCTTCTGTCGACATTTTTTCGATCGTGTCGATCACTCTGGATTTTTTACGCATTCCTGCGGTGTCGACGAGTTTGAAGGTGCGTCCGTCCTGGGCCCAATCAACGGCAATAGCATCGCGTGTTATGCCGGCCTCTGGGCCTGTCATGACGCGCTGTTCTTTCAGGATTGAGTTGAGGAGGGTGGATTTTCCAACATTGGGGCGGCCGACAATGGCGATTTTTATTGGTTTTTCGGGATCATCTTCTTCCTGCTGGAAGGTGAAATCCTCGTTTCCTTCAATGTCGTCGAGTGATTCGAGGGAGAGTTTCTCGCCGTCCGTGTCATCGTCCTGCTTTGCGTTATCTTCTTTGAAGTGCGGTTGAAGGGCCGTGTAGAGATCATCAAAGCCTGCGCTGTGTTCGGCAGAGATTGCGATAGGTTCGCCAAATCCCAGAGTATAGGCTTCGCCGATGCCGCTCTGGACGGCGTTCATGTTCTCACATTTATTCACGGCGAGAATCACGGGTTTATTTTGTTTGCGCAGGAAACCTGCGAAGTGCCTGTCGGCAGGGGTCAAACCCTCACGGCCATCAATGACGAAAAGGATGATATCGGCGCGGGCCAGGGCCGATTCTGTCTGGATGCGCATGCGTGCCTGAATGGAGTCGTCGAAAGCCTCTTCCAGGCCGGCGGTGTCAATGATGGTGATGGGTTGGTCGAAGAGGTAGCCTTCGTTTTCACGCCAGTCGCGGGTGACGCCGGGGGTATCATTTACAATCGCAAGCTTTTTGCCTGCCAGTTTGTTGAACAAGGTTGATTTGCCAACATTGGGGCGGCCTATAATTGCTATTTTTAACATTGTTATGTCTATATCAT
>CAYGNP010000012.1:0-73926 GCA_964351365.1 uncultured Micavibrio sp.
CCACCAAAGCCGTGCTGTCATTTTCATTAAAGCGCCGTACACCCAGCCCGAAAGTAGGATCGGGAACAGCCGCAGATCGTGCCAGATCCAAAGACGACCGCGCTTGCATCTTGGCAAATTCCTGCGCCTGTGATTGCGGTGCGTTTTTCAGAGCATCAATAAGCGCCTGTTGATCGACCATATCCGGCAATGCGCTAATATCGCTTTCTACATCTAGGCTGGCGCTGTCCATGCCGCCCAGCAGACGCGCCAGATCATTTTTGGCCGTGACCAGCTCTTTTTCGGCCTTGCGTTTTTCAACCTCCGCCGATGCTTTTTCAATATCGGCTTTGGTGTGTTGAATATCCGCAGCCTTCGCCGCGCCAATCCGTTTTTTAACAATGCTGTGAGTTTTGTCCGCCAGATCGAGGCGTTTATCAGCCAAAGCCATCCGTTCCTGCGCCACTGCCACACGAATGAATGCATATTCGGTTTCGGCAAGAAGGCTTAACGCTTGTGCCTTGGCTTGCTCTTGGGTGATTTTATAGGTGAAGTCAGCCACATCGGTGCGGTTGCCGCGCTTGCCGCCCAGCTCTATGGTTTGCTCAATACCGAGTGTAATCTCCGCGCCATCAAACCCTTCCTGATCATCCTCTCCGGCGAAGTTTTCAATCTCAAAAACAGCGTCAGGGTTGGGGGGGAGCGAGGCTTGTAATTTACTGCCATCCGCCGCATCAATCTCGGCCAGCGCCGCCTTATAGGTCGGGTTGTTCTGTAACGCCATCTGGAGCGCCGCCTGTTTGTCCAGCGTCTCGGCTCCGGCCAGTGTTGGTTGCCATAAAAGCATAGCCAACGCGGACGTATAAAGTAATTTTTTCATCGTGTTTTCCTTTTTTGAGTCAATAAGGGGGTAAGGCGGCGCTTGATAGAGCGCAGTCTAAAGAGATAAGGTCGCAAAAGATTACCCGCGCATGACATCAGTCAAATGCGGATACACTACGCCTTATAAATTATGATTTGGGAGGGCGTTTGAGGCCGTAAATAAAATCCGATACAAACAAATCTGTATCCGGCATAAGTAGCTGACCTTTACCAACAGAGGCAAGAGTGCTTATGCCATAGGTATTGATAACGTGATGAACGCAGCAACCGCCACAAGACATATCGCAGCCGTTACTGCCCAGAGAAGTATCACTGGGGCTGTCAGCGTCAATGCTTATGGAGATTTCAGATTCGGTATCAACACTGGCATGAGCAGAATGCGAAGCGCAGACCGTCACGGAGACGATCAAGGCGAAAGCTGAAAGTATTAGAAAAAACTTGTTCATTAGAAATAACCTAACATTAGATGGTTAACAATTCAAGAATGAAACTGCATAATTTTACCTCATATATTGATTATCCTTCCTCTTTTGGTTCTGTTGCACCGCCAACCAACTTTTCGCACAAGCCGCTTGGCAGCTTGATCCACTCATTCATATCGCCATCAGCTTTCGCCATACCCGCACAGCTATGCTTATTTGCTTTACTGGCGCAATCATTTTTTCCGGCTTTGACCACGCCGTAGCATTTTTCTTTTCCATCGCCTTCTTTTGGTTCCAGATGCGCTGAAGCGCCCGCTGCAGATAAAGCCAATATCGCCGCAGAAATAACAGCGGAGACAGCAAGCCTGTTTGTTTTAAGATTCATGGTTTTTTTCCTTTGGTTGGTTAAGTTGAGTCGGTAGATGGACATCCCATAGTTTCTGCACGGCAAAATACGTGACCATGACCGACCAGCCGATGAGGATTAGGCCGTTTAAAACCTGAACACCAGTGATGAATTGCATGGCTCCGTGCGGAAAAACATCGCCGATTCCAAGCGATGAATACGTGGCGGCTGAAAAATAGATGTAGCCGAAGAAATTATCATGGGCGATGCCACTTAACGGCTCTGCGCCAAATGTATGCACCATCACCCAATAGACCGTACCGTATATCCAGACGGCAACGGTGTGCGCTGAAAAGATGGGCACCACCAAAAACAGCATGAGCGGACGATTGCGCAGATCATGTCTGGCAATCACCTTTAGGGCGATCCCCAGTATCTCATAAAAGAGAGAGCTGGTGACCAGCACCAAAATAATGCTGATAATAATGGCTTCAGGCATATTTTCGTACATCACACATCCTCCGTTTTGGCTGTTTCATAACGGCGGCTTTCCCAGAGATAATAGATAACGGGAATAACGATCAGGGTGAGCAGCGTGGTGGTGATCATGCCGCCGACCATGGGCAAGGCGATGCGGCGCATCACATCTGCGCCAAGTCCGGCGAAAATGAAGATCGGCAGCAATCCGGCGAATTCGGTAATCACCGTCATCAACACAGGCCGGATCCGCATCAAGGCACCTTCAAAAACCGCTTCGCTGAGTTGCTCTTTATTGCTGGGGCTGGTCTCGCGCACACGCAGATCAATATAGACCATCATGATCGTGACGGTCTCGACCGCCAGCCCGCCCAGCGCGATAAAGCCCACTCCGACGGCAACGGACAAGTTATAATCTGCCAGATAAACCGCCCACATCCCGCCGACCATCGCTACAGGCAGCGAGAACATCACCATTAGCGTCCGGTCGGTACGCCCGAAATAAATCATCAGCAAAACAAAGATTGCAAAGCCAGCGGCGGGGATGGCGATACTGAGCTGCCTTTTGGCTTCCAGCATCTGTTCAAACTGTCCCGACCATTCCACGGCATACCCCGCAGGAAGATCAACATTATCACGCACGGCAATTTGCGCATCCTTCACATAGGAGCCGATATCTCGGTCTTCAATATCGACAAACACCCAGCCTGTCAGCCGTGCGTTTTCAGACTTGATCATTGGCGGGCCTTCGACGAATTCAATCTTTGCCAGCTCACCGAGCGGGATATGCTGGCCTTGCGGGGTTGGCACCAAAATATTGCCTAAATCCTCGGGGTCTTCACGGAACGGACGGTCATAGCGCAGCATGATGTTGTAACGCTCACGCCCCTGAATGGATTCCGCCATTTTCATACCGCCAAGCGCGGTGCCGATGATGTTTTGGAACACGCCGAGATCAATATTGCGCCGTGCCAGCTCGTCTCTATCTGGCGTAACTTCCAGATACTTACCGCCAGTCACGCGGTCGGCAAAAGCGGAACGTGTACCGTCAACATTCTTGATCGCGGCCTCAATATCCAGCGCCACGCGGCCTATGGTCTCCAGTTGATCACCGGAGATTTTAATGCCGATGGGGGTGCGGATTCCGGTGGAGATCATATCCATGCGGATTTTAATCGGATAGCCCCATGAATTGACCACTCCAGGCAATTTGACACGGGCATTCATATCCTTAATCAAATCCTCCGGCGTCATGCCTTTCCGCCATTCTTCGCGCGGCTTTAATTTGATCCATGTCTCGATCATCGAAATGGGAGCCGGATCCGTGGCAGTATCGGCGCGGCCAACCTTGCCGAACACATGATGGACTTCCGGCACTTGCTTGATCATGCGGTTTGTCTGCTGCAGGATTTCCTTGGCCTTGGTGATCGACACCCCAGGCAGCGTGGTCGGCATATACAGCAATTCGCCTTCATACAGCGCGGGCATGAATTCAGAGCCAGTGCGCATGATCGGCACCGCCATGCTTGCGATCAAAACAAGGGTAACAATGATCGTCATTGCGGGTTTTGCCAGCACATGGCGCAGGAGCGGACGATAGAGCTTTAACAGCCCCGCATTGACCGGATTGGCCTCGGCTTTTTTAATTTTCCCGCGCAATGTCCAGAGCATCAGGATCGGGATCACCGTCACCGATAATATGGCGGCAAAGCCCAGCACATAGGTTTTGGTGAAGGCCAGCGGGCTAAACAGGCGGTAGGATTGCCCCGTCAGCGCCAGCACAGGCAGGAAGGAAATCGTGATAATCAGCAGCGAGAAAAACAGCCCAGGGCCGACTTCTTTAGCGGCATCAAGCATAGCTTTGTGCCGCTGTTCCTTTGACGCATCATCGGATAACTCCGCCAGCTTTCTGTGGGCATTTTCGACCATGACAATGGAGGCATCCACCATCGTGCCAATCGCAATCGCTATCCCGCCCAGCGAGACAATATTGGCGGTAATGCCCTGCGCCGACATAATGATAAACGCGCCCAATACGCCAAGCGGCAGCACGATCAACGCGACAAGCGCCGAGCGGACATGCAGCAAGAATATAAACACTACAAGCGAGACAATAATCGCCTGTTTCATCAGCGTGTCGGTGAGATATTCAACAGCGCCCTCAATCAGCGGGGCGCGGTCATAGACGGGAACAATTTCCACGCCTTCAGGCAGTCCTTGCTGCAGCTCGGCCAGCTTTGCTTTCACGCCTTCGATCACATGCAAAGCATTTTCACCGGCCCGCATAATGACCACGCCAGCGACCACTTCACCTTCACCGTTTAGCTCGGTCACGCCGCGCCGCAGCTCTGGCCCCTCAATCACGCGGGCAACGTCTTGAAGCTTCACAGGGGTGCCGTCGCGGGCATACAGAACGATCTTTTTAAGCTGGTTGATATTGGTGACATAGCCCTTGGAGCGAATCATCAGTTCCATCTCAGCCTTTTCAATCACGCGTCCGCCCGCATCCATAGAAGCGCTGCGCACAGCCTCCATAAGGCGCTTTAATGGAATATCAAAGGCGCGGAGACGGTTGGGATCAATGAGGATCTGGTATTCCTTCACAAACCCGCCGACCGAGGCGACCTCCGATACGCCTTTGACGGTGGCCAGCTCGAATTTGAGGAACCAGTCCTGCAGACTGCGCAATTGCGAGAGATCATACGTGCCGCTTTTATCGACCAGCGCGTATTGATACACCCAGCCCACGCCTGTGGCATCGGGCCCGATCTGCGGCACGACATTCGGCGGGAGATCGCCTTGAATTTTCGACAGCGCTTCAATCACGCGGCTCCGCGCCCAATACTGGTCAACGCTATCCTCAAAAATGATATAGACAAAGGAGGTGCCGAACATCGAAAACCCGCGCACATTCTTTGTTTTCGGCAAGCCCAGCATCGTGGTCGAGAGCGGATAGGTCACCAGATCCTCGACAATCTGCGGCGATTGCCCAATAAAATCGGTGCGGATAATAACCTGCGTATCCGACATATCGGGGATGGCATCGAGCGGCGTTTTCTGCACGGCCAGAATACCCGCCACCAATAACGCGATCATCATCACAATGATCAGCAGCTGGTTATTGACCGAATATTCAATGATCTTGGCGACAAAAGATTGCGTGGGGTCACGCGTCTGGTTTGGATCAGTGGTTGGCATGTGCGCCTCCTGCTGCAGGGGTGTCATCAGAGGGCTTCATTTTGCGAAAAGCATCACGTAAAGAGCTTTCAGAATCGATCAGGAATTGTCCGCTGACCACCACGCGGTCATTTTCTGCTAAACCCTCCAGCACCTCCGTCCGGCCTTTATATTTCAGCCCCGCTAGAATTTTGTGCGGCTGAAAGCGGCCTTGATCCATAGCCACCACCACAAAATCGCCGTCCTTTCTTTTGAGGATGGCATCGCTGGGGATGGAGAGACGCCGATCGACGTCCGTCTCCAGTTCCACATCGGCGTAAGCTCCAGGCTTTAATTTGCCGTCCTTGTTATCCAGCACCAGCCGGATCCGGCCTGTGCGCGTTGCGCGATCAATCGTGGGGTAGATATAATCAATATCGGCTTGCTGGCCATTTACGCCGAGCGCGGGCAGAGACACCTGCGCTTTCGTCTCTTTGGTGATGAACGGGATATCCTGTTCGGCCACGCTCACATCAACCCAGACCGTGTCGTAATTTTGCAGGGTCATCAAATTCATGCCTGGTTTGGCATAGGTGCCGTCACGGACATTCATCGCACTGACCAGACCGTCCGCTTCGGCGTAGTATGGGACGCTTTGAAAAGCTTTGCGGCTTTTCTTGACCTCTTCGATGGCGCGTTTTTGCATGCCTAAAGACACCAGCCGCTTGGACGCGGACTCAATCCGGCCTTTATAGCCTGTGCCAAGAGCGCCGATCAGATCCTGCTGCGCGGAGATCAGCGAAGGGCTGTATAGATTAAACAGCAGATCGCCTTGTTTGACTTCATCTCCCATAGCCTGAATTTTTAAATCTTCAACCCAGCCTTCGACGCGGCTGGAGATATCAAACTGCAGCCGGACATTTTCTGTTACATCGCCATAGCTGCTCACCAGATTGCCGAAGCTGGCCATTTGCGCTTCTTCTGTGCGAACACCTGTGCTTTGGATAGTTTCGGGATTAATACGAATGATAGAGCGCCCTGTATTTGCGGTTGTTTCTTCGCCATAAATCGGCACCAGATCCATACCCATGGGAGATTTTCCAGGCTTATCACTCTTGAAGTTGGGATCCATAGGTGCTTGCCAATATAGAATTTTCTTTTCACCGGAAGGTGCAGGAGACGACATGGGCGCAGCCTCATCTTCGCCACCTAGTTCCACCAGATCCATACCGCAAACCGGACACGTGCCTTCACGATCTGTCATATAATGCGGGTGCATCGGGCATGTATATTGCTCCCCTGCAGCCAGCGCCGGAAGCGCAAACAAGGTTAAGATTAAAAAGAATGCGGGGATAAACTGTCTCATTCTGACACCTCCTGATATGCGCCTATAATGTTGGAATTGAATTCGGCAGAGCGGCTGATATGCATTTCCTTCACCGCTGCCAGCTGCGCCTGAATATTGAGGCGGTCTATTCTGGCCAATAAAACGGAATCCAGATTTTCGGTTCCGGCTTCATAATTGCGCTGCGCGGCATCGATCTTCTTTTTCATCGCCCAGTCTTTGTCCTGCAGGACTTTGACATTCTTGGCGGCGGCATCGCGGTTGCTCTGCAGCGAGGTCATCTGCTTGTCCCAATAGCGGCGCACATCGTCATAGGCGAATTTTGCGCTGCGCTCACGCTCTTTGGCGGCTCTGAGTTTGGGTTTTTGATTGCTGTCTGCCCAGAGCGGTATGCTGACCTGCGCCTGTACGGAAAACCAGTCATCGCCGGAGAAGCTGTTATTGGCTCCATCCTCGCGCTGTTTATAGACGGCATTTACCCCGAAATTCGGCAGGAAGGCGGCATCGGCGATGCCCACATCCTTTTTGGCAATATCGATATCCTCGGCGGCGATCATCACCGGATAGAGCGTTGTGGGGTTTTTCTCCCACGCGATATCGGGGATCTCCGGCATATCGATGTCCGGCACGTTATCAACCAGCCGGACAAACTCGGCTTCAATCGAGGCCAGCCGTGCATCCAGATCATTGAGCTTGCGCTCGGCCTCGGCGCGTTCCACATCGACTTCCGAAAAGCGCTGATAAACAGAGCGGCCTGATTCAATCTGGCCTTTAAACGTGTTCTCCAGCTCTTTGTAATGGCCAAGCTGTTTTTTGATCAGTTTGGCCTGCGTTTTGACGCTCTCATATTCGGCCAGCTTGGAGACCAGCATAAAGCGCAGCCGCGCATTGGTATAATCTGCCATGAGAGTTTGTTTTTCCGACATCTGCTCAAAGCGCTGCGATTTGGCTTCCCGCGCGGCAGGGTTGGGGATGCTCTGCGAAAACCCGATCACTTTGGAGGTCGGCAGGAACCGATCAAAGGCCGGATCGGATATCGGCACGTTATCGACGCCAATCATAAACATGGGGTCGGGCAAGCCCAGCTCACCCTCGGCCTGTGATTTCAGCGCCTCGCTGCCCGCTAAAATGCTTTCGACTTGCGGGTGCTGGCTTAAGCGCTGCACATAGGTCTCAAATGTCTCAGCATGCGCGGCGGGCGCGGCTATCAATAAAGCGGCAAGCGCTGTTAAAAATCGGGTCTGGTGTCGTATAAATCGCATGGGTCTGATCTCCTTTTTTGGGTGCGAAAAGCGCATGAAAATGCACTTAATGCCCGTCATTATTTCATGACAGGCACATTACAAAGAGATCAGGATTTAGATGCGGAAGCGTTGTGTGGTGAGGTAGAGTGGCCGAGAAGGACTCGTGACGTCTGCGCTCGGCGGTGGCCCACGGATCGCGTTGATATTGCGCGGCTCAAAGCCTTGTGTGGCCGTAATATCTGCCCATGCAAAATCAAGCGTATCAATTTGTTGATCAATCTCGAAATTGTTAGTTGCGTCCTGCATGAAGAAATCAACACCCATACAATCCGAAACGAGCATCACACCACCGTCGTCACTGTCGGCAGACTTTTCGTGACACGGAACAGGCTCACTGGCCTGCGCAGATTGCATCGGACAAAACGCCATGAAACATACCAGCGATGGCATTACAGCGAGAAAGGTCAAAAATGCAAGGGTTATTCGTCTCATTACAGCTCCATAGTAACCTTTTCGTTTTAAAAGTCTATTAAGTTACAGAAGTTTTTATTGTATTTGTAATCACCTCATGAATAATCGCTCCCAATTTCCCGAAAAATGGTTAATATAGTGGTGCTTTGCCGAAAAGGGGCATGGCCGAGCTGTAGTAGGCTCGATTACTAGCGTCTGACAAAACGATATTTGTCGCTCTTTGGCTTTTTTGAGGCCGGGGGGCGACAGCGTATGTCCAGAGCTTCGGCTTAAAGGCTGTCGCGGCTGTCCTAGTGATCGGTCTACTAACCTCCGGCCACCATGCCCTGAAGCGGCATGGTGGTTTTTTCATTTGAGCCAATGATAAGGAGCAGCACCGATGACAATGACAATCCCTGAAATACTCGATCTTGTGGGCGAAAAGCGCACCCCAAAGGAAGCGGCCAGTTTTTTGGTTTATATGCTGCCCAAAGAGGAAGCATTGCCTCTGGCGGTTGATATCACAGAAAGTTATACCGAATCCGGCGATGCGAAAAGCAGCGCTTATTGGAGCGAAGTTTGCACTGACATTTTAGAACATGAGATAAAGCAATAGGAGATGAGCATGAAAACTTTTTTAATCATCATCACTGGCTTGCTCATGATCGGTTGCAGCCCTGAAGCAGCGTTTGAACGTAGCGTGGCTCAAAGAGCCAATCAGGATCCGGCAACAGCACCGGAATATTTTATGCAGCAAATTGAGAGCGGCGCATCCGTCAATGAACAAGCTGTTTATATGTATGGTATCGGACTGGCTAATGAAAAGCTCGGCAATAATGAAGAGGCCGTAAATGATTATCTGGGTGCGGAAATTTTAGGCTATGCTCCGGCGACACAGGCGCTGCAGCGTGTGCGGAAAAAGATTCCATAACCTCAAAACTCAGGCACAAAAAAAACGCCCCAAACCTGCGCGGGGCAAGTATGGGACAGTCAAAAATCTTATGGATTTTTCAATAATCACAATTGTGGCTTTTAAAGAAGCGCTATATAATATACCCCTTATCAAATACAGGATTAGGGTTTTCTATGGGTCAACACTCTCAATATATTCAAAACGTGCTGTCCAGGCGTAATGGGGTAGTCAATGCATCAACCGCGCAAAGCGCTGCTGATAAAGTTCTGCCCGTCATACGGAATTGGGGCGGCAAATCTATTAATGATATCTCGTTATCCGGCTCTTACGCTAAGGGGACAGCCGTCCAAGGTGGGACGGATATTGACCTGTTTATCTCGTTGCTCTCAACAACCAGTGAAAGTCTCGGCGATATTTATAACACCCTTTATAATGCGATGACCTCCAATGGCTTCGCAACCGCTCGCAAACAAAACGTATCTATAGGGTTAACCGTGGACGGTTTTAAAATCGATCTGGTGCCTGGAAAGCGTCAGGGAGTTTATGGATCGGATCACAGCCTTTATAAAAACAAAACAGGCACCTGGACAAAAACCAACATCAAAACGCATATCGATCTGGTGAAGGGATGTGGGCGTTTAAATGAAATTCGGGCAATGAAAATCTGGCGCAACAATAAAGGGCTGGATTTTCCATCATTCTATCTCGAATTAAGCGTTATAGAGGCTTTGAAAGGCGCAGCTTTGGTTTCGTCAGGGAGCGGGGATTTATCAAAAAACATCGTCCGCGTTTTGCAGTATCTTGAATCTGATTTTAAAACTGCCAGAGTTATCGATCCGGCTAATGCCAACAATGTGATATCCGCAGATATGACGCAGCAAGCGAAAATAAATATCGCGCAGACAGCGGCGCGATCCCTCAAAGGACAGTGGGAAGATTTTATATCGTGACATCATCCATACTCCACCGATTGCTGACAAATTTTAACGCAGAGCTTCTGAATGAGCTGGAGACAGGCAGAGAAACGTCCGACCATCCAACCATCAAAGGGGATACAGGAGAGCTGGCCTGGGGCGACATGCTGGAAAAGTATCTGCCACGGCGCTATGCGGCCAGCGGAGGGATTGTTGTCGATTCAGAAGGCGCACAGAGCGAACAAATCGATCTTATTATTTATGACCGTCAATATTCGCCTTTTATTTTTCAGCATAAGGCCACGCAATATATTCCAGCCGAGAGCGTCTATGCCGTTTTTGAGGTCAAACAAAACCTCAATAAAGCGCACATGGAATATGCGCAAACCAAAGCCGCTTCGGTGCGCAACCTTACGCGCACAAGCCTTCCTGTACCGAATGTCTACGGCACCAGCAAACCCAAAGAACCGCATTTTATTCATGCCGGATTACTATGCTTTAACGCGGATTGGTCTCCGCCCTTCGGTCAGCCTTTTGAAAAAGTAGTCGAGGCAGCAACGCCTGATGAAAGGCTCAATCTGATCTGTGTTGCGCAAGAAGGTTATTTTGAGCTGGATGAGGATCGCCAGATCCGGCATGGCATACAGCCTGTCACCTATTTTTTCATGCGTTTGGTTAGCATTTTGCAGCAAAAAGGCACCGCGCCGATGATAGACATTATGGCGTACGCTAAGTGGCTGGATGATTAAATCGTTCCGATCAAATTTTTATAATAAGCATGCTTCCGCATGATCTCGTCCTGCGTTAAAACCCGCGCATGCGAGTCTCCAAAATAAAAATCCGTTTCGCTATCACTCACACCCAGCAGCAGCTTTTGGTTTGAGAGAATAATGTCATCTTCAGGATCAAACGGCATCCCTGCAATCATCAAGGTGCCGTTTTCATAGATGCGCATTTCGGTATTGCTGGTCACGGCCAGCGTGATAATGGTGGGCTTGGCTGTATCGGTATAAAGCCCGTTGGTCACGGTGATATTACTGTTGGTTTCCCTGCGCTTGTAATCAAAGCGCGTCGGCACAAGAGCGCGGCCTGTAATCATGGCACGGTTGGGATTAAAACCCCAGACTCCGTTTTGATTGTTATTGGCGACATTAGCCACAAACGTGATGGTCATCCCAGCCTTTGCGCCGTAATTGGAGACCAGATATTTTAAGCTGCCCTCGGTGATCGAGCGCGACATGATGACAGGCAAACCGTTATGCCCACCGTTTGGGCTATATTGCGGCCTCCTGGTCTCATCGGTTTGGAATATATGCTCTGCATTGCCGGAGAGATCGGTAAACTGCTCCACGCGCCCTGAAACATCAAGCACGATCGTCGCTGCGTCCCATATACCATCAACATCACCAATGGCGCTCGGCGAAAGAGAATTATCGGTAACGGTAACGGGCCGATCAAAAAACGGCCTGAGAGGTTTCGGATCGCTGTTGTTGCTTGACGGGAATTGGTTCGGCACCGGAAAGTTAAGCGGACCATAGCCCCATGTGACGGTCACTATATCGCCCTCATTGATAAAGTCGGCAATAGAAAGATTAAAAGCGGTTTCGCTCGATTTCTGGGCAGCATACACAATGCTTTCAATGCCGTTGATTTTAACCCGCCAGCCTATGTGCCTAGTGCCATCGATATCCTGCAAAAGTGTATCGCCGCCATCAAGGTCAAATGTGACGATAATATTTCTAGTGTCCTGATAAGCGGTGATGGCCGTCGCAACGGGGCCCAGCGCTCCGGCGACAGTCTTGCCCAGATAATGCGCCGCTAAATCGGCCTGTCTCTGTCCGTAAAGAATGCGTCCGGCGCTGTTGAAATGCACTGTATCGACTAAAGGCTGGTCGACAGTCCAAACGCCCGCGCGGACATAAGAAACAGCATCTATAACTTCAATCTGGGCTTCGCGGATATCTTGCCATGCCACCGCTTGAAGCTCGTTTGTGTCAACGCCGACATAATCAAGAACAATGGTCGCATTCGGGCATTTTGCCTTCATCGCAGCAAACAGAACTATCAATCCCGCTTTATGATTGGCTTTAGATACCCCATTTATGGTGCCATCTGTTTGCCCCTGATTCCAATGGATAATATGAACATCATTCGGGCTGGGAAAGTCGGCGTCGATCGCAGCCTCCCATGTTGTGTAAGCATTGCCATTAGCGACCAATCCGGCATCGTCATTGACCCAGTAATTACTATCTTTCACGGACTTTAAAAGCGCAGAACCGCCTGTCGCGCCTTGGGATGTAACGACCGTGTCAAAATAGGTCAGTGCGCGGGTCTTATAGGCCGCATCGCCATCGCCAGCATTTTCCGTGGTTTGTTGCTGCATAAGAGATTGTCCAGCATAGGAAGCCTTTAAATCCAAAACATCCGGCTGGACGTTTTTGCGCTTAAGCCCCCTAATCATTGTTCCGACATAAACAAGCATTATTTATTCTCCGTTGGCTGCTGGAGCGCCTGATTAACCGCGCTCAATTTAGATTTGCAGTCTTTGTGGGCGAACCAAAGATTTGTATAATTTTGGGCAATATCGCGCTGGGTCATATCTTCGCCTGGATAAGCCGGCCCGTCAGCGCATGTACGGAGGCTGACGGGTATGTCCGGCTTAATCACCTTGATTTGCGTCTGGGGAGCGCCCGTACAGGCGGTCAATAGTGCTACGCAGTACAGGGGCAATAGGCGCATCTTCTTCATCACTGGCTCCTTCGATACGGCCTAACAGCCGTTCTTGATTTTTGGTTCGTTGAATCTCTTGCTGTTTTTCGATTTCCAAGGCTTCAATTTTGGCCTTGGTGTCAGTCTGCAGCGTGGCGAGGCTTTCCTCATAAGAGGCGATGCTGGCTTGCGACACCGCCAGCTTTCCTTTGAGGGTGGTGATTTGCTGACCCTGCCATGTGATCCAGCCGAGAAAAGCAGCCATAGCCAAAAAGCCACCGACCACCCGCCAATTTTTAAGAATGAGTGTCCAGATCATGATCGCCTCTTTTTGTTTCGGAGTTTCCGTTTTTGTGAGCTGCGTAGAGATAGGCACCGATGGGGCCGCCAGCCAGAATGCCGACATACGTCAGTATGGCTTGTAGGAGACCAATATCGGCTCCGGCGAGGATCTGATAAGCCACCAGCAAATTTGGCAGCACCAGAAAGGCATAAACGGATACAAAGAACGCCAGATAGCGGCGCACTTTCATAGGGTCGTTTTGATCGGGTTTGATCATGGTTTTCTCCTTGTTTTTTGAGTTGACTTCGAAGGCGTTCCATCCGTTCATGGGGGTGTTAAATTGTTCAACGGAAGGAGATATTGATGAGACTGCATTTTCCAATAACCGAAATCCGCAAAGGGATTGAGGAGCTAAAAACAGGCAAGACAACCCGCCCCAATTATGATTGGGATAAGGGCGAACAAGTGCCAGCCGATCCAGGGTTTTTATTCGTGGGTGATCATGGCGTTTACCTCATGCCGAACACCACGGACGGCAAATACAATTCCCAAAAGGAAAAAGACGGCAAGAATTTTGTTATCTATGCCAATGAGTGCAACCCCGACACGCTGGAGTTTGACGAATGGTACGATAACAAGAAAGCCTATTGGGGCGGCGATGACGGCTCTGAATATATACGCTTGCAGGAAATAGAGGGCATGATGCCCAAAGAAGGTGCCAAGCATCTTGTCATCGATATGAAGCCGGATAGCTTCAGCATCGGCTTCGCTTAAACATATAAATCCATCGCCGGACGCGCCTTGCGCAAAAACCCATCAACCGTTCCTGCGCCCAGATGGGTGTTGTAATACTTCTTCCAATATTCAGCCATCCCGCGCCAGTCGTTTGCTTCAGGCAGCGGCTTTTTGAATCGGAGATAGAAAATTCGGCACATAGCAGCCCCATAAAACAAATTACCGTGCAGTTGGTCGTGTAAATCCATATCCCGTATGGTCAGCCCTTTAAGAGCGCTCAAAAGATGAGGTTTGCGCGGCAAATATCGCGCCCATATATCGTCATGCGTTACTGGCTCCATTTGAAAGAAGCTTCGCGCCGGACCGCGCCCGACTTGCTGAATAAAAGCCAGATTGCTCTCTGCCATGGCTGTCGCCATAACGAGCTGCTCGGCGTTGAGGGAGTGAAGGTTAATATGATTAAGCGTGGGAACAACGATGTATTCGCGGAATTGTCTGATATCCATGGCGACCTCCTTATTGTCCAATTTTTTTGCGCAGATAATGAATGTCTGAGCGCATATCGGTGAGCTGGGTTTTGATACTGGCTAAATCTTCGCGCATCTCCCCGACAACTCTGCGCCCCGTCACATCATTATTCACTTGATGTTCAAGGGATTTGATTTTCTGTTCCACAACGCTCATATGCGATGTGACCCATGTGACAAGTTTTACAAGCGCCGTAATTACGGCCACGCTGTGGGCAATAATGCCGAACAGCAAGCCCCATTCTGCTGGTGTCATAGTTTTTTCTTTCTTTTGGTTAGTTGGTTAAGGTTGGGTAAGTAAAAAGCCGTTTTCATCGATCCATTGCGCGGCGATATCCACGCCAGTGGCGGTGATGATTACGGCGCTGGGGATAGCCCTTTGGTCGGCTGTTGGTAGCGGACCGGCCACGAAAATATTCTCGGCGACAACGCCATCACGATCCTGAATGTTGACGCTGCCCCGCGCCGGATTTGATAGTGAGCTGTCGCCGTAAATGTCATGAACCACCACACCATTCGCGCCGGAAAGAATGACAGGCCAGTCTCCGCAATCGCCGTAAATGTGATGAATATGAGTGTTTGCAGCCGGAATGGTGCTGTTATCATTATTGCTGTCGATGGCCAGATAATTGGCGGGATCAAAGGTTTTGTATATGTCGCAGATCTGAAAACCGCAATTATCGGCCACCAAATATTCCATGGTGCAGCCGGATTGTGGGAAAAGATGCTCAAACGCATCCTCTGGGCATTCGGTCACCCAATTCCAGCGAAACGTAACATTGATTCCGGCAGCGCTTTCCAGACACTCATTGCTTGCCGTGGCCGTGCCTGTTTTTTTTGTGAATTTATTGTGATGGACATCAACATTTTCGCACACAGCGCCCACGGTCGTGGAATCCCATGTAAGATAAACTAGGCGGTTATTCGCGCCAACCGCATCATGGATAAAATCATTATAGGCAATCTCGCCACCTTTGATGCGCCCAACGCGGATACACTCATTTTTAGTGTCAGTGATGCTGTTATAGCGGACGAGCAGATTTTGGATCTCTGCGCTGCTATCATCCGAAGTGTTGCGCAGCAAGCCGCTGAAACCGTTCACAAGATTATTTTCAAGAACAAGCCGCGTATAAATATCGTCTCTGATTGGCACCACGATATATTTGCCGCCGCCCGATGGGGCGCTGAAATCGCAGCTCCGTATTTCCAAATCTATTTGAATGGTTTTATCCGGCACGGCAACATTTTCAAAAAAGTCCGCCTGGTTCGGCCATGCGGCTTTGCTTTCATCAATCCGGCAATGTTCAAAGAAGAATTTGAGCGTAGCGCCATCGGGCATAACATTGCTGATGGTGCCTATAATCTGATTGGCGACCCCGCCGCCAAACAAACACTTTAAAAAATGATATTCTTGTGCGGCATCGATGCGGATCACATAGGCGTCGGCTCCTGTATTTAAGACATCACTAAACTCGCAATTCTCAAAAATCACATCGCCGATAAAAGTCGGCTGCACAAAAAACTCCATATTATTGCCGCTCTCAAATAGGCAATTTTTAAACTTTACCCAGCCCGTATTGTCCTGTCGGAGCTGGCAATGCCCGAAATGGCGGTTCTCAATAATCCACGGATCGTTTTGCGTGCCAGAGCCGCTGGACGCTTCCGCCGCCAGTCCTGCGGCATAAAAGACTTTCATTTCTTCCCGCGCACTCAAAATGCCAGCATTCGTCAATCCGACCGTGATGCCCATAGGAATCCCGACCGTTTCACCGGATGGAACCCCAGCACTGTCGCGGATAGATTGAGCAATATCCTGTCTATAATTGAAGCGTCTGCGCAGCTCTTTTTTGACCGTTGGCAGCGTCTCCGGCATATGCTGGGTGATCTGGCTTAAAAACCAAGTCCAATCGGGGCTATGGAAGATTCCTGTCTGGGGCGACAGTGTTTTTCCAACGAATATAAGCATGATGTCCTCTGTTTTTAATATCTTGAAAGAACAACCCATTGCCCACCGTCGGAGTAGATGGTGATGGCAGCAAAGTGGGATGTAAGTGACCAAATCTGTGCGTCTGCACCGCCCGAACCGTTCTCCATTTGAATTTTGACATTATTGCCGGACGGGTCGATTTTCTTGATCGTGCAGAGTCGTCCAGCCGCTTGCGAGGGCGCAGGAATTTCAAAAATAATTTGTCCGGTAAAGGCTGAGACCAGATAAACGCGATTGAGCATATCCGATTGATAAAGCCCGCCTGGAGCTGCTGCATTGTCAACATAACGGCTGGGCCGCGGCATGCGATTGTCTTGGCAAATCCACCATGTCGCGCCATTTGAGACCAGTGTGACCGTATCGTACTGCTGTAGCAGCGTGAGGGTGCGGTTATCAGGGCCCGCGCCATTATTCTCTTTCACAAATATAGGATTATCGCGCAGATCGCTTTTTTTGATGGTCACCCAGCGACCAACAGCATCTCCGGCATTAGGCAGAACCAAATCGTAAGAAAGGTTAAAAGAGCTAACCAGATAAAATGTATGCTCCAGATCGATATTGATATCACCGACATGGTCAATCGGCGGGTCGATATAGGTGGTGCCGCGTGTCATGCCATCGACATGAACGTCTGTAATATAAACATCCTTCAGGAAGTTTTTCTTCGGAAACCCAGCATCATAAGCCTGATATTCACCCTGCAGGGTCGGATCCCAGATCGCAGCTCCGGCGGTTACCGAAAACAACCGGACAATCGTATTATCCAGCGACCCGTTATCAATACGAATGCCAGGAGCAAGCCCCAGGCATTCCGCATAAAAATTCGTGATGATATTGCTCCGCGCCAAAAACCCTAGCCGGAAGCAAGCCTCGGCAGTGGAGTCAACATTCGCCTCACAATCCACAAAGGAATTATTGAACTGTCCGGTCGATATAAAAAAGCCGGAACCGGACATAGGGGATGAGAGCGAATAAACCCGTACATCATGGAATTTATTAGCATTGGGGCTGTCTCCGAAGGTTTCTGGATCCAGCCAGTCTGTTGGGGTTGTGGTGAGCAAAACACCGTCAATTTTAGGCCGCGCGACCAGAACGCGGCTGATATTATTCCAGTAACAGGGCCGGTCAAAACTATTCCAGCCGTCAAGCGTCACGCCAATTTGCGCATCCCAGATCGTTACATTTTCAACCACGTTCTTAACGCATGGAGAAACCTTGCCCGCCATAAAAATAGCCGAAGCCCCGCCGACAATGCGGACATTTTGAAGCTGCGAATACCCCTCAACAAACTCCACGGCATTAAAATCTGCCGAATATGGCGGCACTTCGTTTTCATTGAGCGGCCCGTCCTGTGCCTGAATAATCGACATATCGCCATATCCAATCAGGCTCATGCCGTAATTGAGAACAATCGGCGCTGTGATCCGGTAAGAACCTGGAGAGAGCAAACAAACTTTATTTTCCTGCAGACATTGATTAATCGCCGCTGTGTCGTCATTCAACCCGTCTGCTAATGCGCCGTAATCCTCCGGTCTTGGGGCTTCACGCGCAGCCAGATACTGGCGCAGATCGAGCTTGTTTACACCCTGACCAGGAACAAGAATGTCATCAATGGTGGGCATAAATTATAGCTCCGCACTGGCAAGAATGGTGCCGCCTGCGCCGCGATGGATATAATGCCGTCCAGATGTAAGGCCGGAAAATAGCGCAATATCCACGCGTCCACGCTGGGCATTATTTTCATGTATTGTGGAGATGTTCGCACTGGACTGGCTTTTATCAGCGACATAGCCGTCGGTCATATCAAGCGCGGCATCTAGCTCATAAGTCGGCGCGGCACGCATAGCAGGGTGAACGAGTGTGGCTTGCATATTGGAGCCGGAATTGGCGACCGCCGATACGATAGAGACTGGCTGGATAAAACGCTGCACCAGCTTTTCTTCCAAGGCTGCTGGGCGCATTTCAAAGGGCTGCTGCGCGGCTCCGGCGCTTAATTGCAGCGCGGCTAAAAAGAAATCTTTGGTGGTGATCGCACCGCAATCAATTTTGACTTCGATCTCAATACCGTTGCGACAATCGCCCATGGCAGCGATGGCGAAAACAATATCGCTATTCGTGTCGTTGCTCACTTGGACGGTGTCAGTATCAATCTGGGTAGTGGCGCTAAAATCGTCCTCTGCATTGGCTTTGCGCACGGTGATAATATAATCCTGCGTGGACCCCACATCGTGGTAGGTACGGGCAGAAAAATACGCTGCTTTATTGGCAAAACGCCGTGCGTCTTTGGATTCAATCCGGTGCCGGAATAAAATAGCGCCGGATCCGGTGAGTGTTGCGTTTTCGACCATACAGGCCAATCCGGTATCGGTGAGCGTATAAGCACCGGAAAACCGCTTGATCGTTCCGGCAGAGACGGTGCCTTCGGCTTGGACGGCCAGCAAATCCACCGCGCCATATTGCCAGCTGGTGGATAAGGATAAATCGCCCCGATGGGAAACCATACAGCCGCCATTGATGATGCCATTAATCAGGCCAGTGTCCGGCGCACCGGATAGATCACTATAGTCACCGCTGGTCGCCACAGCGTTTAAATCGCCTGGTTGAACGGCTGTATCTGCTTTTGCGCCTTGAGCTACGGTAGCGGCATCTTGCAAAGCTGTCGCGGCAAGCGCACCTTGCGCTGCGGTGGCAAAATCACCAGTATCGGCTCCGGCTGCAGTGCCAGCATCGGCGATATCAGCCAGCAGATGATTGTGACTGGCATCGGCTTTTCCGCTCACAAGATCATCTGGCGATGTCCGGCGCGTGGCACCGCCTTGCACAATCGGGATATCTTCGTCACCGACTAAAGGCAGAACGGCAGAGGGTAATTCCGAGATTTTCTTTGTTGTGGTCATAGTTTTGGCTCCTTAATGGGTTTATTCAAGGACGAGGACAACGGTCGCGCCCCCTGTGGTTGTGGCCTGTACCGGCCCCGCGAAATCGGACTTATTGCCGTATCGGTCAACAGCGCGAAGCCAGTAATATCGAACTTCGTTTCCTGCCAGCAGATTGCGGGTGAATGAGTTGTCGTAGACTTCGAGGATGCGAGCAGCGTCAATGTCAGGCGTTGGGGTGTCGGTGGTCTTTTCAAACACTTCGACATAGCGAAAATCGCTTTCGGTAATGCGATCCCAGCTCACGGTGATAAAGTCATCGCCAGCCGTGGCGGTGACATTATTAGGCTCATTGGGCGGCACCGATTGGTTATTCGGCACAACAACCTCCGGCGCATCACCGATAGAACGCAAATCAGACTGGTCGAACGTGTAAACTGTCTCGCCATCCTCATCGAAGGTAAGATCCACGCCCATATCCTCGACCATTTGCCAGTTGCTGACACGGCATGGCAGCGCATTAATTCCGAAGCGCGGCAAATCCACAGCGATGGTATTTCCTGCTGTGACCTGAAAACCAGCCAAATTTGCTGGATATTGAATCTGCCGTTGCCGCCTAACTTGCTCCATGGCTATACGGGCAATGCGCTGCGCCATGGTGTGCGAGGTCGTAAAAGATAGATCAAGCGTGCTGAATATCTCTTCGCCCTTGTCCTCGGCGATATACAGATCGGATGAGATAGACGGATAGTCGGTAGACTGCCAATTATGATCCGGCGAAACAAAAGCGCCTTTCACGCCATTGAAGAGCTGACGCTTCGAACGGTGGGGGCGCATGATAACGGCACCGCGC
The DNA here is from genome assembly GCA_964351365.1 of uncultured Micavibrio sp. Lineage (GTDB taxonomy): Bacteria > Pseudomonadota > Alphaproteobacteria > Micavibrionales > Micavibrionaceae > UBA1672. The sequence goes on from CAYGNP010000012.1 coordinate 20,099, forward strand.
AAAAAGCTCTCATCAAAGGTTTTGAGCGGTGGGCTGTATGCACCAACATTGAGCTTCCATTTGCCTCCAGAGTGAACCAAAAACCCTGCGCAGCTTCCGAGCATTTGCTCTAAAATGTCACGCGGATTATCGGATAGATCGACAACGCCGTTGCATGTATATCGTTTTTCGGTGCCATCCAATGTGGCGACCACTTCATCGCAGATATTGGCGGCGGCGATGAAAGAATTTAGATCAATTTCTTCAATGCTGGAGCCAAGCCCGAAATCGGCGATCAAATAATCCAAAACGCAGAGCGCGGCGTTATCCGACCAGACGGTTGTTTCAGTGCGCGGGTCGTAAACTTTGCGCCCCTTGACGATAGCTGAGATATTCGGAGTGCCGCTGGCATAGGTTTTTTCATCAAAACGAAGCTGGGCATGGATATAGGCTAAATTGCGAAGACGGTGGGCGTTTGTCCAGTTGCCGCCTGAATTATCAACCAGCACCTGATCGGCGACCTGATCTATATCGCCCAGATGCTTATAAATGCTGGCATAGACTGTGCCATCGCGTTTGTAGGGTTCGGCTGACGCATCACCGTTGCCATCCAGAGGCACGACTTCATCATTGAATATAATATCGCCAATCGCTTCGACCTCATGTGCAGCCAGAACGATTACCCAATGCAACACATCCAGTTTGGCATCGCCTGGAGTCACCGGACGAGAGTGAGTAAACACAAGCGGCCCTGATACGCGCACTTCACCATAAATGATCCGGTGCGCCACAATGGGCTGGTTGATCATTTCTGTGCGCCCACGGCTTCCATTGGATATGGAGGTGACCGATGGCGCGGTGGCCTTTTTAGCTTTTGGTGCGAATATGGGGGCTGTGAAAGACACAACAGCAGAGCCGACAACGCCGCCAATGATCGCGCCGATAATACCGCCGCCCACAACACCGCTGACGAAGTTGGAAGCAATCGCGCCTAAAACAACAGGAATGACTTGGGGCATTAGCCAATCCTCCATGTGCGCACAGCCTGTAGGATGGGGAAGCCGATTAAGCCAATGGCGCCAGGCGCAAAAATATGCTCTCCGGCCACAATGCCGAGCGTGTCGCCGCGCCCGATATCGAATAGGCACACATCGCCGCGCTGGGCGGTTAAAGGCTGGATTTCAGGAATATTGTATTTTGCTGCGACCGTATCGGCGATGCCGACCACGCCACCGCGTTTATGGAGCATCCGCAGCGCTTGCGCTTGGCTGGTGTAAATTCTGTAAGGCTTCGCTAAATCAACGCCTGTAATGGCACGAATACAATCTGCGGCGAACAAGCAGCAGTCGTTTTCGCCCCACACAAAAGGCTGATTACGGGATGCATCTATTTTTCTGGCCAATCTCTCAGGCCAGTCTGGAAGTCGTTTTATCTCTGTCATGATCTACTCCGGTGCGCGTCCCCAGACAATTTGCTTGTCTTGCATGCTCGGCACATATTCCAAGCCTTTATCGCCAGGGAAGCGTGACTGTTGATCTGCATCGGTGTAGCGGCGTGTCCGAATGCGTTCTAGGTCACGTAAGCGGCTCTCAGCCGTTAATGTGATGGTCGCGGTATCGCCGCCATCAGCGATTTCAGAGGTATCCATGCGCCCATCAAAAATCAGAATGGGATCCATAATCAGCGTTTTGAAATCCGCATTTATAAAACCCAGATACATTTTAGCTTTGCGGCCTTGAATGGGGTATGTGCTGACTTTTTCGATCAAATCGGCGGGGATGCCGCTTAATTGAAAGCTGGCACCTGTGGCGCGTAATTCGGTGGTTTCCTCAATCGTTGAAACCTTGCCGAGGTTGCCAGCCCCGTACCAAATATGCCCATCCCATTCCAGTTGACCAAAGCCACTCCACGCGCGGTCGATACTCTCTTCAAAATCAAAAGAGGCGAGGAGAATTGGGCGCACCACTTGCTTCTCCGTCTCGGCAGACAGAGTTTCGTCCAAACGTTTATCGGGCATGGTTAATTCAGCACTTGTTCAAAGGTTAATGTGTAAGAGGATCGGTTGGGCGGGACGGTGCGGTTATCTCCCGCATCGCCCCCAGAACCTGAATTACTTAGCCGCATCAATACTTGGATGCCGCCTAAAACTAGAGGCTGTTCGGTAATGGTTGTGCGAAGTTTTGGCGCGATAGAAACGGCTGCAAAGCCATTAATGTCTGTCACCACATCGTCTAAAATTAGATGCGCATGCCCAAGGCTGGGCATAATGCTTTGTCCGGCTTTAATAATGGGGCGCAACGGCGCAAGACCGCCAATCAATAGCTTCCGATCACCGCCCTCAACCAGCGTTGATTCACCGACGCCTTCAAAAAAACCGCCGCCCACTTGTAATGGCACATCCTCCCAATTTTGGGTTTGCAGGATATAGCCCTCATGCGCAGCGATCTCTAAAGCATCGCCGTGTTCGAGCGTTATGATATAGCCACGGTCGGTTTCAAACGGGATGCCTACATTGTCAGCCAGCAATGTTAATCCGGCCTCTGTAAGCAGTGTTATTTCATCTTCAAAAATCAGGATCGCATCAAAACCGCTGCCGAAAAGCGCGTTGTCTTCCGTGCCAAGCGGTGGGCTTTCCTCGACAGTTAACAATCCTTCTTCATGGGTCTGGTCAGTAAAATCATAGTGATCATCAAAAAATGTAATGCCAATTTCATCCGCATAAGCGTTCATGCTGTCCGTGACCGGCCCTGATATATTGCGCCGGAAATCAGGCACAAGAATTTGCTCCACGGATCCACGCAGGGCGGCGATAAGCCCGTCCAATGATCGTGCGCGTTCATTCTCCAGCTCAAACTCAAACTCTGCCACCCAACGCACACCTTCACGTTCAAGCACTTGAAACTGGCCAGTGAATGATGAGAGAAATTTTGTATTCGGGTGGCGGAGATAGAATTTCTGGCTGCGCGGGTATAATCCGTCTGGCCAGCTGAATGTCATTGCGGCAATACCTCGATCAATTCCAGCTCAAAGCTGGTGAGCTTTCTATTGTCTGTGGCGTTTTCGGTTTGGTCGTCATCACTGAGGCGCATACGGACGCGGCAATTATCAGTAACAAGCGGGCCCGCCACGATAGCCTCACGCACGCGCGGGGCGACAGGCACCTGTGCTTCGCCTAAATTATCCGCATCAACATCCTGCAAAACGATATGGCAGCGGCCTGTAGAGGTTTGGATAAGGTCGCCGCCTTTTAAAACGCCCAGCGCATCCGGCGTAAATCCATCAATGACAAGCGTTGTGCCGGAGCCGCTAACCAGCTGGGGGGAGCCAGCCAGAGAACCTTTGGCAGATAGCCGCCTGAAATCCGGCACAAACACATGACCAACGGAACCGCGCAGCGCCGCCAGCAAAGCATCCAACCGCCGTGAGTCCAGTTCGCTGCGCACCAGTGAAATTTTGGTGACCCATCGCGCGGCATCACGTTCCAAAACTTGCACTTGTCCGGTGAGAGGATTATCAAACCGCGTGGAAACCGTGCGGATATAGAAACTCTGCTCCCCTGGACGTATGTCCAGTGGCCAATTCAATTCGATATCTGCCATGAGTTTTCCTTATTCGAAACGAGAGCCGCGCCGCTGATAACCGTCGATGGTGCGGCGTTGCGCTATTTTTGCGCTGGTTTCAACAATGCCTGGAATGCGGGCATTCAAGGCTTCGTCGACAGCTTTTTTAACGGAAGCGGAGGTGCCAGCCGGATCCGTAGATCCACGCGCATCAACATTGACAGTGAAGAAGTTGCCGCCGCCGCCAATGGATTCAACACCAAGCCTTCCGGTGCGGGTGCGGGTAAGTGGTAAAACCGCCTCTGGGCCAGCCTCACCCATCAACCCCATACCTTTTGCCATGGGGAATACTGTGGGGCTGTTAACAATGCCGCCTCTGGCAAATGCCGTGACCTTTCCGCTTTGAAAGGCGGCTCCTTTTTCAAATAACCCGCCGAAGAAATCACCGATGCCACTGAAAAAACCACCGCCACCGCCGCCGCCACCACCGGAGCCACCAAATATACTATTAATGGCACCGCTTAATCCCTCTGCCAGCGGCCCTGTGATTTGAGTGCGAACAAGCAGCCGCGCCACATCTTCTAAAATACTGTCGACCAGCTCTTTGAATTCAAATTTTCCGGTGGTGGTGGCTTTGACAAGCGCATCCTCCAACCCCTGCATGGCGTTGGTAACAACGCGCTCAACATTTGCCGCCATATCGGTGGCTTCTTCGGCATATTTATCCAGAGCGCGTGTGGCTCCGGCCAGCCAGCTTTTACTTTGCTCCTGCAGCTCGTCATAGGCTTTTTTGCCAGCGGCTTCGAATTCTTCAAAATTGATTGCGCCTTCTTTGAGAAGCTCATTCAGCTCCTCCATGCGCTCGTTATATTGATCCTGCGCCGAGATGTTTTCTTCGGTAATTTTTTTGATCTCTTCAATGAGCTGCTGTTTGCGGCGCTCGACCTGTTCCTCTTCTTCTTTGGCTTCTTTCAGACGGAAATATTCCTCCACCAGCTGCTCAATTTGCTGGCCTTCCATGCTTCTTAACTCAACCCCAGCGGCCTGAAGCTGATTATAAATTTCTTGTGTTTTTTCATCGCGCAGGAGCTGCTCATTGCGCATTTTAAGGGATTGCGTCACCCGATCAATTTTCTTGCGTTCATTTTCCAGTTGCTTAATAAGCGCTTTATCAGCTTTGCTGGGGCCAGCTTTGCCCTCGCGCTCTTTTGCCACGCGCTCTTGTTCGGCTTTGCTTCGGGCAACTTCTGCGTCACGCTGCAGCTTTTTAACGCGCTCTTCCTGTGCGCGGAGGGCTTCAATAGATTCTTTGGATGGCCCAAAGTCGAGAGTGGCGACCAATTGCCGCCCATTTTCAAAAATGGCTGCGTCAACAGCATCCGCCAGATTTGTTAAACCCCTTTGTGCCTTTATTTCGATCCCAGGCAACAGGTTGATGATCTTAACAGCGTTATCATAGATAAACTCCAAAGAGCGCAAAACACCCCGTGCCAGTCCTAAAATAGAGGTTTGCGTGACTAAAAACGCAGCCTTCATTCCCCGCGCGGCGAAGAACGATATTTTTTGAACCACGCCAGTGGCCTCGGCAAAGGCCATCTGTCCGGTGACAGCTTTGCTGGCAACGCTGATATTAGCGGCAAATCCGGCTGTTAAATCGGCGAGAGCATCGACTGCGCCAGTCTCGCCAATGGTACGTGCCAGCTCGACCCATGAATTATTGAGGTTTGCCAGAGAACCGCTGATTGTACCATCGAGCTTTGTGGCTGCGCCTTCATAGGACTCCAGAGCTTTGACCAATGTTTCTGCTAAGAATTCGCTGGTGACCTCTCCGGCATTAACCATGCGCCGGAACCCGCCTGTGGCTAATCCGGCAGCTTTATCCAGCTCCTGCAGAAGACCAGGCAACGGCTCTGTGACCTGATTTAATTCTTCAGCGCGAAGTGTTCCGGCGCTCAACCCCTGAGACAGACCAAACAGCACGCGCTGAATATCCACGCCGCTGGCGCCAAGCGCAGCGCCAGCATTGACCAAACCTTCCGAAAGCTGATTGACTTGTTCACGATTTAAAACACCGCTATTTTGCAACACCAGCAGCCGTGCGTAACCATCGCTCAGTGTTTCAACACCAATATTCAGCTCATCGGCTTTGGCTTTTAGAAATTCCTGTGTGTTTGCGTAATCCTCGGCGCTGCTGGTCAGGGAGCGCAGCCGGATATCCAGCTTTTCAAATATCTGAATATTGCGGAATATGGAGCTGGCAGAGGCTGCGGCGGCAAAGGCAGGAACCAGAGTTCCGGTGATATTCCGTGCAACACCCTGCAGCGCTTTATTGGTTTTTCCTGCCGATCTGCGGATTTTTTTGAGGGCTTTGTCACCCTTATCGCCGACCTTGTCAAATTCACGCGTGACTTTGACGCTGCCATCGACCTTAAGCCGGATGACGTAATTGGATTGTCTATTAGCCATGATTTACGAGTTCTTCAGCGTTTTCTTCATTGGTGATGGAATCCAGAATTCCGGCTTCGCCTTCCTTTAGAAGTTCGGTCACGATTTCGAGGTCAAAATTTCGCGCTCTGGCGATGTCCAGCGCGGCGCTCATGTCAATACCCAGCACCTTGCCGGAGGGGGCAACGCGGAGCTGCGATGTACAGGCTTCCAGAATTTCCCACGCCTGTTGTTCCTGCAGCAATTGTGGTGCGTTTTTCTGATAGGGGCATAGATTTTCAAAGGCACAGGGCAATTCCTGTTCTTTACAGGTCTGGCAATAGGATGGGCCGCCGCTTTTCTTGAAGTGCCACTCAGTCAGCTTACGAATGCGCTCCTTGGCTTCCCCCAGCAAAAACACATAATGCGTGAAGCTTTGAAAGAAGTTTTCCGCAAATTCGGACACATCCATGACGGCGCGAATATTCTCTGGAGTCGGGGCGGCGGGTTCGTCTTTGTCTTCATCCAAGACACCGTCCCAGCCAACGATATGGTTTACGGCAAGATCTTTGATCAAATAATCCAGAAACAGCGCATTGCGCTCTTGCGGGTTTTTAAGATCCACCGGAACTTCGGTTACAAACCCAGCTTCCTCAACATCGCGCACGCTTTGTTCCAGATCGGCCATCTTCTTTTGCGCTGTCATTGTTGCAACAGAATACCCAAGCGTGGTGAGGGGCTTTACCCTTACAGTGAAGCCCTCAACCACTTGGATACGATACGGCTCGGATGGTTGTTTTAGTGTGATCATAGGTAATCACTCCCATCCAGATCATTGATAAGTTGCACAGTCAGCATTTTTCCCTCGGCGGTATTGAACGCGCCTTGAAAATCAAAGCTGGCCTGTACACCGCCTGGGCCATCAACCGAGAGCTTGGGTTTTGGCAGATACACCTCATGCGCCAAAACGCGCAGGATTAATCCGGCACTGAGCGTGTAGGAAAACTCCAGATCAACAGGCGTTCCACTGGAGGCTTTATCAACCAGCACCGTATCGGCAAAGCGCACCTCAATCGTGCCTGTAAGGGCAGCGATAGTGGGGTCTGCACCATCGATAAGACCATCGTCACGAATGGTCTCAATTTTCTCCATATTATTGGTGTATGAGACGGATCCGGCAGTGAGGTTACCGATATTAACGCCGCCGCTTTTAATGCTGCCCTGAAACTGGCTGATACGCGAGAAGGTCAATGCTTGCGGTGTGCCGCCAAGACTCGCCCCATAGCGCGTTTCGGCCTGTGCGATGGCGCTAATGGTTGCCGCTGCCGCGCCAGAGCGCTGGTAGTCCAAGGACAGCGAATTAATCACAACGCCTGTATGCATGAAAAAGGCAGGGACTTTGGGCATACCGACCTGAACGGAATAGCTGGGCAGCGTATCTTTACCGGACACAAACTCATGCTGTGTGCCGCCGCCCTCTAAAGTCGCATCGCTGACCGTGGCAACACTTGCGTTTTCTGCCAGAGTAAATGTGTTTCCGGCTGTGCCAGCCGTATCGTGCGTAATCAACAGGCGCTGGGTTCCGGTTGGGCGGCTATAGGTCGCATCATCTACATCGTTGTCCATTGAGGCATTGAGCCTTGCAGTGACATTATCGAGGGTTTGAATAACTGTGCCGCCGATCAGAATTTCATCACCAGCCGGAGAAGAATCCACAAAAGTAAACTCCACGCCATTAATGGTTATGGTGTCGTTGGCGCTTGGCTGATTTGAAAAATCAATAGTGCCAGTCGCCGCCACATCACCGGACACAGGGTCGCCCAGCAAACCAGTCAGCCAGAACCCTAGATAGCGCGGGTCAACGGGGACGGAAATATCCCCCTCATTATTGATCACATCCCTTAAGGGCTGCTGGGGGTCACGGCCAAAACCGAGAACAGCGTCCTCAATTAAGCCTTGTTCACTGCCAAGATCAGAGCTGTTAAAGGGCATCTGATAATAATTGCCACTCGCTTGTTCCCCATACGTGGTTTCACGTTTGAGCAATAGAGAGGCGTTCGAGCCATATGCACGAGCCATGGTTTTTCTCCTTTTTTAGTTGGGTTGGGGTAATAAAAAAGACCGCATTTCTGCGGCCTTTAAGTGGGGGAAGCTAAATTTATGAAAGTGGTGTCGGGGTTTCGTAATCTATAATCAGGTTGATTGTGCCGGACTTGATGGCGTGGGAGCCTGGAATGATTTCAATAGAAATATCCGGTCTCGCATAGCTCATCCCAAAAATTAAATCACCAAGACCCGCGCCGGATTCAAGGGCGGTGCCGATCTCTGTGACCAAAGCATCAAAAACAGCGTCACGGTCTGTTTGTTTGCCTTCTGCCACATAAATTTCTATGTCTATTTCATGTTCATAATAGGCAGCAGAAAAGCCGCCCAGAGCTTCGTCCGGCACACCAGGGTTACCGTCTCTTAAAATGATCATTCCCTCGGAAGGGATTTTTTCAGGCACGGAGGCGTTACGCTCAAATTTTGCAGAGGTGTTTGCATCCAGAAACGCGGCAAGCGTCTGCAAGATCGTCTCGGTTTTGCTGGTCATCTATATTTGCCTTCAAGGATATTGATATGCTTGATACCCCATTCATCGGCAGTTTTTTGAACGTCGAGTTTTTTGGGGATCTTGGCGGTGGGGATCAAAATAAACATCACCACCGTGGTTACGCCTTTGCCTGTTTTAAGCGCTGTTTTGCTGGCTTTTCTAAAGCCTCTAAATTCTCCGGTTTTGCGGCTGTATGATGCGCGTCGATCGTCGGCCACTAAAAAAGCTGTGCCGCCTCCAGTTTTGACAAACCGAAGCTCTCCTTTATGCTCTCTATATAATTTAGGCGTTGGTTTCCGGCGGTTAATCCGCTTCGGCGCGTTCTTCGTGGGGATAGCCAGATAACGCCCACCACGCGATTTAATTAAAACGCCCTGATCAAAGGATTCAATAATCTCGGCTGCTTTGGAGTAGACGAACCCCTTAACATCAATGCCTGCACCATCATTGAAAAACTTGGAACGCCAGCTTCGTGCTAGACGAGCGCCAAGTCCGCCGCCGACAACATCTGCCCGTAAATCTTTTTTGAGGCCATTGGTCGCTTCTTTAGTCGAGCTGACCGCTATGCGCTCAATAAACTCACGCTCCTTACGCATATTGCTGCGAAGGTCGCCAATAGTATCTGCACTAAGTCTCATGCTTTTCGTGTATCCAAAACCCACACAAGACCGTCCACATCTTCGATACGAGGCTCTGCCTGGATTAAATATGTTTGTCCGTTCACCTCAATAAGGTCATCCTCTTGCGGTGAAGGCATGTCTGAAACCCGCGCTTCAAAAAACAAGCTATCCAGAGAAATCTGTGTCTCCCCAAGATCGAGGAGGTTATCGCCTCGTCTGGGAAGAACACGGACTTCTGCAGGATCGCCGCCTTGCGGCAGATGGGTGGCATCAACACCGAATGCTTGAAATGCTGCGTCAACGGCTGTTTGACCGATAAGGCTCATTTCAAACGTCTCCGCCCTCAGTATTGTCACCGTCGGCATTATCGCCGTCAGCGTCTGGGTCAGCATCGCCCTCTGTGCCATCGCCATCGTCATCCTCAACGCCATCTTGGGCATCAAGGAGGGCTTTGGCTTCGTCTTTGGTCAAAGGCTCGGTGTTGATAGGCTTGCCTTCAGCATTGAGAACGTCCCATTTACCAAAGCCCTTGTGTATCGTCTTAAACTCAGACGGTTCGGGGCGTTCTTTGGCGCTGGTTTGTTTCAGCGTATCCCACCATGATTTTGGGATATCGCCTTTCACAATGCCGATTTTTTCACCCTGTTTAAATTCAACCGTTTGCAAAACCTCATATTGGTTTTTGCGCTTGGTCTTTTTCAAAAAGGGCATGCGGGGTTCGGCCTGTTCTTTCGATAAGGCCAAAATAAAACCGGAGGCAAAGCGAACTTTGACTCCGGTCACTTCATAAGTTTTCGTCATGATGATGATCCCCTATGTTAGCTGCGTGAGACAGGCATGTTGCCAGAAGCCGTAGCCCACATTGCGCCATGTATCGACGCCATAGTGGTGCTTCTTCTCCTTGAACTCTAGCTCTGAGCCTTCCGCAATCGCATCGATGCGCACGGCTTCTTCTTCCTGACGGATAAACGGTTTAACCGATCCATCCGTGCGGAAAACAGCAAGCTTGTCAGTCCATGGGAGACGCGGGTTCTGTGCCACAGAGAGAGTCACTTCATCCATAACTTGGACAATGTTTGTCTGACCGTGCGTGATCACAGGAGCCGCGACAGCAGCCTTGGCGATATGCCACATGGTGGTTGGCACCATAACGGCAAAGCCACGAGCGTTTTCGTTCAACGGCTCACCAGCTTCGTCCTTCAGGCCGTAGAGCTGTTGGACAGATTGCAAAATCGCAAGCTGCATTTCCTCTACAGAAGGATTGACTGTGGATCCGTGAATTTCAGTCGGCAAAGCACTAATGTCGACAGACAATTTATTGCTCTGTACGCCGCCGCCCTCAACAGGGTGGTCCGTATCAAAGAAATACTGACCGTCATAACAAACTTGAGTTTCCGCATTGGCGATCAATGTAGAAATCAGACTTGCCCAATGAGAATTGGTGCGATCTGCAAGCTCGTTTACACGAACCAAAATTTGCCCCGTTTTATCACGGCGCATTTCTTTGACCAGAACCTCCAAGGTGGCTTCAAAGTGACGGTTTTCAATAGTGATGCCGTTCTCTTTGAAACCCTTGGCTTGGCGACCGCCAACCCACTCACGCATCGCAGGGACTTGACCCAGCCATTTGTAAGTTTCGGACTCCTGATCGGAGATAAAATAGTTGGACAAAGCCTCGACCCATTGAAGGCCAGGGTTTTGTTCCAACCGCTGATAGTACGCGCCAATGATGGCGCGAGAGGATAATCCTTTCGCGGACATGATAGTACCTTTCTTTTTTAGATTGGATTAAGTGGGGGTGTTACGAAGTAACGAGGGTGTCGAAGGTGACGATGCCAACGCCAGCCGAGACGAAACGGGTCACACGGCCAAGGAAGCTATTAGCTCCAACGGTTTTTGTGAACGTATCGTCATCGGAGGCGTAGATATCTGCGCCGACATCTGTGATGACAAGCGTGGCGATAGGCAGCTCAACCGAACCTTTTGCGCGAACCCGCACATGCTTATCTCCAGCCGCACCAGCAGCATTATCGGCTTGCGTTTCTGCAAAGCCGACAAAAGCGTCTCCAGCCTGTAAAGGCCGCGCATAGCCACTACCGGAAACAATTCCGACAGCGGCTCCTTCGTAGATGATATCACCCGCGATAACGGGTAATTCATTGATTGTACCCAGCTCAAATGAGCGCTGGGCATCTTGTGCCAACGTGGTCATAGTTTTCTCCTATTTTAAAGTTGGTGGGGGGTGGGCTTGATTACCCTTGGCGGCTCAAAATGCGCACTTGGCCAGCTTCTTCCGCTTTGATAAAAGCGGTGTAAGCATCAAGTGTTTTGAACTCGTCACGGATTTTGGGGTCTTTGTCCCAAGCTGCTTTTGCGCGGTCTTCGGCGGGGCTGTCAGGATCGATTGTTTCCTGTGCCTGTGCCGGATCTACGCTAGGCTCAATCTGCGGCACTTTGTCTGCGTCCGCTTTCATGGTGGCCAAAGCATCCGATCCTTTCTGTTTTTCAACAGCAAGAATCTGCATGGCCAAAGTCTCAGCAGTCGTTTCACCGTCTGCTTTGGCTTTATTGACCATGTCTGCGTAACCAGGCAAGGCCACATCATCCATTTTCATGATGCGCATCCGCTCGGCTGTTGCGCCTTGCTCTAAGCCTTTATCAAACTCTGCTTTCACAGCCTCTTGATTGCCAGCTTCAGCTTGGGCTTTTCCTTCATCGGTCAGGCTTTGAGCGATTGTAGGAAAGCGTTCTTTAATAAACGCAGCGGTAATTTGATCCGGCTGGATCCCATCACCATTGCCGTCTTTTGCGGACGGCGTTTCTTTTTCAGGTGCCATTAGGACAACTCCTTTTCTTTTTGGGTTTAGGGTGGAGACAAGGCCAAGGGCATCTTTGAAGCCCCCAACCATATCCGTCATGCCGACTTGCATGGCGGTTCGGGCAGGAAGAACATCTCCCCGCCCGAATTCTGATAAAACCGTTTCCGGCGATACGCCCCGATGCGTGGCGACAGCCGAGATAAATTCGGCTTCCATGGCGTCGATGCGGGATTGAATAGCCTCGCGGCCTTCTTCCGAAGAGGCTGAGATGTTTTTCTTCGGCGCATTACTGGATACAAACCGCACCCATCGTGAATCCTCGCCCTTTGGAACAGCGACAGCGACACCGATAGAACCTTGAAATGTAGTCGGGCCGGCCACGATTTTATCGGCGGCAGAAGCAATCCAATAGGCGGCGCTGGCAGTATTGCCATACGAATACGCCACAATCGGCTTTTTGCCTCTGGCCTTGAAAACCGTATCGGCGAACTCTTGAACGCCTGTGATCAAGCCGCCTGGACTATCAATACGCAAAACAATGCCTTCAATGGTGGGGTCATTCATTGCTGTGGCAAAAGATGCCTCAAGCTGCTGAATGCTGGTGCCGCCAAACAGGAAGCTCAAAATATTCGGGTATGGTGTGATGACGCTGTTTACATCGATCACGGCCACTTTATTGATTTGCTCAACACCAACCGATAAATCGGAATTATTAGCGGTGCCTTGCAAAAGCTGCGGCGCTTCGGTGGGCAGCATATCCATTTGGATCGCAAGCCCTGCGCCGGAAGGAATATCCCAGATCATGACTATGCTCCTTCCTTGGCGGCTTCGCAGATATACAAAATGCCATCCACGCCGTTGGAAACGACCGAGAGTATTTCTCCTTCGGTGACCGTTTCCACCCACGGTGTTTTTTCTGCCAGCGGGAAGCTGGTGCCATCATCGGCGGCGGTTGGGGTGGTGCCGACATTGATAAAACATTCCTGCGTGGCGTAGAGCCGTATCAGAGGCGAGGCAAATGCCGCCGAGTCCGCAGCGGCGGCGGTGAACGAAATGCGCTGCACACCCGCGCCATAGACCCATTGGGGTGCCTGAATGGAGGCATGATGGTCTCCACTCACTGCACATTTGATGCGTGAGGTCATAAGTTTTCTCCTTATATTTTCTGGTTAATCGTCGTCTTGATTGGTCGGGGGAGGATCTTCTCCTTCGATCTGCGCCGATGCAAAAGGCTCGTCTAAGCCAGCGTCTAAGCGCATTTTGCGTTCTTTGGTGCGCTGGACATGCTTGCTTTCCCAATCGCCGCCAGTAAGCGAGGCCGTTTCTTCAGCCAGCGTGGACACGCCAAGCTCGACACGCTCCCGCGCAGCGCGGCCTTCTTTGAGCTGATCAATCTGTCCGCGCGGGGGCCCGATCCATTCAGCGCCGAGATAAGCGCGGCGAATAAGCGGGTCGGTAAAGAAACCAGGCGCGTCGATATAGCCACGCGCCACGGCCTCGGTAATCACGGCCTCATAAACGGGCTGGCAAAACACATCGGCTGTCCATTCGCGGCGGGATTTAAAGAATTTCCACGCCTCCAGCAAAGCAGCCTGTGCCGCGCTGTAACTGGCCGTGAAATGCTTGACCAATAATTCAAACGGAATCTCCAGCGCCACGCCGACTTGCCGCATAATGGCCAAAACAAACCCATCGAACGCCTGATTGGGGCGCTTTGGGTCGGCTATTTCTATACTTTCATACGGCAAGAGGTCGAGAATAGCGCCCGATCCCAGCTCAAACTCTTTCTCCAGACTGGAGGAGCTTTTTTCATCGCCCATGGTGCTGATACCGTCAGGATCCTCGGAGCGCACGAAAACCGTGAACATTGATGAAATCACCGCGCTCATTAATTCAGCCTCGGTGTATCGGTCGATTTGTTTTAAGGATTCAATCACCGGAGCCAGATAAGGCGGTGTGCGCGTTTGCCCTGGGCGCTTGCGCGGGATCATATGATAGATAAGCGGCAAGCCATCGCTGCCATAGGCTGGGATACGAACGCTCTCTTTGCGCTTGGCGTTGGTATAATCCTCTGGGTGGCCTTGCCGGACGTGATAGGCAATCGGTGCGCCGTAAGTATCCATCTCCACGCCGCCAGCAAAATGCGGCTTATCCATTTTAAAATCAGGGTTAACCACGCGGTCGGCTTCGATGACCTGCAGCGCCGTTGCAAACATTTTGCCTGGACGCTCAATAAAGCGGCGCACGACAAAGGCATCCCCAGCCTCTAAAACAGACCGGAAGGATAAATCCTGCAGACCGCAAAAATTCTGTATGCGGCTGGCATCGCAATCTTGGCTGTCTGCCCAATAATTAAACAGCCGTTCGGCTTGGCGTTCAAAGGCAGAGAATTTCTCCTCGTTATCGCCCAGCACATTTTTTAAAATATCCCGATCAATCCGGCTCTGCAGCTTTAAACCCACACCGATGGTATTGGTGACCACCGTATTGATAGCGCCAGTGGCGATAGGAGCATTGCGGATAAGGTCGCGGGAACGAACGCGTAGCTCTTGCAGGTCCGGCAAAGTCACATTATCGGCGCTACCGCCACTGGCATTCCAATTTTGGGTCTGGCGTCGATCGCGCCGCGCACCCGTATATCCACCGTGCAAAGCCATCATATTCCGCGCATAAAGGCGCTTCATACCAGCTTGCGGATTGACCCATGAAACGACATGGTCAACCAGATTCATTTTTGCTTTATCAAACATATTATTTTTCTTTGAGGGTTAGAGGGGGACACCGCCACGCGCACGGATACCACGGCCTTTGCGCGAGACTTTGGCTTCGTAACGGGCTTCGAGTTTTTGCAGGGAGTCCAGATCGGCCTGTGTAACGTCACGGCCTTCATAAGAAACCTTTTGACCGCCCAGCAGCACCGCATCAATAGCCTTGCGGACATTGACCAGCTTGGCCTGTGCATCTTCCAGATCGCTCATGATCGAATTCCTTTACTGCGGACGCGTCGCCCTGTGGGTTTTGTTGGTTTTGGCTCTGGTTTTTCGTCTTGCTGCCGAACGGCCATGTCCGAGAGATGTGCCTCCAGCTCCCGCCAGTGGCGTTCGCTGTAACGGTCAAGCCCCTCAATGGCAGCGGCGGCACGAGCGTAGACGTAACAATCAAGCCCTTCATTACGGTCGCGCAGTTTTTGCCACTCCCGTATCGCATAGCCGGATCGATTGTGTTTTGTGACCAGCTGCTCTGAACAAACCTGTTTTACAAATTCCTCATCAACCTTTGGCAGATGGACATAGCCAGGGGGATAAGGCTCACCGCTTTCATCTGTAGGCGGTGCTTTGCGTAAATTTCCGAACAGCTCTAGCTTGGCGATATGACCGGAGACAGGCCGGATGCGAATGCCGCGCTTTAATCGTTTGCCGTCACTGGTGGTCTCAACAGCCGAAGCCGTGCCGACCAATGCGGAGCCACGCGCCACGCCCTTGACGGCCACCACAAGCGAGGAGGATTGTTTGCGCACCCAATCGTAGACCTCCTGCGTGGCATAACCGCTATCAATGGCGATGCGCTTTAAAGAAAGCTCGCAGCCTTCCGCATGAGGCCATCTCTCATGGATCATTTTTGTCAGCCGGTTCCAAACATCCTGCCGCGATGTATCACCATCCAAAACACGATGCTCAACCAGCCAGCTTTCTTTTTCGCGCCCCCATGCCCAGATCGAAACCTCGATCCGGTCTTTTTGAACATCGATACCAGCGGTTATAAAAAAACCGCCCTTGGGGACGGTTCCGATTTTATAAGTCTCGCGGCGCTCATATAATCGCTGCCAATCTGGGGCTTCGCCTGTTTCCACAAATGTTTCTCCAAGCTCCGTATTCTTAAAGGCTTTGATAGCAGCGTCCGAGCCTTGCGCATCTTTCCAGCTCGTGGCGATTTCAACCCATGAACGCCAACCGACAGGCGAGTAAAGCGATGACAGGTGAAAACCAGCCACTTTGCCGTTGCCCTCGGCTGTGGCCTTCCAGTATCCGTTATCCAGCATCCATGTTTTGTGATGCTCATCGATATGAAAGTCACAATGCTCACAAACATACCGCGCCAGCTCTGGCTCATCTTTTGGCCATTTGAGCTGCTCAAATTTAAGCCATTGATGTGTGCCGCACTCAGGGCAAGGCACCATAAAGCGGCGCTGGTCGCTCATCTCATATTCGCGCTCAATGCGCGATATGCCTTTGATCGTGGGTGTGGAGACTAGAAAAATTTTGCGCCGTGAAAACGTCCGCGTTCTCGCTTCTGCCAATGCCACCGGATCTCCTTCGTCATCAATGTCGCCTGGATAAGCATCGATCTCGTCCAGAAACAGGAACCGCACAGGCATGGAGCGCAGCCCCACGGCGCTGTTGGCACCCGTTAAAATTAAAACGCCGCCCTGAAATTCTTTAGACAGGATCGTGTTACCGCTATCCCGCGAACGGGACGGTTTGATGCGCTCACTTAGTACGGGGCTTTCTGCGATAAGCGGATCCAGCCTTTGCTTGGATGTGCGCTTCGCCATTTCAACGGTCGGCAGCACCGCCAGCATAGGCCCAGGCGTGTGATGGATAACAAAACCAATCCAGTTATTGCCGCATTCAGTCGCGCCCAGCTGGGAGCCTTTCATAAAAACCACGCGCTCGGCTTTGGAATACGGGGACAGGCAATCCATAATCTCCTTCAAATAGGGAGTCCGGCTTGTGCGCCACGGTCCAGGCTCCGCAGCCGATTTACTGGATAAGCGCCTGTATTCGTCTGCCCATTCGGAAACAGTGAGGATTGGATCCGGCGTTATCCCACGCCGGAACGCTGTGCCGTAAACATGGTCTGCGTTCGGTTGTTTCATGCATCATTTTTTATATGTAGCGATTTTTTTGATTGATTTGACTGGACTTCGGTTTTTTTCCAAGCGTTCATGGGATCACGCAACGAAGCGTTAAACCGTTCATATGAAAGGACAAATTATGAGCAATACACCAAAAGCAAAACCAGTAAACGATGCGCCTAAAGGCACATTAAATATAAAACCTAAAGTCGCCCCAAAAGCCGAGGCCAAGACTACAAAGCCAGCGGCAGCGCCCAAAGCTCCGCCAAAGGCAAAAGCGGCGGTGACAACATCATCCGATACGCCAATCAAAACACCCAGCACACAGCCGGATACAAAATCCACTGTTAAACAACGTATCATTGAGATGCTCTCGCGTGATGATGGGGCAACGGATGCCGAGCTGGTCGAAAAATTCGGCTGGAAAGGCAACCACGTATCGCGGGGTCGCCGAAGCACCCTTGCCAAAGACCTGAAAAAAGAAGGCAAGATGATTGATAAATTTATGCGCACACCCAGCGGGAAGACAGCATATAAAATCATTAAAATCGAAAGCGACGCCGAAGAAAAGAAAGCCGCTTAAATCAGGGTGAGTGTCCGGCAATAACGCCGGACACTCTAAATCATTGACGGGAAAGGAGATCATCAATGAAAAAAGAAGAGAAACCCTCGGCAGAGGACTACGTTAAATTCAAAGCGATGCATGCCAATATTGAGGCCATCGAATACTTGCTTAAAGACGTATCGCAGCAAATCAAAAAAGCCCACGAACATATTCTCTACAATAAAGATTTTGACGCGATGGGGGAACTGCGCGGCTTTGACGATAAGCTCGGCACAATGCTGTCCCTATACCAAGTAACGGCGCAGCTGCATACGACCACGATCAAGCCTTCTTGAATTTCTTTCCGGTCTCGGCGTGTTTCGCCGTTTTGCCTGTGGCTTCCTGCCAGCGTTCTACAATCACATCAACATATTTCGGGTCTAGCTCTATCAACCGCGCCTGACGGTTTAAATTCTCCGCAGCGATCATAGTCGTGCCGGATCCACCGAACGGGTCGAGGACAATATCCTGCGTTTTGCTGGAGTTTAATATGGCCTTTTCCACCAGCTCAACGGGCTTCATAGTCGGGTGGAGCGTCTGGATGTGTGGGCGGTTAATATGCCATACATCGCCTTGGTCACGCGCCCCGCACCAGTAATGATCATTGCCTTTCTTCCAGCCATATAAGATAGGCTCGTGCTGCCTGTGATAATCAGACCAGCCGAGGCTGTAATGGTTTTTAGCCCATATGATATTGGTGGATATATGCCCGCCAGCTTTCTCAAAAGCCTGGTGTAGATTATGCATCTCACTGCCGGACATGCAGATATACAGCGCACCCTTGGTATATTGTATGGCCGTGGTGCATAGGTCGAGCAGGAATTTATTAAACTCCTCGCCGAGATTATCATTCATAAGATCACGGCCTTTGATGGTCTTACCCTTACCACGCGCCCGTACTTCCTCGGTCTTACCGTAATTGACGTTATAGGGCGGGTCGGTGAAGACCATATCGGCTAACTCGTCAGGGCCGAACAGTTTTTCGTAATCCTCCTTCTTACAGGAGTCACCGCACAGCACCTTATGCTTACCGCATATCCATACATCGCCGAGGCGTGACACCGGAACCTCTGGCGGCTCCGGCGCTGTGTCTTCATCGGCTCTGGTCTCGTTGTCCTCATCCTCACTGCCATGCAGGAGGTCGTCTATGAAAGATGCTTCAAGTGCGGTGATGTCGATATCGAAATCCTCGTCTTTGAGGAACTCAAGCTCCAGTGCCAGTAATTGCTCGTCCCAGCCAGCGTTGTCTGCAATGCTGTTGTCCACGATGGTCAGCGCACGGCGCTGGGCTTCGCTTAATCCTTTTAGGACAATCACAGGCAGCTCTTTGATGCCGAGGCTCTTGGCTGCTTCCAACCGTCCGTGGCCAGCGATGATAAGGTTGTTCTCGTCTATCTTGATCGGGTTATAGAACCCAAACTCAGTGATCGAACGCATGATTTCATTCACTTGGTCTTCTGAATGCGTCCGCGCATTGTTTTCATACGGCACCAATTGATCAACGGGCCGGTATTCGACTAATAATTTTTCCATAGCTTCCTAATCCTAGAGGGTGTGGTGTGTGTCGCAGCGAGCTGCAAAATAAAAAAAGGTACTGTGAACGCCCGCTGTACAGGGGCGAGGAACGCGCTTTTGTTCGATAGCGACAGAGCTTTAAACTTGGTTGACAGGTTGACAGATGATGCCTTGCAAGGCTTTGATTTCTTTAGATTTTCTTGTCAACCAAACCGCAGCTTGGTTGACAAGCACAAAACGCATCACTTGGTTGACAAGAAAATCTGCGTCAGCAACATCGCCGCAACATAAAACCTCTTCATCGGTTAATTTATTTCCATCGCTTCCATTGAGCATCCTATGAATCCTGCGGCGAGTTGCGGTACAATTGCATCCCCCGCACTATGGAGCAGACCCACGCGTTCGGGATGCCCATCAGCCAAAAGGTGAATGCTGGGTTCAACGAGCCTTTGCTTTTCATCTGGGCATTGGATCCAAACACCTGTCTCCCAAGCTGATCCATCCGATTGCGCTTCGAGCCATCTTTGTTGATCGTTTCCTTCTTCATCCCAGGCGTGTCCTTCCAGTCCCTCGCATTGGGGCTGCACCACAGGCTGACCGGATAAAGCTCCGGCTGCACTTGCTCCCGAAGGTTTGACGGTGCGGTTCTGTTCTTCCGCGCACCTGTCATCAATTTTTGCATCGCCGCTTGTGACCGCGCGGGGATGTGATCCATTGTATTCGGCGTTGCCCATAGTGCTTGGACTGCCAAATTCGGCAGACCGTTTTTCCGGTCGTTGCTCCGCTTTGAATTCATCCGGCTTCTGAAATTCTCCGGCGATTCCTCTATCATCACTGTGCGCGGTGTGTGCCACAAACCACAGTCTGTCTCGCTTGTGGGGCGCACCAACACTGCAAGCTGGCAATACAGTCGACCCAACGGCGTAGTTTTCCGCTTCCAGCCCTTGATAAACATCGTCAAGCCACCCATGGGCAATCGCTGTCGCAACTTGTTCTCCAAAGATAACTGGAGGCTCACACTCTTGGATGAGGCTGAACCAGAACGGCCATAAATGCCGATCGTCGTTCTTACCTTTTTTTCGACCTGCTGAACTAAACGGTTGGCAGGGACAGCTTCCTGTCCAAACCCTATGATTTTCCGGCCATCGTGCGAGGTTAAGTGCGTGATCCCAAAGTCCAATTCCTGCGAAAAAGTGGCATCGGTCATAGTGTTTTACATCGTCAGGTCGCACCTCTTGGATTGGCCTGGTGTCGATATCTCCTGCGGTTATAAAACCATCATCCATCAACGCTTTGAGCGAAGCAGCTTTCTTCGCATCAAATTCGTTATAATAAACGCGCATTTAGATTTTTCTTTTGGAAAGCTCCTCTAGAGCTTTGTTGTGTTCTTCTGACAAAATGCGATGAATTTCTGCCGCATCACTAATACTTGCCAATACAGGAGCCAGCCTGTCGGCCAGTATAAGGATGCTCTCTCGAACAATACGTGCCTGTTTAAAGGCGGCAGCGCGGACTTCATCAATGTCCACATATTTGCCAGCCTCAACCTTGGCCTTGATCTCCAGTAATTTCGCTTTTTCACTTTCACTTTTGATCCGTGTTTTGAGGAGCAGCGTGGGTAGCTCTGTATCGGAAATTGATCGTGTCTGCGCTGGTACGCTTTGCGCCGCGCTGACCATCGCTCTTTGTTCTTTGTGTTGTTTGTGTGTTGTCCGTGCTGGTTCGCGCCGCGCTTCCAATACACCATCGGCCTGTAACGGATCGATCTTGCCATTCTTTAACTGCAGCACGCCTTCTTTGACGAGCTTGCCGATATACTGGCGGGACACACCGCGCTGGGCAGCGTAATCGATCTGCGTAAGCAAACCTTTAGAATTGCTTTTTTCATTCGACATTTTTGGATGGAATTTTTGGTGGTGTTTTTGGGGAGCGCGTATTTCTCGCGATCATGACAGTTAGCATGCCCTAAAAAGGCAAAAAAGCCGCCAACAATATACGTGACCGATCCAGTCACGTATTTTCCTCTATTAAATCAACGTCTTGATATGTTGGGTAGCTTTTAATAATTACACCTTCAGGATCCTGCGCATTCAATTTTGCAACAATCCTCATAATCCCATAGCCCATTCGACGCCGCCCAGTGGTCTCGGAAGTTTTTAATTCATATTCCACGACCTTCCACGGTTTGCCCATTGCCCTGCGCCATATAACTCTCGCTTCATCGGCCTTACACCAACGAAGCCAAGAGGCAACATGATCGTGAAAATCGACTTCTCTAGCGATGGCATAGCCACGGCTTCCTTTACCTGGGTCGCCTTGAATAATCTCCATAAGGTCACGCAAAATGGGGGGCCATACTGAAAAATGACCTTGCGGCTTTACGCTGGGGAATTTCTTCTCGATGTCTGCCGCTTTCTGAATATAAGCGAAGACCATTTCATCCGTCCAATACGGCTCTGGTGGGGGGCCTATCTCTTGCATTTTGAGCCTCCGTATCCGTAACGCGCCTCTGCGATCATGAACAAGAAATTACGCTGGTCTTCCGTCAGCTTTGGATCCGAGGGGCATATCGTCAAAACGCCTTGCTCTGTCCACGCACGGCGGCGCAACTGCTCCATTTCTTCAGCATTGGCTGGGCTGGGTTGCATATATTTTTGGCTTGAACATCTACTGTATCCAGTCATCTTAAAACTCCTTTGATTTCAAATTGAACGGGGCCGTCCTCCATTGCCCAATGCAGCAAGG
Source organism: uncultured Micavibrio sp. (assembly GCA_964351365.1). Classification (GTDB taxonomy): domain Bacteria; phylum Pseudomonadota; class Alphaproteobacteria; order Micavibrionales; family Micavibrionaceae; genus UBA1672. Next base: position 41,813 of record CAYGNP010000012.1, read on the forward strand.
CCAAAGCATCAGCCTCGTTATCATCAGTGACATTGGAATGACCGAATTTTTCCTGCACAGCTTTGATCACCATTTTCTTGTTGGCGTTGCCTTTGCCCGTTGCAAATTTCTTGATCGTGCCAACCGGAACACCCAAATATGGAATCTGATTGTTCTGCTCATCCGACCAAGTTTTGAGCTGCCCCAAAAACTCGCCGTAAACATGCGCGGCGGTCGTACCGTTATGTCTGCGAACCTCTTCAAAGAAACAAACATCCAGCCCACCAACCTGTGCGTTGATCACGCCGAGCCAGCTACGGAAGCGAAGCAAGGCCATGCCGGAGCTTTCAAAACGGGTGGGTTTAAAAACCTCAAAGCCTGAATGGATGGAGCCTGACGGGGTGAGCAAAGCCCACCCCGTTGTACGGCCCAAATCCAGTGCAAGAACGGATTTGATGGAGGGGGTCATACCGCTTCTCCTTTGCAGCAATGATGAACCACTGTGATGGTGGTGATTTCATCTTTTTCACTAAAGTGCTGCTCCATCACTTCGGTTAGAAGCGTTTCCAGAGCCATAAATTCACCTTCATCGGTGAAATTTAATTTTTTTGGACTTCTGAAATCGTCTTCGAAATCGCCTTTATCGGCTATGAGTTCAGCCAAGCTGTATGCTCTTAACGCTGCTGGTTTTGAAAGCACCTTAAAAGGTGAGGCTTCACTCTGTTTTATATTTAAGGCTTCCGTGTAGGCTTGAGGCTCCAGATCGTTGTCGTGCACAAAAATGCAGCCGATATCATGCAGCTGACAAAAAGCTTTGATAATATCCATCCAGTGCTGTTTATTGTTGTACCGATCTTCTGTGTGAGTGTTTTTATTTGGATACCTGACGACTATTAGATCAATTCTTCCGAATGCGTGAACAAGGCTTTCCATCGCCTCTCGGATATTTTTTAACGCTTCGTCGCCTGGGATATCGTTTGGGTCGAAAGAATGGCATGTGCCATACTGCAAGACATCTCCGTTCGAGTAAGCGTAAGAAAAATAATTGTCCAAAGAAATGGCGCATATTGGAGTTGTTGGCTTAATTCTCCATATTCTAGGTTTGCTTAATATTTCACTCATGGTTTTTTTCCTTTTGTTGATTTGCTTTTTGGTAAAGTGGATGGAGTTGCTCATGCCACACCCGCCTTACGAAGTTTGATCTGACCGTCGAGATCTAGATCGTTTTCTTTTTCAGGTGGGGTTGTTTTTGCGATAAGGGCTTCAAGGGCATAAATTTCCTCTTTGCCAGCAGCGCCAGCAGAAACCCCTGTGCCGACTTTTTGGGCTTCCTCAACGGCCTCCTTAGAAATGTCAGCTTCTTCAACAGGCAAGACCGGAATGTCTTCGTTGTTAAAAAACGCCTTCACGATGCCGACACAGATTAATCTGCGCACCGCCATTTCTGGATTTTTGTCTTGCAGCTTCGGAAGCCTTAAAACGATCCCGTCCACCTCTTCGACCAGCTTTGGTATAGCTGCCAGCTCTTTTTTCAGTTGCATAATTTGTGCTGCAAAGGATTGGAAGCTGGAAAAACTCATGTCGGAGCTGCTGTAAGAACAGACTTCACCATCGCTGGTTACCATTGCCCAGGCGAATACATCCTCCAGTGAAATCGCAAAAATTGCACTATCGGGTTTGCCATCCTCGACAAACTGTTTCATTGTTTTATTACTCATAATATTTCCTTTCATTGATTTGGTTTTGAGTAAAAGACAGCGGTGCCGATTTTGTGGTTTGGCATCGTTGTCCGGTTTTCCCAGGATCGGGAAACTGGTGATACGTATGGAGGGCAAAACTAAGGTTTGCCTCCATTACGTAGTAATGGGCCCTGTGTGACATTTTGATTGGGGGGTGGAATATAAGGCTGGTATAGCTTTGCAGCCAAAATGTCACTTTATCAAAAGAGAGTCGCGTGACGTTTTGATAAAGTAAGCTGTAACCCTTATAAAATAAGGTTTTTAGGGGGTGTTGAGGCCAAATGATAAAGTGACATTTTGATAGTTTGACACCCCATTTGATATTTTGAATTTTTGATCTGGTCATGATTGCTCCTCGCTGTCGCGATAAACCCAGACATGCGGATTTTCGACTTCTTTGAGGACGGAGCTGTTTTTGGTTACAAAATGCGTTGGAAGAACGCGGGTCGATTTGCCATCAACGGAAGTAAACATATCCTCCAGCACCAAATAACCATGCTTGGAATTGGTTTTATCCTGGCCATATACATTGTAATTAAGCGTGATCTTTAAGGTGCTGTCGCCCAGCATTTCGCCAAGGGCGCGGTTAATAGTAGCCTGACTGCCGAGACCGTGTTTATTGGCGAAGTGTTTAGCAAAAGCATTGCGGATATAGAGCTTGTTTTTGTCTCTGGCCTCTTTGTGCAAGATTTCTTTGATTTTTTCGCGGCGCTCGTCATAAGCATCCTTGTTTCTGCGCTGCTGTTTTTGATCAATGAACGCGCTCTCTTCCTTTGAAAGCTCAACCCACTGGTCATTTTGTTTCACGACCACTTTTGTCGGAATTGCGGGGCCATTGCGAAGCTCGCTATATATTTTTATTTCTGGGTTCTCTCTGCTCGGCTTGTGCATAATGAAGCCGGATGTGTAAAAGCCTCGGATTGAGCTTGCGCCGCTGATAGAGTTAAAAGGCTCTTCGTCGAATGTTTTTTTCGGCATTTTGTTGATGTGGTGGAGCAGAAAAATAGCCATTTCAGGAGACACGCGGCGTTGTATTTCCTGCACGCCATTGCGCAAAAAGTCGATCATTGCGGTGTTGTCGTTTTCCGTAGCGTTATCTCTATCGCTGTGAAAAACATTTCTGAGTGGGTCGATAATTAAAAGATCGGGAGGGCCATCTTTGAATGTGACCAGGCAACGCTTGATAAATTCCTCTTTGCCTTCTTCATCCAGGCAATAATGGAATTTATCGCTGATCGCCAGGTTGACACGGGTGAGTGGATTGTTGGTGAGTTCTGGGTAAAAGTTATAAACGCGCTCACGTAAAAAGAAGTAACCGATCTCTGCTTGCATGTATAAAATGCGCAGAGGGCGGTCGACAGTTAGACCCAAAAACGGCAACCCAGCAGACCAGTGCATCGCCGCCGACATAATAAAATCGCTTTTCCCGACCTTTGCAGCGCCAACCAGCAGAGCTATATCGCCATAACCCAAAACGCGCGGCCCAATAATATCCGGCGGCATCGGCGTGGTATCGTCAAGCATCTCGCCAATAGAGCGCACCTTGATTTTCGGTGGCTCAAATTCATAGCCAACACCGTCGACCGCTTTATCAATGAAGGCCGGAACATTAAAGCCTTGCTGAAAAGCGTCTGCGGCATCCCATTTGTATGGTGCCTGTTCGGGAGGAATGAGCAGCTTTATACTTGCCGGCCCCTGATCTTTGATGAATGCAATGACAGATTCAGCAAATTGTTTGCCGTTTTCGTCATTGTCCGGCCACACCACGAGGGTTTTGCCCTCTAATGGTGTCCAGTCTGTCTTTTCGAGTGGTGAATTCGCGCCGCCAATCACGGATGTGCCGCAATATCCTGCCGCAATCATGGCATCGGCGCATTTCTCGCCCTCGCAGAGATAAACGATCTCCGCATCCTTGATGCCTGGTAAATTATAAAGCGGCCTCGGATCCGGCGCTTGGTATTTTCCAGCAACAACATCCCAGCAGATGAATGTCTTGCCTTTTTCGGTGAGGTATTTGTAGACGCATGCAATTAAATTTCCGTCAAAATCACGGTAATCAAATTTTGAGACCCACATGCCGCGCTCATCGATGGGCGCACCTCGCTGGGCTATGCTTCCTCTGCTTTTGTCTTTGTACGTGGCTTCGCGGTAAAAGTGCTGTGGTTCACCCAACCATTCGCAAATTTTCGCCAGCAGTTTTTTAAATTCATTTTTGGCATCGATACTGAAAACGGCAGCAAACAGATCGAAAATATCTCCGCTTTGATCATTGGCGGCAAAGTCCTTCCAGCGTCCTTTGTATTTGCCCCTAAGATTGACTTTTAGGCTCTGCCCAGGCGTGCCATAGATATCGCCAATTACAAAATGCTTCCCATCTATTTTGCCGCCTGGGTAAAGGCTTGCCAGGGTCGATTCCAAACTGTTTAAAAGTTTGGCTTTCAACTCATCGCGCGAGATTTTACTGCTTATTGTCGGCGGCTTGTCCGGCGCATTGTTAAAATCGAGCCATTGCATATCTGAAGGAGGAGCTGTGGTCACTTATTCTCCTTCCAGCATCGATCCTGCCAGTCACAGAATTTGCACACGAAAAAGGTCGGCGATTTGGCTATGCGGGGAAGCTGCTCGTGATGATCACAGGCCGTGAGGATTTTTACGCCTCGGTCGCTCATTTTTTGAGCGCGGGATCCGTCAAAAGGCACCAACTCGTGATGCACTTCGGCGGTGTCTTTGTTTATGGCCGTAAAAAAGGCTGGGTTTTGAGATATTCCCTCAATCGAACCCTCCATATAAGCCTGATAAATGGCCATTTGCGTGGCATATACGGGCTTGGATAGCGCCACGCCTTTTTTGACGGTGTCATTCCACGATTTATTGTTTAGGGATTTACACTCCCAGAGCATTGGATATGAAAGCCCCAGCTCCGCAGGGCCGCTGGTGATAATTCCGTCAACATGGCCACGGATCCGGCCTTTGGCGACTGAAAACCCAAACTGTGACCCATCCGGTTTTTCGGTGAATATTTCAAAGCCAGCTTTGCGCAGCCACTCAATGGCCAGATCCTCGAAAACATGGCCAGCCGCAAAAATCCGCAGCGTTCTTCCGTTAAAATTGCGCCCATCGTCTTTGGGAGTATTGAGATATTCGTATTGCAACGCTCGATCACACTCGACGCCAAGTCTGGACGCGCCGAGATAATCACGCGGCTCCTGCAGTCCATTTTCAGTGGTCAGCGCCGTATCAATGCGATGGTTAATTTTATCGGCGAATGTTTCTCGTGTGTTGAAGTCCAGCATCAGCGTTTCTTCTTTGGTTTAGGTTGATTGTCGGGGAAGTGGGCGAACAAATAATCCTGATAGCCAGTGATCACGACCTCGATCATGGTTAGAATCTCATCGCGGGCGTAATCCTGCAGGGCGCGGTGCATACCGATCTCGGTCACATACTCAGCAAGCGGCTGGATCGTGGCCGTCATTGCCTCTTTTTCTTGTTTGGTGGGGTCGATCATGGTGAATCCTTCCTTTTTCATGAATGCGGCCCAGCGGTTCATGCACTCCATCGAGCAAAACCTCCGGCGCGTTTTGTCTTTGCGCTTGTCAAAAATTTTGAAAAGCGGGTTAAACCAGCCGAAGCCGCGCGATTTTCTGTTGCAAATGGCACATAAAACGGTCATGCAGAGCGTCCTTTCGCCGCGTTAAAGACGAGGTCGCGGATTTTCTTGCGGTTGAATTGGAATGTGATGAGAACGGAGGCTTTGTAGCGCGTCAGGCTATAATCCATCCGGTATTTATGTGGTAAAATGTCGAGCTGCTTTTCGGTAGGGGCTTGTTCAAGCCAACGCTTTGATTTGTGCGCCGATGCATCGCTTTCATATTGATTGAGCCAGTCATTGGCAGCGGCAAGAGAAACCAGTCGCTCACCAATGGATAAGAGCCGCGCTTTTTCTGTTTGCGCAGCGCCGACCGCGTACCAGTTTCCGTCCAGATAGAAAACACCGGCCCATGCCTTAAAGCCGTTGGCAATCAATGCGGAATTGTCATCCATGGCATCGACCCAGAGAAACGATGACTCTTTGAAGAGGTCGATCTCGGTCATAACAAAATTGTCTAAATCCGCGCTGTGGCCTTGTTCTTCATCGCCTTCGGTTTCTTCCTCGTCTTCTTCAAGGAAGCTGAATCCGCAAAGCATGCATTCATTGGCAGAGGCCGGAACAATGCCTTCACAATCGGGGCATTCTTTTGTCGGGGCATCACCTTCACCTTTGAAGGGTTCGAGATCAACGCCTTGCTCCAAGGATCCGTGCATGAGGGATGAGGTGCCAAAATCCAGCACGATGCAGTCAGTCTTGACGATGCCAGGGTATTCAGCCGGATCGACCGTGCGCAGACCGCGCCCGATCATCTGTATCATGGTGGATTTGTACGAGCTGGGGCGTAGGAGGATAACGCATGATGCGGGCGGGTAATCCCATCCTTCGGTCAAAACCGCCACATTGACGATGACCATGGCGCTGCCTTTAGTAAAGCTCTCCAGCTCTCTTTGACGATCATTGCTGCTTAATTTTCCGTGGACAAAGGCTGTTTCTATGCCGTTAACGGCGAAGGTTTCTTTGATTTTTGCTGCGTGGTCGACGGTGCTGCAAAATATAACCGTTTTCCGGTCGGTAGCATGTTTGCGCCAATGATCGACAATGGCCTGATTAATTGGAGCCTTGTTCATAATGGCCTCAACCTCGCGCATATCGAAGTCATCAACGGTTTTTCGCACGGACTGCAGCTTTTCCTGTGTCCCTTCGATATCGATCACGAAGGTGCGCGGTTTGACGAGGTGGCCGGAGGCAATCAACTCGGCAATGGATATCTGGTCGCCGACATTGGAAAAAATCGGGCGCAGTGCTTTTTTATCGCCGCGATTGGGCGTGGCTGTTACGCCGAACAATTTTAAATTCGGATTGGTGTCATAGGCTTGATTGATAATGCGCTGATAACTCTCTGCCGCCGCATGATGCGCTTCATCCACCACGATCAAATCAAGAGGCGGCATTTTATCAACGGATGCTTGACGCGAAAGCGTCTGCACCATGGCAAACGTCACATCGCCATCCCAGCTTTTGGTGCTGGCATCGTACACGGATGTGGAAATGGACGGATTGACGCGCAAAAACTTCTCATTGTTTTGCTCGGTCAATTCATCCCTGTGCGCAAGAACGCAAGCTTTGTTCGCACCATTTTTTAGAAGCTCCCCAACCACGCCGGAAAGCATGATTGTTTTTCCGGCTCCGGTCGGTGCAACCCCAAGCGTGTTCCCGTGTTCGTGGAGCGCGTTGACGCAGCACTCCACGAACGCCTTTTGGCGTGGCCTTAAAATCATCGTAATTCTCTCAAATTTTTAAGGGTTATTGCGCCCAGGAAGGCTTGTTAGGATCGGCGGGTGCCGGAGCGGATTGCTCCTGCGATTGTGCCGATGGTGCATAAGGATGTTGGTTCTGCGGCATAGCGTGACCGCCAGCAGCGACAAAGCCCTGATAATCCTTTTGATCCGGTGTAACAGCATTGCGGATTTCGTTTTTATCGTCACCGCGACCATCTTTGCCGACATCAATCTTCGCCAGAAATTCAACGCCATCGAGATCGGCAAAGCCGGATATGCGGCGTTTATTTTGAGCTTCGGTAGAATTGTCCTTCGGGTCGATGCCTCTTGCTGAATTCAGAATGGCTTTGACAAATGATCTGCCCATATTTGACCATTCGGGGCCTTTGGGGGAGTGCAGCCCGATCAGGCTCCACACTTTACGCTTGGCAAATTTCCCGTCTGTGATCACGAATTCGCAATCAAGATAAATTGCGCCTGTCGTATCGTTGCGCTTGGCATAGCCGCCAGTCCAGCCCATGCTTGGGTCGTCAAACCCGCCTGGTTTAATGGTCATGCGCACAGGCGCGACGGTGCCTTTCGGAATAACGTCATAGCTGCGTTGTTCTTCGGCGCTGTTAAAATCACTCCATGATGATTGATCATTCATTGTTTTCTTCCTTCTCTTTTTGGGTTTGGTTTTGTGGTGATGTAGTTTCTGGTATGGAATGGGAGAGTCGCTCCGGCGCAGCTATGGCAGGGCCTTTGATCTTGGCCATGAGTTTGCCGAGGTGAGGTTCTTCGAGAGCCTCCAGCCGACCGGAGCGATCTTTGGCAGGAAATCCGTATGGGTTGAGCGTGTGGTTTACAAAAGCACGATAAGCACTACCGTCATCCGCTGGGATTTCTGCCATGGTGACAACCTGATCAACGATGCCAGGAAGCTCTAGTCCGGTTTTCGACCCATCAATCTGAGGCAAGAAAATCTTGCGATTGAAGTCATCGGTCTTCTCGTCGAGGATCCCGACAAACCAGATATTTTTGTCGCGTGTGTGCTGGAGATGCGTCAGCCACGCAATCATTTCTTGTCCGTGCAAGCCGTACGCACCACGCGTGTCCGGTTTGCCTGTCTTTTCTGAAAAAGCTTGCGGCTGGCCTTTGCACCATTGAAAGCAAAGCCGACCCGCGACAGTGATGCTGTCGATAAAGACAGTCTCGTATTTATCGAGCGTGTCGGTCGCGCCGAATTTTTCGCATACAGCATTATAATGGGCTTCGCTGTAAGGCTGGTCATCGCGCAAGGCCGGATTGGGCCCGCCGATAAACACAGCGAAGTCACGGCATTGCTGCCATGTGCGCGGGCGAATAGAATCGCCAGCCCAGCCTTCAATGGCTAGATCGCCAGCCTCCATATCCATGAAAAGCGTGCTGTCAGCTTCAAGCGTCCATAAAAGTGAGGTTTTACCGATGCCGGACTTGCCAAAGATGACGCCTTTAATGCCGCGTGTTTCTTTGAGGCGTTCATCGGCTGAGATGATGGGGAGGCTCATTTTTTGCCATCCTGTTCTGCAGCTTTTTCTGCCGGGTCTTCAAGTTTGAATGAAAGCTTGCCGACTTTGATTGTTCGCGCGTCTTCAAACATGCTGCGAACGCCAGAGGGCAAGTCGTTGAATTGGCGCTCTGAAACTTTGAATGTCTGTGTGGCCAACTGCTGGATATTCCAGCCTTCATCAAGTAATTTTTCGATGGTAGCGGAGAGCTTTTTCTGATCCCATTCGACCTTTTTAGGAAGATCGGCGACAACCGTAATTCCGTCATCTTCTAAACGAACGGCTCCAGTGTCTTTGCCAAGCTGCTCTCGCATTACTTTGGCTTGATCACTATATTTTTCTGCCAGAATGCCTTGTATCCAGTCCTTTACCATCTTGGCGCGGCGTAAATCGTCATCGGCCTGACGAACAAGGGTTAGTAAAACGGCGGGTTTCATTTGCATGATATCGCCGATGGGCATGTGCTTTATTGTGGCGATATCTATTTGAGGGGGGCGCTTTCCTGCGGCTGCGCTTAAGCCGTCATTGTCATTATGGTTCATTGTTACAGTCTCCTTTCGCGTTTTGATGCAACGCTTTTGAGACTGATTTATTTAAGACATGATGACCCTGGGATGCGGTGAGGGAGCCGGAGGGGGATTAGTTAGGGATTTGCTGGGGATCGTCGTCATACATCGTGTGCGTGAGGACAAATTGCTCATGGAGCCAGTAATAACCGCGCTTATCACTCAGAATAAGCTTCTGCCAGTTTGGTTTGCTTTTGAAAACATCGCGCATATACATGCTCTGTGCGCCAGACTTCTCAAGTAAAATCTTAAAGTGGACACGCTCATGTCCTTTCACAGCAGCTTCGTGTAACTGTTTGATTATATTTGCTTGTACGCCGCCAAAACTATAATGCTCACCTTTGAAATAGACGCTTTGATAAAGCTCGTCATAACTGGCAGGTTTCTCGGCGGTTAATGGCCTTGCCCCCACAGAAGTAACTGCGCCAACAACATCGGCGATGTCCATATTCCGGTCTTTCATGAATTTTTTGAATTGACCAAGTTTTACGCCTTTTGTTGATTTTGTTACGGCCATGCCAAGATGCTCCTGCAAACTGGTTAAATCTTCTTTTAATATGACGATATCTCTTTTAAAGACTTCAACGTCTGGAGTGCCAGGTCTTAAATGAATTTTTACGCCAATATCTTTGCCTGGAAAATAACGGATATTTACTTTTTCGTATTTTATAAGTTTTCTAACGTCAGTTGCATACAAAGGAATGTAGCCTTCAAACGATTTTTCTTTTGTTTCTATCAAGACGCGATTATCAATCGTCACCTCCTGGCTTTCTTCGATCAATGTGAGGGGGATCCAAACATGCGCAGTGATCTTGCCGTGGAGCGCGAAATCCTTGACATCATATTTGGAGATGTAACATTGATCCGCTGTCTCCTGCAGCGTGTAAGCCGTTCTTTCACGGGTATCCAGCATGTGCCTGTCCTCCACACGTTTTACTCAACACTGGCAATCCTTTATAGAGTTTGCTATAGTCTGCATATCAGCAAAACATACTATAGTGTTCGCCATTTGTTCTTGTATAGTTATACAATGCATGATTGTGGATAAAAAGGGAAGGCACAATTTTAAAATCCCCGCCAAATCCCTGCATTTCACCACCGCACCCCTGACTACCCCCCTGATTCATCCACAAACAAAATTTTTAAATTGGTTGACGGAACTTTTAAAGAAAGGCCGTCAGCATGAATTTAACCCCGCCACGCGCGATGACCACAGAGCAGCGCATCACAGAGATAGCGCAGATCCTTTTGCGCGGCTGTCAGCGGATACACGCGCAGAGACGCGAACAAAGCTGGAAAAACAATAATTTAAATGAATTTTCGACTGGACTTCAGTGCCAAGGGAAGCGTCCATGGACAAAAGACGTTATGGAGAAACCCGATGAGTGAAACAGTTTTAAAGCAAGTCGCAGCCTTACCTAAGATGGAATATGAAGAGCTGCGTGAGATGTGGGACGGCATGTTTGATAGCCCGCCTCAAAGCACCAACAAAACATATATGATCCGGCGTCTAGCTTACCGCATTCAAGAGCTGGCTTTTGGCGGGTTATCACAACAGGCGCAAAGCAGAATTCAGGAATTGAAACGTCGATCGGACACGTTCGCAAAAAAGACGCGGGCGCTGCCTCCGGTCGGGACACAATTGGTCAGGGAGCATCAAGGCATAGAGCATCGGGTCACGGTGCTGCCGCACGGCTTTGAATACAGCAATGTTACTTATAACAGCCTTTCGGAAGTCGCCCGCGTCATAACCGGAACGCGATGGTCGGGACCGAAGTTCTTTGGATTAACGTAAGGGAGATGGAATGAACACACAGGCTCAAAAACGCTGCGCGATATACACCAGAAAATCCAGCGAAGACGGGTTGGATCAAGAATACAATTCTCTGGATGCGCAGCGCGATGCAGGAGAAAGCTATATCATGTCCCAGCAGGGAGAGGGCTGGCAGCTCTTGCCGGATCGGTATGATGATGGCGGTATTTCAGGCGGCACCACGGAGCGTGAGGCGCTGCAAAGATTGATAGAGGATATCAAGGCGGGCAAGGTCGATATTGTGGTCGTTTATAAAATTGACCGATTGTCACGTTCCATGTTCGATTTCCTCGGCCTGATCCGATTGTTTGAAGAACACAAAGTCTCCTTTGTATCTGTCACCCAACACATCAACACAGATTCAGCCATGGGGCGCTTAATGCTCAATGTGCTGCAATCCTTTGCTCAATTTGAAATGGAACAAACAGGCGAACGGATCCGCGATAAAATTGCCGCCTCCAAAGCCAAGGGCATGTGGATGGGTGGCAATGTGCCGCTGGGCTACAACGCGGTCGAAGGCAAGCTGGAGGTCAATGCGCACGAGGCAGAGACTGTGCATTATATTTTTAGCCGCTACCTGAAATTAGGAGCCATGAACGAATTGCTGGCTGATTTGAAAGCCAAGGGTCACAAAACCAAAGAGTGGATCACAAAGTCCGGCAAGCATTACGCGCCCAAGGATTTTGCAAAATCCAGCGTGTACCGGATTTTAAACAACCCCATTTACATCGGTAAAATTGAGCATAAGGCTGTCAAAAAGATTTATGACGGTCTGCACGAGCCGATCATAGAGCAGCAGCTCTGGGATAATGTTCAAGCGCTTTTGAGTGGCAATCAGAGCAGCCGACCCAAAGTATCGGAGAACGGTGACAGACCGTATCTGCTCAAAGGCATTTTAGAAAACCCGAACGGCTATTCCATGACACCGAGCGCCCAAAGAAAAAACAGCAAGGTTTACCGCTATTATGTGAGCATGGAATCCATCAAAAAAGGCGCAAAAACCTGTCCGGTCAAAACGATTTCTGCGCCCTTAATTGAGGAGATTATTCTGGATCGGCTTGGGCGGCTTTTAATCAATGCCGAGTGGGTTGCGCAAATGCTGAAGCTTGATGAAAACGATCTCAGTATTCCGGCACTCAAAACGGTCGTGCATGAATTTGCGGCTGTGTGGAAGGCGCTTTTCCCGATAGAGCAAGCACGGATCACGCAGCTGCTTATTGATAAAATTGTGCTGCATCCCGACAGGCTGCTCATCCATTTTCTGCCTCTGGGACTAGTCGGTCTGATACAGGAGTTAAAACCGGATCTATCCTTTGATGCCGATAAGCTGACAACCCAAACACCAGTGGCGCTGGAAATACCGATCAGTTTTGCAAAACGGGGCGCGCGCAAATATATCAAAGCGCCCAATGGAAACGATCTAATCAAGCTGCAGGAGCCTAAATATGACCACGCCTTAATCAAGGCCATTGTTCGCGCCCATGACTGGAGCCGCAAACTGGAAAAAGAAAAAGTGGAATCAACATGGCAGATCGCAGAGCGCGAAGGCATACGGGCTACTTATGTGCAAAAGATCATTAAGCTGGTCGATCTCGCGCCGGATATCACTGAGGCAATATTGAACGGCAGACAGCCATATTCTCTAACACTCTCCCAGATGGAGGACATCCCGCTTTCTTGGGCAAAACAGCGGCAGGAGTACGGCTTTGTTCAAAATAGCCTGTAAACTCCCCAGCCAGCACACTCTCCCTATCTATGGCCAGCCTATGGCCTTTTTTTTATTGTTACACTATAAAAAATGGATAAAGCATTGAGGAGTATTTTATGGGCGCAGGCCGGATCCGAAAAAAAATCGAACATTTTACATGGCTTGCCCTCCAGTGGCTGTTTGGGGTCGTCCTGTTCTTGGCTGCTTTTGGAAGTCTCATCGGTGACGATGCCGACTTTCAGATTTTCCTTGGGGTTTTTGCTCTTGGCTGTTTCTCAATTCCACCGATCAGAGCGTTCTTCCGTGCGCAGTTTGAAAAAATCGCATTTGACCCGTCAATTTTAAATCCGTTTTCAAAAAAACAGCTGTACAAAAAAGAGATGATCATGGCTCTGGAAGACGGCGTTTTAACAGAGCAGGAAGCGTCTGATTTAGAGAAAACAGCGGAAGCGCTCGGCATTAAGGATTCCTATGTTGAAAAGCTGCGCCACAAAGATTTTGAAGGCCGGATAAAACCCGTCATAAAACGTATAGAAACCGCGCGGAGATTTTCACCCGATGATGAGCGGGAACTAAGTGCCATCGCCGAAAAGCTGCAAATCAATGAAGAGTTCGGGGACGAGCTTAAAGTATTCCGAGACCTCTGGGAGTACGAGAATAGTGGCACGTTTGCCCTGCGTGTTATTGATGCGCCTATTTTGCTTAAGGGGGATGAAGAATGTTATTTTCAGGCTCCGGCTGTTTGGGCGCAGCTCAAAAGAGGAGAGCAAACCCCTATGTCCGAGGGGAGCCTCTACGTTACCAACAAAAAGATCGTTTTTGACGGATCCCAGCAATCAGCAAACATCACAATGGGGCGTGTCGTTCAAACGGTGCTTTACCGGAACGGCATTGAGGTCAGGAAGTCGAGTGGGAAGCCAGATTTCTTTGAAATGGCAGAGGCACATGCAGAATACGTGGCCGCGCTTATCCGCGTTATAGTGGATAAACGTTAATTCTAAAGTGCGTTCTCTGTACTAGGGACTCTTGCGTTAAAAACACGAAAACGGAATGCGCCCGCAAAGCCGCAGAAATACTCAAGAAATCCAGTCCTACTAAAATTTTGTCTGGTGGGTTTAAGGCCGGAGAAAATGGGTTGTTTGGAGATAATAATGGGCGTTGGTGGTATGGTAAAAATGATTTTAGTGATACTCAAATCCTCTGCGAACCCTTATGTTTTCTGGGCTTTTGCGCTATAGTGATGCAAAGGGAGAGACTTTATTATTTTGAGTAAATGGCGGAGACGGAGGGATTCGAACCCTCGATAGAGTAATAAACCCTATGACGATTTAGCAAACCGTTGCTTTCAGCCACTCAGCCACGTCTCCTGATACCTTCTTTAAGCTCATTTCGAGCCCAACTTTCCTGCAGATAAATCCAAGCTGACTGTAGTATGCAGAATTATAGAATTCAAGTGCTTAAACTTAAAAAAGCAATGTAAAACCTACTATAACAAGAAGAAGACTATGACCTCAAAATCCCTCGCTCATTCTACAAGGATACTTGAGTTTCCTCTTATTTTCACTGCGCATACCAATCGAAATGTTTTTTTAAGGGGCTGTCGTAGATAAGTTATAAATTGCACCATTGCTTAATCTGCTTTTTCTCATGTCCATACCAGTAACTTTTTTCAGTTATCTGGTACAGCCCCTAAAATTTCTAAAAAGACTCACTTTTTCATTTGCAAATGATTATCGATAGCAATAATGTGCTTTCCTAAACCCGAACAAGTTTTTTTAGGAAAGGGAACATCATGTTCAAAAAAGCTTTATTATTAGCAAGCGTAGCAACACTATCGCTACACACTTCCGCAGTGTCAGCGGCTGAGAAAATTAGCATGGATGAAATTCAAGCACAGCTTCGACAACTGGCAGCGCAAGTTCAGAATCTTTCAGAGGTCGTTGAAAAGCAAAATGAAATTATTGAACGTCAGGAGAGCGAGCTAAAAGCACAAAAGCAAGCCTCTGTTGAAACTGCAACGACGCTGGCGAATATCAAACCCGCAGCAGGCGAGGTTCAGGGTGATATAAAAATTACGATGAAACCATCTCCTAAAATCGAGTCAAGCGATGGGCAATATTCTTTCCAGCCCTTTGGCCGTGTTCACTTTGATGTATCCCATTTTGATGATGATGCCTCGGATCGCGCCAGTAATGGAAATCTTCGTCGCGCACGACTTGGTTTTAAGGGTAATCTGGGCGAGGACTTTGAATATAAAACAGAAATTGATTTTGCTGAAGAAGACGTTGCTCTTAAGGATGTCAGTTTGACCTACACAGGTCTTGATATAGCAGATATTAAGCTCGGCCATCACAAGCCATCCTTTGGCTTTGAAAATAACACGAGTTCCAATTACATCATGACAATGGAACGTTCAACAGCAACCAATGCTTTCACGCGAGGTGAAATCATTGGTGCTAATCTTCTTGGGGGCGGTGAGAAATGGTCCTGGGGCCTTGGAGTATTTAACGAAGAAGGTGGCAACGCAGACACTGACGACGACGAAGATATCAGCGTTGATGGCCGTGTGACTACAAATATTTTATCTCTTATGAATGAAGAGTCCGAAAACGTTCTTCATCTCGGCGCAGGGGTTAGTCACCGACGCCCCACTGGAAATGTAAGATTCCGCGCTCGACCCGTTGGAGATGGTACAAACATAATTGATACAGGTAATTTTGCAGCAGTTGATTCAGTCAACGTCTACAACCTGGAGCTAGGTGCAGTCTTTGGCCCATTTACGTTCCAGGGCGAATATTTCAACACCGAAGTAGATCGAAGTGGCGGCAATGCTGATGCTGAATTTAACGGATATTTTGCTCAGGCTGGTTGGTTTATCACGGGTGAACAGCGCGCCTATAAAGCCAGCACCGGCAAATTCGACCGCGTTAAGCCTATTAGCCCCTTTAGCTTAAGCAGCGGTGGTGCAGGCGCCTGGGAAATCGTGGGCGCATATGCAAACACTGACCTTAACGATGTCAGCGCCGGTATTACGGGTGGCGAAGCTGATACGCTAACGCTTGGTTTAAACTGGCACCTTACAGATTACGTACGTTTGATGGGGAATATTGTCTCGATTGATACAGATGAACATGCGTCTGTCGCGAATGATGATCCGACATTATATAACTTCCGTGCACAGTGGGATTTTTAGCGCGTATCTTCAAAAGCTGCCTTGCTTGGGGAGCGCGTTGATGCTTGGCTGATTGAGTTGGCGGATCATCGCCGCCTATGAGAGGAAAAGCGTTGGCGTTCATCCATCGACGATTTTCCAAGGCGTTGAAGTAGATGGATGTAACGCATAAAAAAACATGGCTATATAAAGAGGCTGAGCGCTATGAAAAGAGACAGCGCAAGTTTTTAAAAAGCTGGTATAATTATGCGCCAAGCGGAAAAGCCATCGTCTATGCAGACGAAAGTGCATTTGAACTTCATGCCTGCCGCCAGTATAGCTAGGCGCCCAAATGCCATAAGGTTAACGGGGAGAGTTCCGGCAACCGATGCCCGCGCACATCATTTCCGGCTGCGCGTATGTGTTACGGCTCTTTAGCCGCCACCCAGCTCTTCTTTCCCCCGTACTCACCAGATCTCAGGCTCATAGAAAAATCATTCTCTTGCTAAAAAACAACCTAGAAATTATCAATGTAAACGTTATTTGCAATGAACACATCACCTCTGGTCGCCAGCTTGCCGCATGCGCCAACCAAAGAGTTACTATATCATATTGCCGTTTTTATTTACGGGGAAGTTTTAGATCATCTGCCAGGCTGGTTTCATTTTTTTCATCCTGAACATCAGCTGCGCCGGCTGCGGGTTCAATGTCGGAAGGCTCAGCTGTTTGCTCTGATGCAGCGCTCTCTTCTTTGTTTGAAAAAGGCACGCCGCCTTGTTTTTTCTTGGCATAACTAACCTTTGGGCTTGATTCTTCAGCTTGAAGGCTTGCTGCTGCGAAGGAAAAAAATGCGATTGATGCGGTAAATAATGCGATAAACTTAAATTTTGTCATGGACTTATACCTTTTTGTTTAACTGGATTTAGTGATCTTATACAAAAAATGAAGAAAAATGCAATTATTTTCTATAATAATTTGTGTTTTGATTTAACCTTCTCTGATTTTCTTCAGGAAGCTCTCTACGGATGTACTTAGGCTTGTTGAGAGCTGAGAGATATTGCTAGCAGAGGATTTAAGCATTTGTGACGCTTCGCCTGTTTCGCTGGCCGCGGTTTGAACGCTTCCGATGGAGCTTGCGACCTGCTTAGCGGCTTCCGATACCTCTGAAATGTTGCGTGTGATCTCCTGAATGACAGAGTTTTGCTCCTCTACAGCAGCAGCAGAACCAGCCGAGGCGCTATCGATATCTGTTACGTGTGCAATAATTTCTTTCATTGCGCTTACAGATTGTGTTGTCGCGCTTTGAATATCGGCGATACGTGACTCGATTTCATCAGTTTTCTGCCCAGTTTCTGTCGCGAGTTTTTTAACCTCCTCGGCCACAACGGCAAACCCTTTACCTGCTTCTCCTGCGCGTGCGGCTTCGATTGTGGCGTTTAGAGCAAGGAGGTTGGTTTGATCAGCGATATCGCGAATTGCCCCAACAACTTCGCCGATGCTTTCAACAAGTTTATTAAGCTCGTTCACTTTCTGGCTGGTTGAATGCGCGCTTGTTGATGCCATATTTGCTTTAGAGGCAACATCAGATACCTGTTTGGAAATTTCAAGAGCACTAGCGGTCATTTCCTCAGTTGCAGAAGCCACAGTTGATACGTTTACACTGGTTTCCTCTGCAGAGGCTGCGACTGACGTACTTGCTTGCTGTGTCTGATTAGACGTGCCCTCCATATTGCGGGCGGCCTGCTGGAGCTCTTCTGCCGCGACAGAAAGGCTCTGAATAGTACTGCCGACCTGCTCATCGAACTGATTAGCCATGTCGTTCATGATTTTAACTTTTTCTTCTTCCGCACGTTGTTTTGATATTTCCTGTTCAGCCTGAAGGCGCTTAGCTTCCATGCCGTTTTCTTTGAAGACCTGAACGGAGGCCGCCATATCACCAATTTCATCACTGCGATCAGTTCCGGGAATTTCAACGTCGAAATCATCTTTTGCAAGTTTTTGCATTACACTGGACATGCTTGTTATGGGGTTAATGATAGTTCGTGAAGCGTATATGCCTATAGCTGTGATAATTGAGAGTAATATAATAACCTCAATAATGGTGTATGTTGCCAAATTATTGATTGGTTCCATTATTTCTGCTTTATCAATCTCTGCTAGAATTATCCATTTCGTACCTAAAAATTCAACAAGCTTGTAGGCTGACATTACAGGAACGCCACGATAATCATCAACAATTTGAACAGTTGTAGAATTTTCTTCGTTTGTTTCAGTTGAAGATAAGGCATTCTTAATAACGTCGTCAGGAACCTTTGTCTTAAGAATTGTTGTTTCCCCTTCTTTTGAGAAGCGCGAATTGCTTCGCATGTAGCCATCTTCACCTACAATATAGGTTTCCCCTGTTTTACCTAGTCCACTGCTTATCTGCATAAGGGCATTAATACGTGCTATCGGCATTTGGAAAACCAGAACGCCTGCTAATTTTCCTTCGTTTTTAGTGCCAGCGGGAAATAGTATGGGCTGTGAAATAAAGCTAGCCGGAACACCATGACTGGGTGCGTAGGCTTTAAAATCAAAAAATGATTGGTTATCTTTTTCTGGGTTTTCTACTGCTGCACGAAATGCATTTGCTAAATCCGTATCCTTGTAGGGGCCATTATACATGTTTGTTGCATAGTCGAGCTCCTTAAAAACACTGTAGACTAAGTTTCCATTTGGATCAAAAAGGAAGATGTCATAATAATCACGCTGGACAAGGAAATGTCTGAACCAGGGGTGATATCTTTTGTGCGCAAGGCTATACATGGAGCCATCATCTGCGCCGTCCCAGAGATGTTTTGAACCTGTCTTGTTTGGATTCCCGTTTACACTAGAAAGGCCATTATCGTTATCGTTAATGTAAAGTTTCCGAAGGTAATCAGACTGTCCTCCGGTTTGAACCGCCTCATTTTCCTCCGGCAATCTCTCCCAGCTAATGCGGAAATCCATAAGGGCGCTGAAGACATATTCGTTATATGCGAGAGAGGACAAATCCTGGCGAATAGAGTCTAGGTATGACATCAAAGCGGATGAACGAGAGGCCTCTAATGCAATCAGTTTATTTCCCTGCTGCCTTGTTATTTCCTTGTACGCGCCTTTGAAAATTAACCCTGAGGTTATAATTACGGCAAAGGCAGCCAAGCTCGTCATAATAAGAGGAAGTTTTTTTGAGAGTTTTATTTTTTTTAAAAACATGAGATTAGGCCTTTTTTATTTTTAAATAATTACAGACTTAGAAACTTCTTGAAACACTAAGAATTATACGCTCGGCGCAGCCGTCTGAACATTCACTGGGTTCATCAAGGTCCGTGTCAATATAAGCCAATGAAATATCAAAACCTTTCAGATTATAGCCAAGACCTATAGACCAGTCGGTGTAATCCGGGACGCCGAATGCGTCATTATCATCGATGGTTTGATATCCAACATGACCTGATAATGTGATGTCATAAACCAAAGGTACATCAACATTTGCAGCATAGTATAGCGCATCGCCGCTATTGCCAAAATACTCAGGAGAATAGTTGACAGACGCCGATGTTGAGAAAATTTCAAAATCATACCCTAGAGCAAAAGACAGTTCGTAAAAGTCATAATCGAGACTGTCGTCAGCGCCCGGGTAGGCATAATATATGGCTCCCAAATCATAGCTTAAGCCTTTGAATGATCCGCTGTACCCTGCGTATAAATCAACCTCTAGATGAGCCTGGTCGTCATCATTAAAATCTACGTTTGATCCCCATACACCAGCGTAAAGGCCAGATGAATGTGCAACGTCAAACCCTCCTTGTACTGCAGGCTGCTCATCTGACTGTGCAATTCCTCGGAATGAATACTCTGATACGAAGCCGACATTAGCAGAAACTTCAAAATCTTCGCCCGCGGCTAATGCTTGTGTTGATAAAACAGCCATTGTTGAAATTGAAAGCAGGCGTAAGATATTATTTTTTTTCATGGGTTTCTTCCTAATGTTTGTATGAGCCAAATTCTTTTGAGCTCATTGTCTGTCCGAGATAAGATATAATGATCTTGTAAAAAAAATACCAAAAAATTTTGAAAAAGTAGATTTACACACGAATATTTTTATACGCTATCACAGTATGGCGTTTTTGAAAATGCATTCATATAAAATATCATCATGATCTGTGATTCGCTAGAGCGTTTCTGCTTCATCATCAAATCCCATTCCCTTGATTATAGAAAAATAGGGGCTGTCGCAGATAAGTTATAAATTGCACCATTGCTTGAGCGTTTTTAGCTGTTCTTTGTGTGATCCATAATTAGGCTGAGGACTGATGCCGATCATTCAAGAGCGTGTGCAACCTGATTCTATTATTCATGCAGATTGCTGGCGCGGGTATAATGTTCTGGACGTTTCAAAGTTCAAACACTACCGGATCAATAACTCGGCTATTTTTGTCGATCAGAAAAATCATATCAATGCGAATGGCGATTTAATAACCCGCCCCCGAAAGTACAATTAAGACAAATTAAACAATGGGTTAATCAATATATGGGCTGATTATCTGCTACAGCTCCTTAATCATGATCAAGATATGCATCAAGAGCCCCAGAGATACCCCCTGATGTGATTCCTGAATCTGTAAGACTATCAGATATAACAGTTTCTCCGGCATAATCAGGAATCAGGGATGCTGCAAAAGAAAAAACATGATCAATCTGTAAAAAGCGCAGCCCATCAGTTATCCAAGGCGTTGCAGCCTCAATAAGAGGTGCGGCAATACCCGTATGCCAAACAGCGTATCCAATGGCTCCGATAACAATAGCGCGGCCAATATATTTAAGATGGGATTCAAAATTAAATAGGCCTGATAAACCCATACTATTTAGTGCACTTGACATTATATTTCCAATCTAAATGATAATAATTCCTATTGACAATTAGTAATAAGAATCATTATCAATGTCAAGCGTATATTATCAACGAAAGTTATTATCATGAGTGCTCCACTTTCCAGACGAACATTTTTAACCACAACCGCAGCCGCAGCTGTCTTTACTGGCGTGTCTTCTCCTGGCCTTGCACAACAATCTGGTGATACGGGCCGAACACTCGTTACTCCCCGCCAATTCGTACAATTGTTAGACGCCGCAAAAGCTGGTCCTAATCCAGTTAAAGATTTTTTTGACGTTCAGAGAAACTATGAGGTTGCAGGAACAGGCAATGAATTCACAGCTGAAATAAGAGTTATTGTTCGAGAAAAAGTTGAAAGAATTGTAAAAGTAGATTTAAACGCCGATAACTTGGGCAGAATAGATGCTTCGCCAGAAAAAGGTTACTTTATGAATGGGCTACCAACACTTGCCTTCATAACCGACATCCATCAGGAAGCCTATAGATTTAATGCTGGTGATCCCAGAAAACCACAACCAAATGATCGGCTGAATTACGAAACACGCACGCGCCTGCAAGTGATGCTGGATGTTTTGAGAGATAAACATGGTGCTGCTTATATAAACGAGCGCATTTCCGCAGCCCGCGGTGGTAACACCGCAGCCAGAAATGAACTAGAAACCTTGTTAGAGCAAAGAGGATTGAAGGAGGAAAGTTATGAGCTCGTAGAGTACCTCATGACACATGAAGAGCTCCTTAAGCACCTCAGAGATGCACACTCCCTGAGTGGTGAAGATATGGCCAATGCAGTCAAGCGCGCAGTGTCTATAATACGATCCCTTGAACCAGATAGATTATATGCATCCGCCGCACCTGATGGCCGCGTAAACCCTAAATTTGCAGCAGCACTAGTACACCCACCTATTGAGCTTGGATAAACCAGAATGATAACAGACAAAGAAAAAACATCACTGGCCTCAGAATCAGATGTAGAAAATGGTAAAAGGCTTCTGGGTTTTTGGGCACGCAGTGACTTGCCACCGCACCTTATTAGGACATTAAATCTTTATAACCTTGATGTGAGAATAGATGAAACTGAAGGTTCATATCATTTGTTTTCAAGAGATCCCAAACAGCATCCGCGCAACATGTTGCCAGGGTTCATACTTGCACACACAGAAGCAAGACAAAAAAGTCTTTCAATGGATCTCAATACTCTTGCTCATGCGCTCGAATTTCTTCATCAGCCGGTACGTGTTGCCACAAGACACGCCATATCCCAAAAGCATGAAACCGAAATAGCTGACATCGCAAAAACAATTCAAGATCATGAAAAATTGAGAGAAATAGGCAATTTTCCAGCAAAGTATGATGAGCTTAATGACGCACGTAAAAGACATAAAGCTCTTAGACGAGAAGTCAACGCGCTGGATCACCGGAAAATTACGCACCACGCGCTACGTTTTCTGACAACAGCATCCGTGGATATACCGGTGGTAAAGGCAGAATTATCAGAATCTGACGAATGCCATGCAGAAGAGGAAAACAAGCGCCGCGATAAAAATGCATGGGTTCTAAATAATGAGACCGGACATTCGGCTCACCCCATGCTCTTCGACACCAAAAATCCACCAGAAACACATATAAAGACAATACCCGGATTATTCTTCGATCCCTCGCGCGGATTTGTCCTAACCGTTCACCCGCACCTTCTCAACACGCACGCCTTGAGCGGAGAACATCAGTCGACCCTGAGGGATAATCTTTTGTCGTTACTTGGTCTCAATCACACATCAGATATACAAACAGAGCGCGAAGTAATCCTCACGCCAGATCAATTTTCACAACTATGTTCAGAAATTCAGAGCGCAGAAAATATTAACGCCTTGATAGAGAATATAAAACAGGAAGAAAATTCCCAAGCAAGGGATAGACGAATTGCAGAGGATTGCACGGCACTCAAACAAAACCCGAGGTTTCAACAGCGCGTTGCATCATCAAATATATCTGATGATGCTGAAAGACGCCGAACTCTTAAATATATTCTGCAGGCGACAACCGCGTTCACATCAATCCTGAGTGGCGCGCACATGAGCAGATTACTCGCGCACTATCATCATTTCAGAAGAAACGAAGGCTGGATTGAAGACACGCTGGCAGACTATGTTGATATGAGGAGCAAAATTGAGGAATTGCTGGATAAAGAAGTAATTACACCCGAGGAGTTACAGGCCTTCGCACATGAATATTATGAATTGCTATCATTCACAAATATCAGCGCAGAAAGCATGAAAACTGCAGCGGGCGACCAAAACAACCATTCACTGAGCAGTCGTTTTCTAGGAATCTCTACTGCCGCAGCATCAACAGGACTTGCCTATCTTTTCACGGATACGACGCCTGAAATTCAAGGCAGCCCAAACAACATTAACCTCCTTAATATTGCCGCCTACGCCCTTATGGCTCGCAGCAGTTTTAAAACCTTAGATCGCGCACTTGACGCAATAGCCTCTATAAACACAGGCTCTGTTCGAGCAGATCGAATACTCGAAAAGCTCCTTCCCGGCAGAAAGGATCAGGACCGTGACATCCGGGCAGAGATTTACACCAAAATGGATTCAATCGGCGCAGCCCTCCAAAGCATAAGCATAACGGGTATTGAAATCAACGAGGAGCATCTGCCCGAACATTATCAAAAAACCATCAGCATCATGCGTAAATCTCTGGGACAGGATGGCAGCCTTATCGCACAGGCAATGGACGCCGCAATGGAAGGCGGTGGTGAGTTTGTAGATGATATTAAAAACTCCCTCAGGGATTCAAGAGTTACACAAATCTCTACAGCAGCGTTGGCAAGCTACATGATCTGGCTAAGCGCGAAGGGCGATACTAGCGTTACACAGGCAGTCAGTGAGAGCTTAGGCAATTCGGCTGATCAAACACAATTTCTTGATGATCTTGGGTTTGATTCTTTTTTAGCACAAGGACCAAGTGAATTCGAGGACGCCCCCCGTCCACCGCCTACTGAAAACCCCTTCAGTTGCCACATGGATTTTGGCGAAGTAAAAAATAATACTGGCGAAGGAACAGGAGTATATGATTGGTATAAACACTGTGTCTTCGGAACACTGGTCGGTGATCAGGCGCTTGCAATCGTAGATGGTACGGAATATGTCTATCGAAAAGTTGCAGGTTTCACACAAGGTCTCTTTGAACTTTCCACGCACGATAATCAGGGCTCCCTATTCACTGAATCTGCAAGACAGGCAATAAAACCAATAACGGCATATCTGATGGTTGTTAACTGGCTTCAAAATATCACTCACGCAGGCCTTTGGAATTTTTCCTTTAAAACAGGGTGGGATATTGGCTACGAAGGATATGAAGAGAGCGTAAGCTTCCTCAAACCTTTGGGCGATTTCGGGCGGCGTATACTTCTTGCTCCGGCCAAAGCGGTCTCAGCAGTATTCAGCAGCCTTGGGATTTCGCCAGCATTTCTTCCTGAACCTGCACCTTCAAGGTCTGTGCATGACAGCCTCTACAAGCTTGTGGCAGACAGCAACACATTCAGAGACATGGGCCATTTCCGCACAGCAGATATTGATGACAGGTCAGGAATAGCCCATGACCTTGCCGATATTTCAATGAAAATCGGACAGTTCAAACACAGAAAGGATGTAAAATTTTTGTCCCGCGATGGGGCCACTAAACTGGCACATGATGCTGCAGACATAATTGGTGGTATTCGCGTGAAATTCAATCTTACAGACCAAAATCTGGCCGCAGCAAAAGACGCGCTCGACGACCTTGAAATAAAACTAGACCACATGGCACCAAAAATTGGCGTAGGAACACCGTGGTATCATGCAATGATAAGGTATCATCTTCATGGTGTAAGACAGGCCTTAACTTCATTCGAGAAAAACGGTAATGCCATTGCCCTAAAAGACAGTCTTGAAGAACATCTGAGCCTGCTCAGTGGCTTCCAGCTCCGTGAGATAGGCACAGCAGATATTTTCAATGCCCTGACAGGGCAAGAAATGCAAGAGCGAGCACAACGCATCGCTAAACGCGAGGCAGGAATTGCAATTGGCCGCGAGCAACGTCTTACAGCCCGTATAAATAATGCGATGCACCTTGTCGGAGCTGACGAGAAAAAGGCTACGTTTGGTTCGGTCGCATGGGCTATGATATCTCTGGGTGCAAATCATGTATGGGATAAAACTATGTGGAGTTTGCGCAACGCGCAGCGCAGTGCGAATTATATCACAAACCGTCCTATATTGAATTACGGCACAAAAGCAGGAATTGCCGTTTTATTGGCCGCTGATTTTATGGGCTTGGTTCCGGCAGAAAGCCTGCCAGGAGAAGCCACTAAGGCACTAGGGCTGGGCTATGCAGGCGCAGCAACAGGAGGAAGCTTCCTGGTTTTCAACAGTGGCGAAGATATTTTGCTAATTCACACCACAGCAATGACAGCATTAATCACGGCAGGCGCAACATCGGCTATAGCTCTCCATAAGGGAATAGCCCCCGGAGCCATGGCAAGCGCCGAAGCTCTGCGAGAAAAATGGAGCAAAGCTGATATAATAACAGCTGTGGACGCGGCCAGCATGTTTTCCGGAAGAACAGTGCGCCTTATCGGTCATGAAATGGCTCAACACTCAGAAAGAAACGCCCCCAGACTTCAAAAAGCCTTAAGGCTTGCAGGAGGATGTCCTCCAAAATCACGCTATACCATCGAACGTGAGCATACAGAGCCCGAACTTGCCCTTTAAAATGTTGCAAAACGTGAATGAATAGATTGGCTGTTCAAGAACCTGTATCTTAAAAGTTCAACTCTTTGTAACAAATTAAAAAACCTCTACGCCGGGTATCAGAATTCTATGGTCTAGAAAACTGGTGGGCCAGGCCGGACTTGAACCAGCGACCAATCCGTTATGAGCGGACTGCTCTAACCAACTGAGCTACTGGCCCTTATAAACCTATCTCACTCTATGGCGGATATAACACAAAAAAGCAACATCTTTTGTTTCTTTCTTTTTCGCACGTTTTTGATATAACAATGCAGCAAAAAACACAAAGCAGAGACCATGACCATCAAAGACATATCTTTTTTTACACCCTTCCTCACCAAAAAGCGAAAAAACCATATAATTATTGAGATTGTAACAGAAGATCATTTTTCATCCTGGCTCAAAAAACAAAGCAAAAGCATACAGGCTGAGATCTCCCAAATAGGCTTTAAAGCTAAAACAGGTCAGATCTTTGTAACACGCAACACAGAGGGCAGCATTGAAACACTAACCGCTGGCTCCAGCAAACAATCCACCCATGAAGACGGCAGCAAGCTGCACGACGCCTTAAAATTGCGCTTCTCTCAATCCATGCTAGAAGAAACAAGCTTTGAAATAAAACAGAGCTCACTGACAAAAGAGGCACACGAGCGCCTTCACACAGGCTTTGGCTGGGCCGCCTACGAATTCACACTCTATAAAAAACCGGAAAAAACAACCAAACATGTGGGCATGATCGCCCCGAAAAACTCAGGGCGTATCATGGCCATGGTTGAATCCGTATGCCTTGTGCGTGATTTGGTCAATATCCCTGCCAATGATATGGGCCCGGATGAGCTGGAGGCTGCAGCAAAAATGCTGACCAAAGCCCATAAGCTCAAATTAGATGTTATCAAGGACGAAGAGTTGATCAAACAAAACTTCCCGATGATCTACGATGTAGGCCGCGCCAGCGCGCGACGCCCAAGGCTGCTTGATTTCTCATGGGGAAACAAAAAACACCCCAAAGTCACTCTGGTCGGCAAAGGTGTATGCTTTGATACGGGCGGCTTGGATATCAAGCCATCAGCGCAAATGCTAACCATGAAGAAGGATATGGGCGGCTCGGCACATGTTCTGGGTTTGGCACATTTGATCATCAGCCTGGAGCTGCCAATAAACTTGCGCGTACTCATTCCCGCCGTTGAAAACTCAATCTCCGGCAATGCCTACCGCCCCTCTGATATCCTGAACAGCCGCAAGGGTTTGACCGTCGAAGTCGGAAATACAGACGCCGAAGGCCGCCTTGTTTTGGCCGATGCGCTCACCTATGCCTGCGAGGAAAACCCGGAGCTCCTGATTGACTTTGCAACTCTTACCGGCGCCGCGCGCGTAGCCCTTGGCACCGATCTGCCCGCAATGTTCTGCACGCATGATAAAACCGCACGCAAAATTCAGGACGCCTCCGCCAGCGTCAAAGTAGACGACCCTGTATGGCAACTCCCCCTCTGGCACGGCTACCGTAAAGATATCGACAGCAAAGTCGCAGACCTCAGCAGCACCGGTGAAGGTAGAGCAGGCGCAACCATCGCCGCCCTGTTCATGAAGGAATTTATCACAGAAAACACTGAATGGATTCACATGGATTGTTTTGCATGGGAACAAAGCGGCAAGCCAGGACGCCCTCAAGGCGGAGCCGATACCGGAATGCGCGCAATCTTCGCGTATCTGGAAGAGCGCTATAAAGCCTGATTAATATAGCGCCAACACATCCCGCGCAAAACTATGCAGCGTATCATCACGCGCGCCCATAATTACAATGCGGTCTCCCGCACGTGCATTATGTTGCAGATAAGGCATAATATCTCCCCGAGTCTCAAACCAGCTTGCGTTTACACCCGCAATCTTAATATGATCTATGATATGCGCTGCCGTAACCGATCGATCAACCGTGCCCCCCGCGTAGTAAACTTCTGGCATTAAAACAATATCGTCCTTATCTAAATATTGAGCAAAAACAGTGACCATTTCCTTACCCATCAAGCGCAAAGGCCCAAACCCATGAGGCTGGAACATCACAATCACGCGCCCCGGAAAGGCCTTGAGTGCGCGCAGACTGGCCGCTATCTTATCCGGGTTATGCCCAAAATCATCCAGCACCGTTATATCTCCGCGCATCCCAACAAGCTCCATCCGCCGATGTATGCCCTTAAACGCCGCGAGCGCTGCCGCACAAGCCGCCACATCTAGGCCCATCGCGTAACAAACCCCGAGCGCCGCCAGCGCATTTTCAACATTATGCCGCCCCGGTACATTCAAATGAACGCCATACCCTACCCCCCCGCAGCGAAATTTAAAATCAATACCATATTGTTGCGGATTTAAATCAAACGCGAAAAGATCGGCAGATTTATAATCAACAGCATAGCTAATGACACTTGCTTTGGCGCGCTTGCACAAATCCCGAACGCGCGGTTGATCATAATTAACAATGACCGCCTCCTGCGCCGCGGCAAGATAATCGCCGAATAAAACCTCAAGCTCATCCATGCTTTTGTGATCCAGCGCAATATTATTGAGCACAGCATAAGACGGTGTATAATGTGCAATAGAGCCATCACTTTCATCCATCTCCGCAACAAACAAATCTCCCCGCCCATTCAAAATACTGGAGAATCTATCGGTATCAGAGCGCCTAAAGTTTATAATCTCCCCACCATTCACAACGCTTGGCTTCTTGCCGATTTCATGCAAAATCGTGCCCATCATACCCGTAACCGTTGATTTTCCGCTTGTCCCCGCAATAGCAATACGCACCTGTGCAGCATTAAATAATCGCGCCAGCATCTGCCCGCGCGTGCTAATAGGCAAGCCCTGAGCGCGCGCAGCCCTAACATCGGGAATACTCTCCTCAATCGCGCTGGAAACAATCAGGTAATCAGCCCCCGCCACGCCCGCTCCGTCCTGCGGTACAATACGAATACCAATATCTGACATTGCCTTAAATTTTTCTGGCATTTTACCTTGGTCGTAACTGCGATCAGATCCAACGACATGCTCGCCCTGCTGTTTCAGGAAAACCGCAAGCGGCATCATACCACTGCCCCCTATTCCGCAAAAAAAGTAAGTCTGTGGCATATATCTCTATTGCCCAGGATAGAGCGGAACAGGCTGATCTGCGGCATCATCCGTGCCAAGGCTATCGCCGTCAAACTCACCCCCACCTAGATCATCAACAACCGCCTTCAAATCACGCTCACCCGGCGGCACATAGGTCTCACCGCGCTTCAGCAGGCGTGGAGCTACATAATCCTTATCACTATTAAGCATTGGTGTGGATGAACCGACCTCCTCAAAATGATATGACTCTGGAGCAGCTAAAGCAGGATCATCATGCGCCGGCATCTTGTTTGCCAAGACTTTTTGATTTGTAAAATCAAGCGCTATGATAGAGGGGTAATAGTAAAGTGAATCCGACGCATAATCCCACGCCACACCAATGGGTGTACCCCAGGCTGACCGGTAAGAAACTTTAGGCGGAACATACGCCTCAACCACTCGATTCCCAGGAGCCATACACTTCACGTGCATCTCTTCATGGGATTTTTTAATGTTAATCGTTTGCGGCGGATAAACTTGATATTTCAGCTTATTAACCATGACAATACATTTCGTATTTTCCGCATCTTGCGAAAGGAACATAATATCCTGATTGCTCGATTCAGTTGCATACGCGCATGCACCAAGGAAAAACGCAAAGCAGAGAAAAAAAATACGCATAAAAAGCCCCATTTATTTTACATCACAAGCTTAATATACCCCCGCCGACCAAACAATTCCAAAGGCCACGATTACAAATTAAGCCACAGACTTTTCCTGATCCTCACTATGGCTAATTTTAAACGTTAACTCGTCTTTAGCCACATCAACCAAAACATGTGACCCCGCAACGATTTCACCATTTAACAGCAAGCCGGCAAGTTTATTTTGCAAAGCCGTTTGAATAACACGCTTGAGCGGGCGCGCCCCATAAACTGGATCATACCCCTGATCGGCAATCCATTTTCGCGCCTTATCAGAGAGCGACAAACTCACAGATTGCGCCTCCAGTAATTTGTGCAAATACCCCAGCTGAATATCCACAATGCCAACAATATCCGCCCGTGCTAATCGCGAGAACAGCAAAACCTCATCAATCCGGTTCAAAAACTCCGGACGGAAGGCCTTACGTACAACACCCATCACCGCCTCGCGAACAATATTCACATCCTCACCCTCTTTTTGCGTAACAAGAAACTCACTGCCCAGATTAGAGGTCATAATCAAAACCGTATTCGAAAAATCAACCGTGCGCCCCTGCCCGTCCGTTAAACGTCCATCATCCAAAACCTGCAGCAAAATATTAAACACATCCGGATGCGCCTTTTCGATTTCATCAAACAGCACAACTTGATAGGGCCTGCGCCGCACAGCCTCAGTGAGCGCCCCGCCTTCCTCATATCCAACATAGCCGGGCGGCGCACCGATCATGCGGGATACTGCATGCTTTTCCATATATTCGGACATATCAAGACGCACCATTGCATGTTCATCATCAAACATGAACTCTGCCAAAGCCTTGGTCAGCTCGGTCTTCCCAACACCAGTAGGGCCCAGAAACAGAAACGATCCAATGGGCCTGCGCGCATCCTGCAAACCCGCGCGCGCGCGGCGAATTGCATTTGATACAGCTTTCACAGCCTCATCCTGTCCGACCACGCGTTTTTGCAGATTTGCCTCCATAGACAGAAGTTTCTCGCGCTCGCCCTCCATCATTTTATCTACAGGAATACCTGTCCACTTGCTGACGACATACGCGATATCATCATCCGTGACTTCTTCATTAATCAGACTATGAGTTCCTTGCTCGGATGATGCCGCAATTTTTTGCTCCAGCTGCGGTATAGTTGAATATTTAAGCTCACTCGCCCGCGCCCAGTTTCCATCACGCTCCGCCTGCTCCAGCTCAATACGCGCCTTATCAAGGCTCTCAGTAAAACGCTGACCCGCGTTAAGCTTTTCTTTTTCCGCCTGCCACTGGCTCGTCAGTTCCGCCGACTGCGCCTCATAGCCTTTGAGCTCCTCTTCAAGCTTGGCCAGCCGCTCCTCCGAAGCCTTGTCTTTCTCCTTCTTAAGCGCCTCGCGCTCAATCTTGAGCTGAACAATTCTGCGGTCGAGCTCGTCAATATTTTCCGGCTTGCTATCCACCTGCATCCGCAAACGCGATGAGGCCTCATCAACCAAATCAATTGCCTTATCCGGTAAAAACCGGTCAGTAATGTATCTGTTCGACAACGTCGCGGCCGCGACAATAGCGCCGTCCGTGATACGCACACCGTGATGCAGCTCGTATTTCTCTTTTAGACCGCGCAAAATTGAAATCGTATCCTCCACAGTTGGCTCGGAAACGAACACAGGCTGAAACCTGCGCGCGAGCGCCGCATCTTTTTCGATATGCTTGCGGTATTCATCGAGCGTCGTCGCCCCGACCATATGCAACTCTCCGCGCGCCAAAGCAGGCTTGAGCATATTTGACGCATCCATCGCGCCATCACTCTTACCAGCGCCAACAACCGTATGAAGCTCATCCAAAAACAGAATAATCTGCCCTTCCGCATTTTTAATCTCGTCAATCACCGCTTTCAGCCGCTCTTCAAACTCGCCGCGATACTTCGCTCCCGCAAGCAATGCGCCAAGATCAAGCGACATCAAACGCTGCCCACGCAAAGCTTCCGGCACATCATTATTCACAATGCGCTGCGCCAGCCCCTCAATAATAGCGGTCTTACCCACACCGGGCTCACCGATCAACACAGGGTTATTCTTCGTGCGGCGCGCCAAAACCTGAATTGTGCGCCTTATTTCCTCTTCCCGCCCAATAATCGGATCGATTTTTCCATCGAGCGCGTCTTTGGTCAAATCCCGTGCGTATCTGTTTAATGCATCAAACTGATCCTCTGCACTTGCTGAATCAGCTGTCCGCCCTTTACGCATCTCGTTAATTGCGCCATTAAGCTTTTCATCACTCATACCACAATCATCAAGATATCCAGAAACATCAGTCTTTTTCGCCAGAACCATAGCCTGTAAAAGGCGCTCGGTGGTTACAAACTGATCCCCCGCCTGAGAAGCAATTTTCTCGGCTTCCGCAAAAATTTTTGCGAGATCTCCCGACAGCCGGAGCTGACCCGCGCCGCTACCCTCAACCACTGGAAATTTTGCAATTGCGCGCTCAAGCGATGCTTTAAGCGAACCCACATTCGCATCACATCCTTTAAGTAATTTTGAAACAAGCCCATCGCGATCATCCAGCATAACCTTGAGGACATGCTCTGGCTCCAATGACTGATGACCATAACGAATAGCAAGGCTCTGAGCCTGCTGCAAAAAGCTTTTTGTTTTTTCTGTCAGTTTGTCAAAATTCATAACGACACTATGATACTCAAATCAACTAAAATCAAGAAAAAGGCGGATCAAAAGAGCCGCCATTTATCCCGATTAAAAAAAAGGTGCTGTCCTAGATAATTAGCCCATATATTTATTAACCCATTGCT
>CAYGNP010000013.1:0-66887 GCA_964351365.1 uncultured Micavibrio sp.
TCACAAGATCGGGGGGGGGGTAACATACAGCGCGGCTGCAAAAATCGATGTTGATATCAAGCGCATAAGATTGACAGCCAAGCTCTGCGGCTAATGCGCTCGCTTTTTCCGACGATAAACTTTAGCTCTTGTCCCATCCCGCCATCAAGTATGTATGGTGGCAATTTTAGGTATCCTTGCTACTCTAGTTTCGCAAGCCCTAAAGCCAGCGCCGCACCTGCTCTTTATACTCCAGATAGGCACCGCCGAACTTCTCGGCCAGATACGTTTCTTCTGGCACAATCGTCTTTTGATCAAGGATATAGTATAAAGGCGCAAGCATCAGCAGCATCAGCGGCGCATCCGCAAGCATCGCCAGCCCCGCAAACCCAACTAAAAAACTGAGGTATATCGGGTTACGAGAATATTGAAACGGCCCGGTAGTTACCATAGCTGTAGAGGGCTCCGTCGGCGCGATATGCGTTCCTGCCTGATCAAACTCACGCTTTGCCCACAAAATAACGCCAAAAGCTGCGCAGACCAATATAAGCCCAACCCCGCCCCAAAGATGCCCAAGCGATGCCGCAAAAATCCAGTTCAGCGTAATCCCCGCGAATATATGCAAAAGCAATAACGTCAGCGGCAGCATCATAATCTCTGGGACGTCTTTATCTTCAGGCGGGTCGCTCATGAATTATCCTTCCACTCATAACTATTATTGCGCACATCGTAAAAGATTTGCGGCGAATTTTCTAGCACATTAAACTGCGCGCGATTGATAAAAAGATAAATTTGCGCGCTTTGCCTGCCCTCTAGAATAGCTTCAGCGCGCATGTAATCCTCTCCAAGCCCCTCAAGTCGGTCAAGCGCCTCCAGTGTGGCATCATCCACACTGTAAAGCTCACCCTTGATCCTGCTGCTGCCGCCTGTAAGAACGCCGGGATAGCGGTACTCACACGCCGGATCATCGACCACTAGCATGCTGTATGAGGCATCCCGCGTCACCGCTGCGCCAATATAGTCCGCATTTTTTAGGAATGCCTCATTCCGTTCGCCGCGCTTTAATGTGCCGTAGATGAATATCTTCATATCATCGCTGCGAGGGTTTTTCTCTCATTTCACGTTGGCGCATAGGCATCTGATCGACAAGTGAAAAAATCTCTTCTGCCTTTACAGGCCGCTGCCACCGTCCTTTTTCACCGCCATCCTTGCCGATCAAAATCACAGTAAAATCCCCGGGTTCGACATTAAAACGCGCATGTTGCGGATCTTCAGAATCCGCATCCACAATCAAAAAGTCCCGCTCAGTAAAGCCATTTTGGTAATCTATAATCATGTTCTCTTGCTGCTTAGAAAACGCAATCGCGTCAGCAGCATTAAAAATCAGCAAAACCCTGTTTTTCCACCGCAGTTCCTCAAGGCTCTGACCCAAAACGGTTTGCGAAAGTGAAAACATAAGAAAAACCCCTATAAACACAGAAACATATCTAAAATTCATATCAATCATCCCCCATCTTGAGCGCGGCGCGCACATCTGTATACCCAAAATCACGTCCCTTGAACAAAAGCGGCTCATCTAAATCTTTCGACAGTGCATAAGCAAGGCAATCACCAAAATTCAGCTTGGCCTCATGTCCGCTATGCTTACCGTAAAGTGAGTTCGCATGACGCGCAATGCGAGCCTGCTGTGGTGTAATAGCGACAATATCAATCCGCAAGGCCTTTAACAAAGAGTCTAGCTCATGGCTCGCGATAGGATTTTGTCTATAATCAACCTTCAAACTGGCCTCTAAATAATGCACAGATCCCATCTTTGGAAGCGGGCAAGAATGTATAAGACCAAGGAATCGCTCTCGCTCCTCTTCCCCGAGCAGGATAGCAATAACAGCAGATGTATCTATGATCATAAATCCGGCTCTTCATCGAGGTAAGAATACAAAGCATCATCGGGAAGAACCGGCGCACGACCCCAGGCTGCTTGAAATCGGGCACAAATCGCATCAATCTCATGCGTGCGAACATTCTGCGCGCGTTGAGCATGAATCTTGCCAAGTTGAGCATCAACAGCATTCAAAACCGCCTCGGTTAACCCAGTTCCGGTAAGAGCCGCAAGTTCACGAATTTTGGCTTCCGCTTCAGGATTTTTAATATTCAGCCCAGACACCATAATCTACCTTTCTATAAATATATTATAGAATATAGATTATTAAATGTCAATCAATCATCCCCCATCTTCAGCGCGGCGATGAACGCGCTTTGCGGGATATCGACATTTCCGTACTGGCGCATTTTCGCCTTCCCTTTTTTCTGCTTATCGAGGAGCTTTTTCTTGCGGCTAATATCCCCGCCATAGCATTTCGCGGTCACGTCCTTGCGCATCGCCGAGACATTTTCCCGCGCGATAATTTTGCCGCCAATAGCCGCTTGAATCGCGATTTTAAACATCTGGCGGGGGATCAAATCCTTGAGCCGCTCACACATTTGCCGCCCGCGCCCCTCGGCGCTTGCGCGGTGCACAATCATCGCCAGCGCGTCCACTGGCTCCTCATTCACCCGAACCTCAAGCTTGACCAGATCATTCTCCCCATAGCCATCAAGCTCATAATCAAAGCTCGCATAACCCTTGGACAGTGACTTCAGCCGGTCATAAAAATCAAACACCACCTCATTGAGCGGCAGACGGTAGATCAGCATCGCGCGCCCCCCCGCATAGGTCAAATCCATCTGCACCCCGCGCCGATCCTGACAAAGCTTCAAAAGCCCGCCCAAAAACTCATCCGGCACAAGAATGGTCGCCTTGATCCACGGCTCCTCAATCGTTTTGATCCGCACAACATCGGGCATATCAACGGGATTATACAGCTCAATCTGCTCGCCATTGGTCAGGTTAATCTTATACACAACACTCGGCGCAGTCGGGATGAGGTCAAGATCAAACTCGCGCTCAAGGCGCTCCTGGATAATCTCCATATGCAAAAGTCCAAGGAAACCACAGCGAAACCCAAGCCCCAAAGCCTGCGAGCTTTCCGCCTCATAATGCAGCGAGGCATCATTCAGCCGGATTTTGCCCAATGATTCGCGCAATTTCTCGAACTCCCCCGCATCCGCCGGATAGAACGAGCAAAACACCATAGGGATAGAGGGTTTAAAGCCCGGCAAACGCTCTGCGCAGGGCTTGCGCTCATCGGTAATCGTATCGCCCACATTGGTCTCGGAGATATCCTTAATCGAGGCGGTAATAAACCCCATCTCACCGGGGCCAAGCTCGGCCAGCTCCACTTTCTTGGGGGTAAACATCCCAACGCGGTCAATCTCGCGGGTTGCGCCGTTACTCATAAATTTAATACGCTGCCCCTTGCGTAAATAGCCATCCATCACCCGCACCAAAACCACAACGCCCAGATACGTATCATACCAGCTATCCACCAGCAGTGCCTGCGTTGGCTTGGTCGCATCACCTGAATGCGGCGGGGGCAGGGTGGTGATAATCGCCTCAAGCAAGTCAGGAATGCCCACCCCCGTCTTGGCCGAAACATGCACCGCGCTGCTGCAGTCAAGGCCGATCACATCCTCAACTTCCTTTTTCACTTTTTCCGGATCAGCGGCGGGCAAATCGATTTTATTAATCACCGGAACAATCTCGTGATTATTATCGAGCGCCTGATAAACATTGGCCAGCGTCTGCGCCTCCACCCCTTGCGACGCATCCACCACAAGGATCGAGCCCTCGCACGAAGCCAGAGAGCGGGAAACTTCATACGCAAAATCCACGTGCCCCGGCGTGTCCATCAGATTAAGCTGATACGTAATACCGTCCTTGGCGGTATATTCAAGCCGCACCGTCTGCGCCTTGATGGTAATGCCGCGCTCGCGCTCGATATCGGTGTTATCCAGCACCTGTTCGCTCATCTCGCGTTCCTCAAGACCGCCGCAAGTCTGGATTAGCCTGTCCGCCAGCGTGCTCTTCCCGTGGTCAATATGCGCGATAATTGCAAAATTTCGTATATGTTCTAACTTCTGTGTCATGGCCGCAAATCTATGGATTTTTAAGGCCTAGGGCAATCAAATATTTTGTTTTTCACGCGGCGAACGTGTAAATTCTATCGATGAGTGACCAAGACCCCAAAAAACCAGAAGACGAACCCAAGCTTTTTGAAAAATCCTATATCAAGGAACAAAAATCCCCGCCTTGGATTATGATCGGCTTTTTGCTGTTTGCGCTCGCCACCGTCATGTGGAAAAAATACGTAACGCCCACCTTAAAGCCTGAAACGAAAGTTATCGTGGGCACCGTAGAGCAAAGCCCAGAGTAGGCATAAAAAAACAGGCAGCACAAAAGTGAGCCTGTTTTAAATCATTTCAGGAGTAAGTGTTAAACTGGAGCCGGGCCGTCAACGCCTGGAGCTGAGCCGTCAACGCCTTGAGCCGGTCCGTCAACGCCTGCAACACTAGTAAACGCAGCAGGACGTATTGTCGTCCCATCTGCACCATGCAAAATAGTGTCCCGCGCTACTATATTAAATGGTCTAACGGTTGAATCTTCACTCATATTCTTCACTCCTTTTGTTTTCTTTTAATTTACGTTTACCCGCTCATTTCGTCTGCTTGAACACAGATACTGTTATTTTTAACTTCTGTGAAGGATGAGCGGGATATAATGACCTTCCTTAGCCTGACCCGTTTCCTCATCCAACAAAACCGTCAATACCTGATGCGTATTATGCATATGTTTAGATACTGACTTATCAAGCGGCATACCAAAGTTCCTCATCTCACCGCTATCAAGAATAAAATCTAACTTATTCGTCGCTAAATCAAACTCCAACCAAGACAAATCATTCTTAAACACTTTATCATAGAACAGGATCACCCGTCCGTCATCATTAATCGCAACTTCAACCTTTAGTGGTTTGTCTTCTGTAACGCCGTAAACAAAATCGACCAAATTACCGACCGGAGGTTTATCCTCATTTTGTTCTACGCGCTCATCCATCATCCCGTCAATTCTCTAATTCTTAAAATAATTGTAACGTTTTTTTACCCAAAAAGCCCGTATTTTTTTCATTTAATTTAAAGTTTTTTTAATCTCGGGGTCTTTAATTTTCAAATGAACCTCAACACCGTCCACCGGTTTACCATTTTCAGTACGAACAATGAACAAATATTGCTCTTTGGCGATGTAGGGCCGCACCAGCCACTGAATTTTCGTGCCCAGATCAAGCTGTTGATGATCATTGGTAAACACAATGATTCGGTCTGTCTCATGATCATATTCCAGATGATCGATGGTGCAGTTCAGCTCCGGCCCGTGAAAGATGTAATTAATCCCGCGCTCGCGGTCACAATAAATATCAAAATCAGTCGGCTTTTCAAACAGCTTCTTGCGCCCCGATCCTAAACCGGAGCCCCAATCTTTACCCATACTCAAAGAAGATTTGGGCTTTTCGTCGTTTTTATCACTATCAGACATGTTAAGATCCGCCAGAAACGGCATAATTGCGCAATACTCCAGCCCATTATGAACTGTAACATTTAACAAAATCATAACACGCACCTGTGGATAAGTGAAGTCATAGGTCAATTCCCCCCTTAACTCGCTAAAGCCATTCCAGCAGTGATCGCTTGCCGAGGGTCTTCACCAGTAGCAATATTGACCACAACATCATGCTGAACTTGGCGATTATTATTTTCATGCAGCACAATATTAACTTTACCCTGCACAAGCTCACCAACAACATGAAACCCATGCCCTGCCAGCCGGCCATTTAGTTTTCCATCATCAGCTAAATCAGCGCGGATTTCGGCCTCAATACCAATAACATTACGTCTGATTTCGCGCTCTGCACCACGGAGGAAGATAAGATTACCGCCATCTGCCTGTGCTGTAATCACCGCTTGGCCGCTCGGCCCACGTGTGTAGAAAATCTCGCGGTCTTCGCTGCCATCTGCGCGCCGGATAGGAAATTCATAGCTCTGCGCGTCCGGTGCCGCCTGAGCAACACGCACTTGCGAAGGCTCGCCAGAAGTATGTCCTGGCGTGTGGCCACCCCCGCCAAATTGTGCACTTGCAAAAGTGCTGTTATTGCTCGCGAATTTTGCAAGCTGATCACCTGTTTCACCTGAGCGATTAAGGAAATAAAGCGCAATACCGGCAATCATACCCCATTTTACAATGCCACTGGATTCTTTGCCAAATACTTGTTTATAAAGAAAGTTAAGCCCAATCAATGATCCAAGAGCAAGTGTTCCATTTTCAATGGCGTTCATCCAGTTGCGGTCATTCTGACTACCGCTATTACGGCGTTTTGTCTCTGACCACCATTCACCAAACCCCTTAACCGCGCCAGAGGCACTGTTGAACAAGCCACCAATAACATTTGTTGTACCAGGCTTGTCCATACCAAACCACTGATAGGCAAGGCCATTTTCCCCACCGAACTCAATCAGGCCGTCGTTAACCTGCCCGCGCCAGCCATATTTATGCTTGATCTCTGAATTCCCTTGCCGCGACGGATCATTCTCATCACCATACATTGTAATCGCATTGTCCTTCGCCTTCGCAAAAGCAATGCTCAGAGTATCACGTGATGCTGCTTTTTTAGTTGCAATCTCGTCCTGAAGGCCTGTCAACTCATCGAGCCAAGTGCGCGCTTGAGCCAAATCACCTTGTGAGCTCAGCGCAGCAATGCGTTGGTTCAAAGATTGAGCATTTGTGAAAATAGCCTGTGTATCATTATCAATGCTCTCAAGCGCAGGAATAAGAACGCGCGCATCTTGTGTATTGCGATCAAGCTGCGCCAGGATTGGATCAAGCGACGCCGCGCGGGTTGCTTCACCTTCCGCAATCAACTCATCCTGAAGGGTCTTAACACGAGCAATTTGACCTTCTTCCATCAAGCGCAACAATTCAATAATACCTTGCTGTGAAGTCTCTGTCTCACCAGGGTTCGTAACATATTGAGATACACGCGTTGCATCACTCTGCGCCGTGGCCATTAAGCGCGCCGCCTGCGCCTTGATGTTCTGAAGATCAGTCTGCCATTGCGGCGTAGAGACCGTGCCGGCAGGAATAGCGCTCAATTGTGCCCCAGAAAGCGGTGTGCCTGCAGTAATTGCATCATCAAAAGTGCTCTTGAATGTACTTGCTTGTGCTTCGAAACTAGCCAATTGCCCAGGTGTGGTTCTGGTCCAGCC
Source organism: uncultured Micavibrio sp. (assembly GCA_964351365.1). Taxonomy (GTDB): domain Bacteria; phylum Pseudomonadota; class Alphaproteobacteria; order Micavibrionales; family Micavibrionaceae; genus UBA1672. Next base: position 7,174 of record CAYGNP010000013.1, read on the forward strand.
ATTGATAATAGCTGTTTGCTGCGATAAAATCGCATCCGCAGCGGCTTGATCCTGCGCTGTAGCAAGCTGCGTCTCCAGATCACGCATTTGCTGTAACTGCTGCTCAGCATTTTGAACAAAAACCGCAAACTCCGCAGCATGAAAATCTTTTACCTGTTTAAACTCTGTATCCAATTGAGTTCTAAGAGTAGTCAAATTGGCATTTTTCGCGGCATCCGTTTCAGTGGCAATCACTGCATCAAGCGCCGCACGTTTTTGCACAACATACACATTTTCCAGATCCGTTATAATACGCTGTATACGCATCCCGTCGTCTAAGCTCTGATCCTTTAGAGCTTCATAATTCGTTGCAGATTGCGTCTGCGCTGCTTGTATTTCTGCTGGTGTCATGGGCGCACCTCCTCCTGTTGTGCTTGTTGTTGTGGCTGCTGCAGCCGGGGCCGCGCCGGTGCTGGCGGCAGGGGCAGGGGCAGGGGCAGCTGGAGCCTGAGCAAAAATTACACTGGCCCTCTCATTACCAATCATCGCAACAAGCTGCTCCTGTGTCAGGGGCTGACCGCGTGTAATCGCGTCAACCATAGTTGCGGCATTAGAAAAAACGAGATCACGCGCTGTCTTGTAGGTCTGTGTTGCCTCTACAACATCTTCGCGCTGAGCTGCAAGCTTTTCCTCGTAGTTAGACTGGTTAAACGAGGCTTCTCGCGTGCGCATCTCCTCAGCTGTTTGTTCCATTGATGTATACGCATTATTCAACTGCTCAAGAGAGAGAGTAATAAATGCGTTGTGTTGCCGCGCTAAAAGATCAGCCCCGCTTGGGTTTGTTGCGCCAACCCCCTCAAGTTGAGTTGCGGTGATACTGGCAAAACGTTGAAGCCATTCAGCATCACGCTCTAGCAAGTTGCCATCAGATTCGGTTTTTTGTGAAACCTCCTGCACGGCGCGCGCAGAAATGGCCCTTGCATACTCTTCGTTTTCGGGATTAGCATTCATATCACGATCAGTTAAAATAGGAACGCCAGCCTGCGGGGCAGTTGGCACTGTCGCCGCCAGAGTCGCCATCATGATGGCCGCATTCGAATCAGGTGAAGTGGAGGTAAGAATTATGTTTGTGCCGGGCAGTGGAATATTAAGCGGCGTCGCCGTCGGCGCTGTTGCAGGGGCAGGATTGCCCAATTGAACAGCTGAAAATGATTCGTGGAAGCCTCTCAGGAACTGCTCAACCGCCTGAGCGATACGACCATCCACAACAGTTTTAACCGTGTCATTCATCTCCTGGATTAAACGCTGCTGCTCAGCGAGATGTACACCCAAATCCGCCGCTGGTGTCGCAGGATTCTGGATCAAACCATTTAATCGTGCCAACTCAGGCAGCGTGTAGGTGGTGATGAAAGTGGTAAGTGCCGCCTGATCGGCGTCAAGCTTGGCTTGGTAATCTGCCTCCATCTGCGTGAGCTGCGCATCAAGGGTGACAAAATTGGCAATTTTCGTCGCATTACCAGCCGACTCAGCTATACCGGCCGCAATCTGCGCACGGTAATATGTAGCTAAGCCCATGGGATCGCCTGGATTAACAAGAAACTTGCTGACCTTATCACGAGCAGGTTGCAGAGCGCCCGCAAGTCCCGTCAAACTAGCATTCACCGCCGCAATATTCGCCGCCGACGCTGCCTGCGCCTGCACAGGGGTGAGGGGTTGCGGAGCAGGGGCTCCACCACCCAACAATGAACCAATTCCTAAATTTGGCATTGAAATACCAACCCCATACGATGCCGCCGCAGCTAAAACGGCTGGTGTTAATATGGAATAACGCCAATTATCATAAAAAATAGTTTGAGCTGCTTTGCCCCACTCAAATTTACCAGAGCGACCAACAAAATGTGCCTCCCAATAAGGGTTGGTAAAAGCACTCGGAATAACGGTATTCCCGATCCGGGCAAATGTGGTTTGCCCATGACGCCCGACAGGATCAATAAAACTAAATCTATTCCATTCTTTTGCAACGCGACCTTCAGCAAGTTTTTGTTGTATTTCAGCTTCAGTAAGACCCTGCTTGCGCAAGCCTTGAGGCGTGTATGCAAGCTCAGAGTTGAAATCACCACCCCAGCGGTAGTTACGGCTTTGATCCCATAGGCGAACCCACTGATCCCGCAGGGCATTCGCACCAAGACCATCAATCCGAGAAGAGAAGGTTTCAACGGCTTTAATAACATCCGCAGGAAATGGCGGAGTCATTCCAGATTGTGCTAGACCTCTATTTCTGGCGGCCATTTCCTTGGCAACAGCAGACATAAAATCAGCCATATCACGAGAACCAGAAGCCAGCTTTCCTGTTGTTGAACTTCGAGAATAGTTGAGCGATGCCCAAGCCAAGGACTCATAAAGCCTGTTTGTATCGACGACACCAGTTGTTGGATGTGGCTTTAAAATATCAATGGCCTTATCAACGGCCCGATCCACACCACCACCTTTAAGATCGTGTTTTAAGAGCGTAAATTCAAAAAACTTCTGTGCCTCTGTTTTCATAGAAACACCTAAATTATCCGCAGTTCTGGTCGCGATACTGCCAAACTTCTCACCATTGGTGTAAGCCACCGTCCGGTTCAAAAGCTCGCGCTGAGTCATGCCACTGGGGGGTGGCGGAAGTGTAATTTCACCTTGAGCAACAAGGGATCTAAATAACCCTATGCGCTCAGATGTAACCCTAGATTCAACCAGACCCGCGCCTGAACCATACCGCGTAAAAAAGCGCCAATCTCTACCACCGTCAACTCCAAAAAGATTATTGCTTCTATCTTGAATGACCTCAGTATGTTTCCCAACCGCATCCTCCATTTCCTTAAGAGAAGCAGAAGCGGCTTCAGCATCATCGATCAAGTTCTGAAGAGTATCGGTTTTCAAACCGTCTAGCTGAGCTGCTCGCTCTGCCAGAGAGTCAGAGAGTGCCGCCATACGTTCGATTAAAATAGAGTCCTCAGCCGCAGCCGCAGCATCTATTTGTCGAGTAACTGAGCCGATATTAACACCCTGGTTAAGCTCATGCATTGCAGCGCCAAGGTTTGCATTAAATTCAGAAATTACAGCAAAATGCGGCCGCGCTCCATAAGCAGCTAAACGTGCAGTAACTGTTCCACCAAGTAATGGGTCACCGTCTTTCAGGGGGATGCTGCTTTCAATATCAGACAGGCTTTTTGCAATATGTGCAACATTTTCATCAAGCGCTTTTGCAGAAGTATCAATGCCGGAAATAGAACTGTTATTAGCCATAACGTCTAGAATAGAATATTGTTCGCTAATAACCTGCCTAGTCTGTGCGCGCACCGTACTAAGGGTGTCATTTAGACCTCTCGAATGCGCAGAAAGTTCTGTAGCCAGGCCCCTGAGCGCTGTAGCTGCAGCACCAGCATCGGTGCCAGCAGCTTCAAAACCTTTAATTGCACGATCAAAAATTTCAGCACCCACGAAATCATCAGCACCTATAGCTTTACCAGCCTCTGCGCGAAGAGCTGAAAGAGTATTTTCAAAGTTAGTATTATCACCTTTAATAAAATCTTGAGCAGATGTGCTATAAAATCTTGATTGCTCATCATAAAAACGAGACTTACTGGCTAGAGCCTCAGTTTTTTGCAAACGCGTCGAAGCCTCAAGGATTTTACTTTGCGCATCATTCATCGCGGCTTTTAATGTATCAATATGATCACCAAGCCGCCCGCCAGAAGCTTTTATAGCTTTTTCAACATCATGAACGGCACCGGATAAATTATACTTAGCGGGAACATTAATGCCTTCACCAACCCGGTAAACAAAGTTTTGTGATTTTGCATATTTTGGATCAATATCTATCAACAACCGTGCGCTATTAGTAGACTTAAGTGCATCTGCAGCAGAAAATAAAGCCTCAGTCAGAATATGAGCATTATAGCGCCAGCTTAAGCCGCGACGCAGATAACTACCTCCCATGGGGGTGATCGAATTAGTGGCAAAAGTTGTAACATCAGAGGCAACTTTCAATATTGGATTGAAATACCACCCCAGACCGCTATAACGCCAAACCCCACTTGCAACGAGCCCTGTAGCTCTAGCAGAAATTAAAGCACCATTCGCAATATGATAAGCAGAAGCAGCACCTGCATAACCAAGTCTAAAGGCAAATGATGGCCGTGCAGGACTTAAACCAGAAGGTGGTATAGGCGCAGAGGCACCACCAGCATTTGCTTGCTGCTGCTGCTGCTGCTGTTGTTGCGAATTTGCTGGAGTTGGTTGCTGCTGTGCTTGCTGCTGCGCCTGTGCTTGTTGCTGCTCTGCCTGCCTGCCCCACGGGCCTGAGCCGCCGGCGGCAGGAGTAGGGGGGGGGGCTGCCGCTGCTTGTGCGGGTTCACCAGCCTGCATAGCCTCATCTGCTGATCTTAAAATGTCCTGTGGAGAAAAGTCAGGGTTGTCTTCTGTAAGTTTATCAACAATCTGCTGGCGCACTTGAATGTAATCATCTACCTTTGCTTTAAAAGCGGCAGCAGAAGCCTCATCAATAATATTATTCTGAACGAGAGAATCAACATGTTGAGTAAGCTCAGCTTGTAATTGATCATTCGGCAGGTGTTTCGCCAAGGTTCCTGCGACATCGTCATTAAAACCAGCAACAGCCATCAGACGATTAAAAGTGGTACTATCCGGGGCAAAAGCCGCAGCGCCTGCCCTAACTTGAAAATCCACGAGTTTATCGCGAGTAAGGCCGCCCGGCTCATCGGCAAGTTTAACAAGCTCTTCGCGCAAATGCGGGAGAAGATCGCCAAAGCCATCTAGTCCCTTAACAACACTGCCGAATGTAAACTTAACCATATAGCCGCAACCCTTTAAGCATCACAAAATTATTTATACTTATATATACTTATAGGAAATAGTACCGGAAATGGTGATAACTGTCAAATTTAATTGCTTACTTGCGCGTAAGGCCCAAAGCGGCAACAGTCTCTTCTGAAACGCCTCTTAAAACAATCGGTTGATCAAGTGGCATTGTGATGCCAGCCGCGCGGTTCCCAAAGCCATTACTCAAATCACCGCCATTATTTCCTGCCGCAGAGGCAGAGCCGCCCCCCGGCCCGCTAATTCCTGCAAATTTGAGGGTTAAATCACCAGCAGGAGCCTCTCCGCCGTCCAGAATCGCCTGCGCGCGGGCAGCCGCAGCATCAAGATCCTCTGGTACATTGAGGGCGATACCCGAAAGAGCAAGCGCCCCTGCAGCATCCTGTTCGGCGTCGCTACGGGCTCTAGCGCTGGCCGCATCAGTATATATTCCAATTAATGCAGAGCCACCCACAACCGCGCTTTCAACCGCCAGCCCTGCTCCATGCCTTGGATCCACAATGTGCAAACCCTGACGTGCGCCAATTCTAACTTCATCCCAAAAGGGTCTACCCGCTTGCGCTGCGCCACCACGAGCAGCGGTATTTACCGAAGCTCCCGCTACTTGCGCCGCGCCGGTTGTGGTCTCAACTGCCGCTGCGGTTGTACGCGCAGTGACGCCAGCAACCTCAACGGCAACAGTGCCGCCATCTACAGCCGCGGCAACAACCGCGCCTTCCTGAGCAACTTTCACACCAGTTAGTGCACTTCTAGCAGCGACAACACCGCCGCGCGCCGCCCCGTAGGCCGCACCAGCCACGCCGCCAGTAGCCACAGTGGCTACGGCTTCAGTAAAAACTTGCGGCACATACAGAAAAATCCGCTCATACTTCGCATTGGGGTTATCAATGATGGCATGCCCTTCGTTTTTCACCCAAGTTCCATCAGCTGATTGAACAAACGCACGGGCATCAACAATCTCACCCTGAATATCGGCTGTAAACTTAACCGCCTCTTTGAACTCATTCGACCACCGAAACGCAGAATCTAAGGACTGGAAACTTGAACGCTCGCGGTAAGGTATTTGATTTCCTTCTTCCAGGCCCAGATTAACTGCGCCTTTTACCAAGTTCTCAGCGCTTGTATAGAGAACGTCATCCGCAACAATCCGTACCGCATCGCCCGCCATTCCGGCAATACCGGCAAACCCGTTCACCACGCCCTGCGCGGCAAGAGAGGAGGCGCGTCCGGGGTTGTTCCAAGCATAATTACCAAACGCCCTGACCTCGGCGCGCCGCTCGGCCATCCCAAGCGCGCCTCTCTCAGAACCGCTGAATTGTTGTCCAAGCATATCGCCTAACAATAGTGTCTCGCTTAATAGCGGCGTTGCCGCGGCAACATAAAGCGCAGCGTCTCCAACGGCGGGAGCTGCGGTATTGGCCACCCACGGCGCAGCAGTACCGGCAACCCAATTTGGTGCTGTGCTGGTTGTCCAGTTCCACGTAGAAGAGGCCGCACTCGCAATAGCGCCGGGCGTGGCTGTTACACCATCCCATATACTGCTTCCTGCTCGTGTAAACCAGTTTGCCATTTATTCCTAAAACGTCCCTTCCGAAAGTTTATCCAAAGTCAAACGCCGCCGGGGAAAGATCAACCTCTCTCCCGTCTACCTTAACCATATCTCCGCCCGAAGCCATATCATAAGCGGATCTGCCGGCATTTTCCAAAGTATCTGTAAGGCCAATTTTATTGGAGCCAATGATGATGCCAACAACTGCAGCCAGCATCGCAACACTGCCGGCAGTGGTTTGAGGATCACCAACAGCGCTTGCAAGAATGCGTCTCGATACAAAACCAATAATGGCAGCAGCAGCCAAATGCGGACCATTTCTGGAAAACCAGTCTCCCGCACCATTAACCGCCTGATCCGTATCAACACCAACGGCTTCACCCGCAGATTTAAAAGCATTTCGCGCCGCGCCTGTCGGATCATCCGTTGCCCCATCAAACCACTCTCCCGTTCTGTCGCGCGCTGCTGGGGTGCCTGCAACCTTGTAAACACCAACTGCCGCTGCACCAGCAAAAACCCAAGGCAAAATTCCACTCAAACCAGAGGTCTCAGAAACTTTTCGAGCTTTATCCGCCGCGTCGTCTGCAATTCTTTTCTCATCAGGTGCAACAGTACCAAATAAACGTCCTAACCATGACATATCAAACACCCAGAACGCACAAGTGCCAAAGCGGCGCAGCGCGTCTCCCTAAACCATCCAATATGTGAACTAACAACCATGTTTCGTTCCTTCTATCACCCTAATATAGCACATTTTTGTGCCTTTTTCTAATCAGTTAGACACAGTATAGGGTGCGCGCAACAAAAAATGCAAGCTTTTTCGTCAAAACCGGAACTAATTCGAAGGGCAATTTAATGTCTGAAATGCCGCATGCCGGTAAAAATCATCGCCAGACCGCGTGCGTTGGCGGCCTCGATCACTTCTTCATCACGGATAGACCCGCCGGGCTGAATAACGGCTGTAACGCCTGCATCCGCCGCGGCGATCAAACCGTCGGCAAAGGGAAAAAACGCATCAGAGGCCACGACAGAGCCAATCGTGAGGGGTTCATCCCATCCAGCCTCTTTAGCCGCCTCCTGAGCCTTCCACGCGGCAATGCGGGAGGAATCAATGCGGCTCATCTGCCCCGCGCCAATCCCGACCGTCGCGAGATCTTTAGCATAAACAATCGCATTGGATTTCACATGCTTGGCCACCGTAAAGGCAAACAGCATATCAGCCATTTCCTCTTTGGTTGGCTCACGGTCTGAAACTGTCTTCAGCGTAGCCTCATCAATCAGTAAATCATCCGAATCCTGTACAAGCAATCCCCCCGCAATAGGGCGGACAAGGCGCTTTTTCTCAAAGGCTGTGGGCATCGTTCCAGTGGTTAAAACCCTGATATTGCTCTTCTTTTTCAACACATCAATCGCCTTTGCATCAATCGAAGGCGCTATAATAACCTCAACAAAGCGCTTGATAATGGCCTCTGCCAAATCCGCCTCCAGCGTGCGGTTTAATGCGATAATCCCGCCAAAAGCGCTGGTTTGATCGCATATCAGCGCCTTCTGATAGGCATCCAATAAATTCTCACCGCTCGCCACGCCGCACGGATTGGCATGTTTGATAATCGCCACACTCGGCGCCTCAAACTCACAAACAAGCGCATAAGCCGCGTCCGTATCATTGAGGTTGTTATAGGACAGCTCTTTCCCCTGAATTTGGGATGCGCGGGCGGCCCCGGGCCGAAGATCATGATCAACCAGATACAGCGCCGCATTTTGATGTGCATTCTCCCCATAACGCAATTTTTGTTTAAGAGAGCCTGAAAAGCTGATCCGTCGGGGCGTTTCTTCCTTCGTCTGCTCCGCAAACCAGGCGGCAATATTGGAATCATAGGTCGCCGTCATCGAAAAGGCTGTAAACGCAAGCCCGCGGCGCAGTTTCGCGCTAACCCCGCCATTATGAATCTCCATATCCTCTAAAACACGATCATAATCCTGCGGATCTGTAATAATAGTTACAAAATCATGATTTTTGGCTGCAGCGCGAATCATTGCAGGCCCGCCAATATCTATATTTTCTATACACTCGGCAAACTTCGCACCGCTCTGAACGGTTTGTGTGAAGGGATAAAGATTAATCACCAGCATATCGATCGCCTCGATCCCATTATCCTGCATGGCACTAACATGATCCTTATCATCGCGCCGCGCAAGAATACCGCCGTGAACCTTGGGATGTAAAGTCTTCACGCGCCCATCCATGATTTCTGGAAAACCCGTAAAGTCAGACACATCCATAACCTCAAGCCCCGCATCCTTGAGTGCCTTTGCCGTCCCACCGGTAGAGAGCAATTGCACGCCATGACCTTGAAGCTTGCGCGCAAACACATCGATATTTGTTTTATCTGATACGGAAATTAGTGCGCGCTTGATTTTATGCGCATTCGGATTTTCAATCTGCGTTTTTCCACTCTTGGCCATAGCTACCCTTATTCATAAGCATAATTAAACAGGCGCAGACTATACGCGTAAAGATTTGATAAGACAAGGCAAACAGGATTGAATTTAAGCCGCAGCAACAATATGGTTGCTCGAAGATTTCGCATAAAGACCACGACAATTTGGCACGGCCTTATAGGCATCGGTAACACCTAAAACCGTCTCTGCACCGCCAAGGAAGAAAAACCCGTCATCCGCCATTTGCGCGCTCGCACGCTCCATGACGTCTTTTTTGGTTGGCGCATCGAAATAAATCAGAACATTCCTGCAGAAAATAACATCGAACTTGCCCAAAGACTGCATACCATCAAGCAGGTTAAAATATTTATACTGGATCATGCTCTTAACATCTTGATTAATTGACCATCGGTCACCATCTTGCTTGAAATATTTCATCAAATGCGTAATCGGAAGGCCGCGCTGCACTTCAAATTGGGAGTAGACGCCTTCCTTGGCCTGCGCAAGGATTTCATGCGAGATATCCGTAGCCACAATCTCATACTTCCAGCCCGGCATTTTCGCCTCATTTTCCTTGAGCAACATCGCAAGAGAGTAGGGCTCTTGCCCACTGGAAGCCGCCGCGCACCATATCCGTAATTTCTGGCCCTGTCCGGGCTTATTCTTAAAATACGGAAGGACAATATCTTTAAAAATATCAAACGGCTTTATATCGCGGTAAAAGGACGTTTCATTCGTTGTCATCGCCTCAATAATATCATTCACAAGATCAGGCTGGGGAACCCCGCGCATAACCTTGGTCATCTCTCCAATATCCGCATAGCCCCATTTTTTTGCAACAGGGTTAAGGCGTGACTCAATGAGATAGGCTTTATCCTGCGAGAGAACCAGCCCCGATTTTTTCTTCAAAAGATCTTTGTATATATCAAAGTCAGCAATATTCATGTCTCATCCCAATCTCTGTTTTCATACGCAGACTTTTCTAACCCAGGAACCAATATCATTAAGTGGCAATACAGCACTGCACAAGTTAGCTTTGGTCACAGCACCGGGCATTCCCCATACAACACTCGTGGCCTCATCTTGGGCAACAATGCGCCCGCCTTTGTCCTTCAAAAGCCGAGACCCCTCCAGCCCATCATGCCCCATACCGGTCAAAATGACACATAAAATTTTGGAGCCATAAAGAGAAATCAGTGAACGCAGCATCGGATCAACCGCAGGTTTACAGAAATTTTCCACCGGCCCGTCATCCAATTTAATTTTAATCTGTGTACCACTGCGTTCAAACAACATGTGTTTCCCCCCCGGCGCAACGTAAACCTTACCAGCTTCCACAACCATACCTTCGGCACCTTCAAAGGACTCAAGTCCGGTTTGCTGCCCAATATGTTTGGCTAGAATTGTGGTAAATGTTGCTGGCATATGCTGTGTGATAACAATTGGAATAGTGAGCTTTCCAACATCCTTCAATGTTTGAAACAAAGCCTGCGGCCCACCTGTTGAGCTACCTATAGCAAGAATATGGGGTTTCTCGCCCATGTTCGCAACACTGCGCTGCATGGATTCAACGGCGGATTGGGCTCGGCTTTGTACAGAACTCGATTTAGCGCCAAGGCTGCGGACAAGATTAATCAATGTGGTCTGAAACAGAGAATTTGGCCCTGTTTCCTGCGCACTGCTTGGCTTAACGATACATTCTACGGCCCCAAGCGCCATGGCCTTCATTGTGATATCAGCTCCCTTTGCTGTTAAGCTGGAACACATGACAACTTTTGATTTTGGCGAGTGTTTCAATATTTCAGGAAGCGCCGCTAACCCGTCCATGACTGGCATTTCGATATCAAGTATGACAACATCAGGCTGACGTGTTTGCGCAATCGTAACACCCATCTGCCCATTAGAGACAGATCCAACAATTTCAACATCAGGAATAGTTTCAAGAATACGCGACAAAACACCACGTATGACACTGGAATCATCGACTAGTAGAACGGATATTTTACTCATACGCAAACTGCACAGTAGGGGTTAGAAAAAGAAAAATATTATATATCACGCCAGACATGCTAATCTGTACCGTCAAGCAGACCAACCTGAATGAATTTGGACTGAATAATTTCACTGTCAAAAGGCTTCATGATATATTCATTCGCTCCTGCATTCATAGCACGCTGAATGTGAGAAATATCATTCTCCGTCGTACAAAACACGACCTTAGGGTGATCACCGTTTTCCATAGCGCGCAGTTTCTCTAGAAACTCAATACCACTCATCACGGGCATATTCCAATCCAGAATAATTGCATCTGGCATCGACTGAGAACATGATTCATAAGCCATTTGGCCATCTTCTGCTTCGCGGCATTCAAAGCCAAGATCATGCACAATCCTGCTCGCTACCTTACGAACAACACGGCTATCATCAACAATTAAACATGATTTCATTAAAAACCCCTAACACGACCAAGAATTTAGTCTCAAAAAACATTACAATTAAAAAGTAAATATATAGTGAACACAAGAGATGACTAAAACCTATCCAATATTTTCCAAAAATTTTGAAACATCCATAATAATCAAAAGTTCCTTATCAAGTTGAAAAATACCCATCGATACCTCACGCCACGACGCATCAAGCGTACCTGGATTCTTCTCAAAATCCGAATCCTCAAGGCTGATTACATCCCCGACCTTATCGATAATCAGGCTGAAAAGCTCGTGATTATGCTCAACCACAACACTCATTGTGCCCGTCTTCTCCCCATCAGGCAGACCCAGCCTGCGGCGCACATCAATGGCCGTAACAATGCGCCCGCGTAAATTAAGAGAACCAGAAACCTCACGAGAGGCAAGAGGAATACGCGTAACTTTTTGTTGGCGCAAAACATCCTGAACCTGCAAAACCGGAATGCCAAAGCGCTGATCTGCAATTGAAACAATAAGATAATCTTTGGAGTTAGAGCTTTTTTCAGTCTTTGCAGTCATTATCAAGACCCCCTTAAGATCACTTGGAAACAGCCATAGACAAGGTATTCAAAAGCGTATCCTTGTCAAATTTGGCAACATAATTCGTAAAGCCTACTTTTAAGCCACGCTCAATATCCTGAGGCGTCGCATGAGAAGATAATGCAATCATGGGTGTGTGAGCCCACTTGCTATCGGTCATTTTGACGCGCTCAGCAAATTCAAAGCCGGTCATGTCAGGCATTTCAATATCGCTAATGATAACATCAAAATTTATACCCTTCTCGCACATCTCAAGCGCATCGGTTGGTCCATCCAGAGTAGTAACTTCATAGCCAGCAACACTGAGCAAAGGCGTCAGCATATTACGGAAGAACGGGCTGTCATCTACCAGCAAAAGGCGTTTCTTGGTCTTGCCCCCCGGTTGACCCTTATCATCCTGCTCAAAAGGAGAATCATCATGATCTTTAAACCAGTTTTTATTGATGTTATTAAGGAAATAGCCAATATCAACAACATCTGTAGCATGCCCGTCAATAATGGCACTCCCTAGTAATCCTGCCTGTTGTGAGCTGAGCTGAACGTTAATAAACTCTTCCATAATATCAATGATTTCATCTACGATAATACCCATCGATTGCGATTTATCGGCAAAAACCAGAACAGGTTTCTCGCCCTCTGTCCCGACCTGAACAGAAGAATTAAACGGCACGAGCGGCATGAGAGTATCACGATACTGCACCATCATTTGGCCACTTGAATACTCAATATCCTTAACTTTCACATGCTCAAGACGCGCAACTAGTGAAAGAGGAACGGCTTTGGGCGTATTATCACCAACCTTAAACAGCAAGAGAGACGTTTTCTTCTCCGAATCTGCCTTATGCACAATCTCTTGGGCTTGTGCATCAAGATCCTCGGCGTTATCTATGCTGCCCGATGCATGCGCTATGCCGTTAGGATCAAGGATCATAATCACACTTCCATCACCCAAAATCGTATTACCAGAGAACAAGGTCAAGTTTTTGAGAATATGCGCAACCGGTTTAACAACAATTTCCTCTGTATCAAACACACGGTCAACGATAATACCAAATTCATAGGCGCCCACTTTTGCAATCACCAGATAAAGATTTTTACGCTCACGCTTAGCATCATTTTGCGCTTCTTCTGAGCTTGAAAGTGCAATTTGTTCAAGCGGATCTTCATCACTTAGTTTTAAAACCTTGCTGAGTGTAACGAGCGGCAAAAGACGGTTTCGCAAGCGGAAAACTGGAGAGCCCTTGATATATTCAATGCGGTTATCACCAGTTTCGGAGACCATCACAAGCTCGCGCACAGACAATTGCGGTATAGCAAAACGCTCACCTGCAGCCTCAACAATAAGGGCCGATACAATCGCAAGCGTGAGCGGAATTTTGATCGTAAATGTCGAGCCCTTGCCCTCAACGGATTTAAGCTCAATCGATCCACCGATTTTCTCAATATTCGTGCGCACAACATCCATACCAACGCCGCGCCCGGAAACAGAGGTAACTTTTTCCGCCGTAGAGAAGCCAGCTTTAAAAATAAACTGCTGGATTTGTTGCAAAGACATTTCATCAATCTCTTCTTGCGTAGCCAGCCCGTTTTGCAAAATTTTTGCAACAATTTTGTCTTTGGGCAATCCTTTACCATCATCAGAAATCCGGATCAGAATATGTCCACCCTCGTGGAACGCCTCAAGCACTATGCGCCCAGCCTCAGGTTTTCCAGCGGCAACGCGCTCTGCAGGTTTCTCAATACCGTGGTCACCGGAATTACGCACCATATGTGTGAGAGGATCTTTGATCATATCCAAAACCTGACGATCAAGCTCTGTGTCCTGTCCCTTCATCTCCAGATCAATTTTTTTATTCAACTCCATGCTCAGATCGCGAATAATACGTGGCAATTTCGACCAGGCATTTCCAATCGGCTGCATGCGCGTTTTCATCACGCCTTCCTGAAGATCAGAAACAACGTGGTTCAAACGCTGCAGCGGGCCCATAAAGGGTGTTTCACCTTCAACTCTCAAAATCTGCAGCAATTGATTTCGCGTCAAAACCAGCTCACTGACAAGCGTCATCAAATCTTCAAGAACATCAACATTGACGCGCAAAGTCTGCGTCGATAATTTTGCCTCACCGGAATCCTTAGCATCTGCCTCGTCTTGCGCTTTAGCGGCAGGCGGCGGCGGGGGAGGAGCTTCTTTAGCAACATCCCCTGCATTGACAATGCCGTCCATTCCCGGCGCCGCAGCAAAAGCAGCCTCCAGCTCATCCATGGAAACTTGACCTGTCATTAATTCTTTTTCTGCAGGCTTAGGCGCTTCAACCACTTTAGGCTTGGGCGGAGCCGCGTCTTTAGGCTTACCTTCATAAACCTCATCAAGGCGAGCAATAATATCAGAGTCATCACCTGCAGGCTCTGATCCCGTATTCTCGATCTCCGCAACAATATATTTAATCTTATCAATTGATTCAAAAATCAAGGTGACATACTCAGGCGTAACCTCAAGATCACCATCCCGAAAGCGCCCCAAGACATTCTCTGCATGGTGCGCAACTTTTTCCAAACGCGGTAAGCTTAAGAATCCGCACGTTCCTTTAATGGTATGCATAAGGCGGAATATTTTACCGAGCAAATCCTTGTCATTTGGATTTTGCTCAAGATTAACAAGATCTTGATCAAGCTCTTCAAGACTTTCATTGGTTTCTGTTAAAAACTCAACGATTAAATCATCCATGACGAATCCTCTGCAAAAAGATGACAAATTTTAAATAGGGAATTACGCAGAAAGGCAGAATAGTGAAAAACAAATCACCAAAATCTAGGATACATCAGATAGGGTTAATCTCAAGAAAATAAAATCCTGACGTGATTCATTAACATGTATATTATAACCATAACGGGTAGCCAAGAGCCCCGTCATATAGGCATGAACATGCTTCGGATCAAGCTCATTTATTGATAATTTCTGTTCAAGAGCATCCAAATACCCATCACGAAAATGCGCATTATCGCCTGCAATTGTAATCAGAACTGTTTCCGGCGCATCATCTGATCCTACCGAAATATTGCCACCTTTTGGTAACCCTTCAACCCCCAGAAGCAAACAGCAAAGAAGAATTTTAGCAAAACCAGTTTGATTAGGCAGGCCCAAATCAGCATGAGGGTCCCAATCCTGTGTCACGCGCTTATCACCGGCAATAAAACCGCCAAAGACCTGATGCACATTTTCCGGCTTTATAGAGCTATCACTTCCGCCAAGCCCGTATGCCATGCGCAGGGTTTTGAGTTTTGCATTAGCCTGCTCGGCGCTGAAGGAAATCAGGGAAACAACATCCTCCCCTGCATCTGCGCCCATCTCTTCCAAAATCTCAACGCCATTGGACACCGCACCAACCGGACTAATCAGATCATGACAAATTTTAGACGAGACAATTTCAACGAGTTTAACAAAATCAGCGTGATTCATAATTGACCCTAAAGTGATGATTCCTAAGCTTTAAAAGGATATACGATATCCCAGCTTTTGCACCTCTACATCAACCATTTTTTTCAGCTTGTCCAGAGCTTCCTGACTGTTGGCCTCAACGCGCGCCACCAGAACATCCTGTGTATTTGAGGGACGCAAAAGCCACCAGCCATCAGGCGTAGAAACCCGCACACCGTCAATATCATTCAGCGCGGAATTGTCATTGGCCTGCGCCTTCAAGCTCTCCAGAACCTTGGGCACAAGACCAAATTTCTCGGATTCCTTAACATCAATGCGAATTTCCGGCGTATTGAACATTTTCGGCAAATGAGCCGTGAGGCCAGACAGCCCGCCCTTGGTATCCGACAGAGCATTCAAAAGACGGATAGAGCAATACAGCGCATCATCAAACCCGTAATATTTATCAGCAAAGAAGATATGCCCGCTCAACTCCCCGGCTAAAGGCGCATTCAGCTCGCGCATTTTATCCTTCACCAGTGAATGACCTGTCTTCCACATCACCGCATTCCCGCCCATCGCGCGGATTTCATCAAACATCACGCCAGAGCATTTCACATCGCCAATAATGGCTGCGCCGGGATGGGTTTTTAGAACATCGCGCGCATAAATCGTCATTAAAATATCGCAGCGCAAAACCGCGCCGGTTTCATCAACAACGCCAATCCGGTCACCATCACCATCAAAGGCAATGCCCAGATCACATTTTTTCTCGGCAACCAGCGCCTGCAAATCAACCAGATTTTTATCAACAGTGGGATCAGGGTGGTGATTGGGGAATGTCCCGTCAATATCCTCGAACAGCAAATGATGCTGTCCCGGAATACGCTTCACCAGCATCTGCAAAATCTCGCCCGCCGCGCCATTACCGGCATCCCACGCAATGGTTAAATCCCGGTCCAGCTCCAAATCCTTAATAAGCCGGTCGACATAATCTTGTTTAATATCCATCTCGCTGGCAGATCCATGACCCTCGCACAAATCCCCCGAGGCGCTGATCGCACCAATTCTTTGAATCGTATCGCCAAAGATCGGCGCGCTGCTCAGCGTCATTTTAAACCCGTTATAATCAGAGGGGTTATGAGAGCCCGTCACCATAATTCCCGCATCCGCTTTCAGATGCTTCACGGCGAAATACAGCATCGGCGTCGGACCAAGCCCTACATTGATAACATCCATCCCTGCGGCCTGAAGCCCTTCGATCAAGCGCGCTGACAGAGTAGGGGAACTGAGCCGTCCATCATACCCAACACATATTTTATATTTTTTCTGATCAGGAATCTTTTGCACAATATATGTCCCAAAGGCCCGACCAAGCGCATAGGCATCATCCTCAGACAGGTTTTTACCAATCTGCCCGCGAATATCATATTCCCGCAAAATTGTAGGATCGAATGTATAAGATGTCATGATAACCCTTTATTGATAACTTTTAAGAAGTGCGCGCACGCCTTTGCCAATTTCCGGATCAGATAGCCCCCAGGCAATATTGGCCTCGATAAAGCCGAGCCTGCTGCCGCAATCATAGCTTTTACCGGAAAAGCGCATCGCATTAAATTCCTGCACCCCGACCAGCTTTTTGAGCGCATCGGTAAGCTGTATCTCCCCTCCCGCGCCTGTCTCAAACGCCGAGAGATGTTCAAAGATTTCAGGCTGCAGGATATAGCGCCCGACGACAGAAAGATTAGACGGCGCAGTACCCTTAGCCGGTTTTTCAACAAGATTACGAACTTGCATGATATTCTGGTTCGTGTCTTCCGTATCAAGAATACCGTATTTATGGGCTTCCTCATCAGGGACTTCTTCAACAGCAATGACATTGCCGCCTTTTTTATTATACACATCAACCATTTGCTTCAAACAGGCTTTCGGCCCCTTCATCAGAACATCAGGTAGCAAAACCGCAAACGGCTCATTCCCGATCAGGCGGGCCGCACACCATACCGCATGCCCAAGGCCCAAAGGCTTGGGCTGGCGCGTCAGAAACAACCTTCCTGCCGGCATCTCTGAGTCACGCACCTTCTCAAGCATATCATGCTTGCCGCGCGCCTCAAGCGTATCCTCAAGCTCGGGCTGAAAATCAAAATGCTCCTCCAGCATGTTTTTATGTCGGCCCGTCACAAAGATAAACTCCTCAATTCCCGCCTCACGCGCTTCTTCAAAAACATGTTGAATGAGCGGGCGGTCATTAATTGGCAGCATCTCCTTCGGCATGGCTTTGGTTGCCGGAAGAAACCGTGTGCCAAGCCCCGCAACGGGAAACACAGCTTTGCGTACGGGCATAATCAATTTGGAAGACATATTATTAACTCAATCTGGTAATCGTTAAGGAATCAGTGCCACATTTGATTGTGCTTTGCAAGGCAGGATATGACTAATCATCCTCTGGCGGCATTTTATAACTTTGAATTTTCTTTTTGATATAAGGGTAAAAAAACGGAGAGCTTATAATCAGTAAGCCGATAGAGATTAAGACACGTCCCGATAATGCAAAGTACAAAAGCACAAACGAAAAAACAAAGACGACAAAAACGCGAATAAGAAATTTAACCTCATCAACGCTTGCTTTGGACACATAGCGGGCAAGTGCGTAAAGCGCAACAATAAGACCAAGAAAAAGAAAAATATAAACCATATCTAGGCTGATTTTTTCTGCGCATCGAGCGGAATAGCATGCCCCATCAAACGCTCAGGCCCAATCGCCATAATAAGTGTGCGCACTTCCTGACGCGCCGAAATTTGCGAGAGCGTAAGCCCTCCCTCTTGATCTTCCTTCAAGTCGAGCAGCGTGAGCCCCTTGAGGAACATCTCCTTGAACACCACGCGTTCCCCAAAGCCTGGCGCCATACGAAACTCCGCCAGCAAAGAGATTTTATCCAGAAGATCGGCAATAATCTTGTTATTATTTGTGCTCAAATGCGGCATGCGGTTGCGCATCACAATCCAGTCAATACCGCTATGATCGCGCTTCATCTTGATTTGACGCTGCTCGTTCACCATACGCGAATAGATTGATGGCCCAAGGATTTCATAGTTACGCGTATCAATATCGGCCAGCAAATCCAGATCAATAAAGCTGTCATTCATAGGCGTGATCAGCGTATCAGCGTAGCTGTGCGCAAGGCGGCTAAGGAAGCTATCCGTCCCCGGCGTATCAATCACGATAAAATCGCACACCCGGTTCAGCTCATCCAAGGCCATAAGCAAAAAAGATTCCTCCTCAAACTTCTGCTCACTAACGCTTTCGCACGTGCTGCGCTCAATCGGCATATGCACGGGGCTGGGCAAATGTTCCTTATTACGCGTAATGTAATCAAAGCGTTTTTTCAAATAACGCGTCAGCGTCCCCTGACGGGCATCAAGATCAATCGTCCCCACGCGGTATCCAAGGCGGAGCAGGGCAATAGCCGTATGCATCGCCGTGGTAGATTTCCCCGAGCCGCCTTTTTCATTGCCGAAAACAATAATATGCGCTGTCTTTTTCATGCGTATCGCTTTATCTTATGGTTTATCAACTTTTTACACTAAGACGCTAACATGCCAGAAAACACTACCCTATATCAAGTAAGACTGAATGATTTGCGAAAAGAAATCGAAAATCTAGGGCTAGATGGCTTTATTTTGCCGCGCACGGACGAATTTCAGGGTGAATTTCTAGCCCCCTATGCCGAGCGCCTTGCCTGGCTCACAGGATTTACGGGCAGTGCAGGGATGGCCATAATATTAAAAGACAAGGCTGCTGTGCTCAGTGACGGGCGTTATACCATCCAGCTCGATCAGCAGGTTGCACATAATTTATATGAACGCATCGATAGTACAAAAATTCCGCCGGGAGAGTGGCTGGATAAAAACGCAGCCAAAGGAGCGCGCATCGGATACGATATGTGGCTTATCACCCCTGTGCAGCTCGAAAAACTTAAAGAGAAAGCGCAAAATATCGAGTTTGTGGCCCTGAAACAAAACCCGTTAGATACACTCTGGAAAGATCAGCCAGCCAAACCGTGCGCGCCCGTGACTCTCTTTCCCGATAGCGTCGCAGGACAGACATCTGCGCAAAAGCGAGCTGCGATAGCAAAAGAGATAAAGGGCGATGCGTGCTTGCTCACCTTGTGTGATTCACTATGCTGGCTATTAAATGTGCGCGGCGCAGATATTGATTATTCGCCCCTGATGCACTCCTACGCACTCCTGTATGCAGATAGCTCGCTAGATTGGTTTATCGATGATCATAAACTTTCACCTGAGATCATTAAGCATCTTGGGCATCAGGTAAAAATAAAAAGCCCGGAGGATATCTCGCAAAACATAGTAGGCAAAGCCATTACGATGGACCGCAAAACCGCGCCAATATGGTTTGAACATCAAGGCGCGCAAATCATCGACGCCAAAGACCCGTGCATATATCCAAAATCCATCAAAACGGCAAGCGAGCAAGAGGCTATCAAAAAAGCTCATATTCTAGATGGCGTGGCAATTATAAAATTCCTGATCTGGCTGGAAGAGGCAACAGAGCCTATGGATGAATTATCCATTGAGGAAAAACTGGAGTCTTTTCGCCGCAAATGCGCGGACTATCAGGGCCCAAGCTTTTCAACCATCGCCGGATTTGCCCAAAATGGCGCAATCGTGCATTACCGGGCAACACCAAAAACCTGCATGGACATTAAAGGCGACGGCTTGCTTCTGGTCGATAGCGGCGGCCAGTACCGCTGGGGCACAACAGACATAACGCGCACAATTCTGGTCGGCAAAGCATCAAAAGACATGATTGAACATTATACCCGCGTTCTCAAGGGTCACATAGCCCTAGCCAGCGCCATCTTCAAGCGCGGCACCATCGGTAAGGAAATAGACGCCCTTGCGCGCGCCCCCCTGCAAGAGGTTGGGCTGGATTACGCTCACGGCACAGGCCACGGCGTGGGGTGTTATCTAGGCGTACACGAAGAAGCGGCATCAATCTCCCCGCGCGGCGAGCAGCCACTGGAGCAGGGGATGCTCATCTCGAACGAGCCCGGCTATTACCGCGAGGGCGCATACGGTATCCGTCTTGAAAATCTGGTTCTGGTGCAAAAAGCTCAAAAAGACAGCCTGTGCTTTGAAACCGTAACACTCGCCCCTTTTGAGGCAAAGCTCATCGATGTCAAGATGCTAAGCGCCAAAGAGCGCACATGGCTTAATCAATATGGAGCAAAAACTATAGAAAATCTCTCTCCACTACTGAATAAAAAAGAAAGACAATGGCTTGAATGTAAATTTACTCTGTAGTCTTGGGTTCAGCGTTTTCCGAAGTTGGCTTATAGCGATCGGGATGAAATGAAGTTAGAGAGAAAAGCGTTTTATCAAGTCCAGATAAAGAGTGCGATGAATTAGACAAAAATTCCTTAATAATCACAATATCGCCTATATACCGCGCTTCATAAACAATCACATTAACATGTGGATACTCTGGGATGGGAGTAATGACCAACTTTGCCCTCATCACATTGATGCCACCTTCAAGTGTATTTTCTGTATCTAGGCTTGCGATTGTTGCATTAGGAACAAAATTTGCAACGTGACCTGAAAACAATAAAGATTTTACATTCTGATAATCAGCAACTTTACCAAGCTTGTACGAATAAACATTATACAAAACGGGCTCTTTCAAAACAGGATCCATAATAAAAAAATTAGCAATCCCCCTATTTGGCGTTGCAGTAAATTTCGGTTCTATAGGGGTGTAATCCAAATTCTTCGGAGGGAATTTAACTGTAAAAATATTATTTTTTGATGGAAAATCAAGCCATCCTTTTCCCAGATCACCCTCTTTTTCATAGTTAGTGAGACCATCATGCGGTGATAGAGAATCGAAAAAATCATCTGCACGAAACGAATACATTGTCTGCGCAGGCCCTGTTAAAACCTGCTCGATCTTAGCGTAATTAGTGACATAAAGGCGAATACGTATCCCATATTTTGCACCGTTACTCTCATAACTGACATAAATATTTTTTCCATTATACCCTTTTTGCTCAATATCCTCATTTCCTAAAACTTGCCCACCAAAAGAAGAAACAGCTTGCTCATACTGACGCGCCTCACGCTCCAATATACTTTTCACCTGCTTATACGTAAGCTCTGCGCCAAATGTTTGCACAGATTTAACAAGAATGCTCCTATCTTTACTCGCGGAATTACCATCAAGGGATGACAGGATTTGGCTACTAAACGCAATTTTATCCTGCCGAAATTGAAATGGAAAAATGTTGTATTTGTATTTTTGCGGGAATTTAACATCATACGTTCCAGTCACAGACTGATGAAGCTCCCACTCAACAAGATCATTTTTCTGCTCTTCATCTAAGGTCTGAGAAAAGCCTCTCTCTGGCATGAGACAGAGCAAAGAAAACGAAAAAACGATAAAACATAATTTTTTAATCAAAACAAGATCCTAACCTAATGATTATTTCATATTATCATAGCCGTACATAAAATGCATAAAAAAACTGCCCACTTTAATCAAGGGGCAGTTTTGAATGATTGGTTAATATTCCTAATATCCGTCGCGTTCGCGGCGTTTACGGTCCATCTTACGGCTCCGGCGGATAGCTTCAGCTTCCTCACGGGCTTTTTTCTCGGATGGTTTCTCGAAATGACGACGAAGCTTCATTTCGCGGAAGATCCCCTCACGCTGCATTTTTTTCTTCAAAACGCGCAAGGCTTGATCGACGTTGTTATCTCTTACGTTGACACTGACCACAGTGTTCACCTTCTTTCTAATATGTTAAAAACCTAGTATACCACAAAATCGTGAGGAAGTGTTAACACAAGGAATATAAAGAATGCAAAGGAAAAATTTCTATTTACCCTGTTTTGTGAGCCTTTAAATTCATCGCCGCGTCAAACAGAGCCTTAGTATAGTCCTGCTGCGGGTTTTCAAACACGGCTTTGGCTGGGCCGTGCTCGATAACTTTTCCGTCTTTCATCACTAAAATGCTATGGCTCATGGCACGTACAACGCGTAAATCATGGCTGATGAACATATAGGAGAGAGTATGCCTGGCCTGCAAATCACGCAGCAAATCAACAATTTCCGCCTGCACAGACACATCCAGCGCGCTCGTTGGCTCATCCAGAACCACAAATTCGGGCGAAAGCACCATAGCGCGGGCAATGGCGATGCGCTGGCGTTGTCCACCGGAAAATTCGTGCGGATAGCGGTGACGGGTTTCCGGGTCCATCCGCACCTCCCGCAGGGCCGTCACAACCAGAGCGTCACGCTCTTCTTTTGATAAGTCCCGCCTGTGCAACGCTAACCCCTCACCGATAATTTCCCCCACGCTCATCCGCGGAGAGAGGGACGCGTACGGATCCTGGAACACGATTTGCATTTTAGAGCGCAAAGGCCGCATCCTCTTACTGTGGAAATTCGAGATATCCTGCCCATCAAAAACAAGTCCCCCTTCGGAGCCAAGCAGTCGCAGCGCCGCCAGCCCTAATGTACTTTTCCCCGATCCGGACTCCCCGACAACGCCCAAAGTCTCGCCGCGCTTTATCGAAAAGCTGATCTCATCAACGGCCTTGATGACCTCTGTCGTTTTCCCGAAAAAGCTTTTCTTGCGCGGGAAATGCACCCTGACATTCACGCCTTGCATCACAACAGGTGCATCTTTGGTGAACGGCTCCACCACACCGCGGGGGCGGGTATCAAGCAGCATTTTCGTATAATCATGCTCTGGCTTAGCAAACAAAGATTTTGCCTCTTTCTGCTCAACAATCTCACCGCCGCGCATCACGCACACATAATCGGCCATCTTCTCAACGATGGATAAATCATGCGTAATCAGCAAAATCGCCATACCCAATTTATTCTGCAAATCCTGCAAAAGCTCAAGAATTTGAGCCTGTATGGTGACATCCAGCGCCGTTGTCGGCTCATCTGCAATCAAAAGATCTGGATCATTCGCCAGCGCCATGGCAATCATGACGCGCTGCCTCTGCCCCCCCGACAGCTCATGCGGATACGCCCCAAGGCGTTCCTTCAGGCGGGGCAGGCCAACAAGATCAAGCAGCTCAAGAACTCGCGCTTTGGCTTTTTCATGGCTCATCCCCTGATGGATTTTCAAAACTTCGGCAATCTGTTTCTCTACCGTGTGCAGCGGGTTGAGCGCCGTCTGCGGCTCCTGAAAAATCATGCCAATCTGCCGCCCACGCATGGCGCGCATGGTTTTCTCCGAAGCGCCAACCAGCTCCTGCCCCTCAAAAACAATCGACGAACCCTCCTGATGCGAGGCTGTAGGGTAGGGCAGCAATTGCATCACAGACAACGCTGTAACCGACTTGCCGGAGCCCGATTCGCCGACAAGAGCCACCGTCTGCCCCCTGGCAACGTCAAAGCGCACACCCTTTACGGCGTGGAATGTTCCACCTGAGGTCTTGAAATCAACATGTAAATTTTTAATTGAAAGAATAGGCTCTGACATCAAAACAGCCTATCACGATTTTTTAACCCTGAGTACTCCAAACACACCCTCATTAATATCTGCATGCACCGCCTGCATCTCCGCCAACTTCAAATCAGAAAAAAATGTGTTTGAAACTTGCTGTGAAGGAAATTTAAGGCATCCAATCACAAGCCGGGAGGTCTAATTCTGCAGGCTTGAACAGCGCTAGCTTTTTCTTCTGAACTTAGACCCACATCACCCATAACAGCTTTAGTACAGTCTCTTGTCTCCCTATATCCGGCAAGGCTACCTTCTGCTGCTTCAATCCCGTTTTCTACATCAGCTATTCCCCCCCTTACACGCTCAAGCAACGCAGACGTTGCATCACGTTCAGCTCTCTCTGCCTCTGCCCTTCCCTCCTGACAAAGCAAAAGCTCTACCGGAGTTTTAGCAGGCATACCCAAGCCTTCACAAGCGGTTCCAGCCGTAACATCATTCTCTGCACCCATTTTGAAATCCTCATTCTAATTATTAAAGCAGCAATTTACGTACTAAAGTACTGCTATTAAGGTATTTTAATAATCAGTGTAAAGTCAAGAAAAAAACCTTGATTAACTTAAAGAATCAGGTAGATGAAAATATTAGAATAAATTTTCTCCCGTTAATGTTTTTAAACCCGCAAAACCCCGAACACCCCATCCGTGATATCCGCGTGCACGGCCTGCATCTCCGCCAAATCAAGCTCATGCAGCTTTACGCCCTTTTTTTCCGCCAATTTCACAATCGCGCCCGTAATATGGTGTGCATCCCGAAAGGGCAGGCCAAGCGTCATCACCAGCCAATCCGCCAGCGCTGTCGCGGTTGTATAGCCAAGCTCTGCGGATTCCAGCATCCGCTCAGTATCAAACTTGGCACTCTCCAGCATCCCCTTCATCGCCTGCAAACACAAGGAAATCGTATCAAAGCTGTCAAAGACAGGCTCCTTGTCTTCCTGCAAATCCTTGTTATACGCCAACGGCAAACCCTTCATCACCGTCATCATCTGCACCAGATTACCCGTCAGCCGCCCCGTTTTCCCGCGCACAAGCTCCGCCGCATCAGGGTTTTTCTTCTGCGGCATGATCGAGCTGCCCGTACTCCAGGCATCCGAGAGCTGGATAAACCCGAATTGCGGTGTCGCCCACAGAATAATCTCCTCCGCCAGCCGCGAGAGGTGAAGACCCGTCTGTGCAGCGGCAAACAGGAACTCATTGGCAAAATCCCGCGCCGAAACGCCGTCCAGCGTATTGAGGGTAGGGCGCTCAAACCCAAGTTTCTTAGCGGTAAACTCCCGATCGATAGGGTAGGGCGTACCCGCCAGAGCCGCCGAGCCAAGAGGGCAGGTATTCAAACGCTTGCGCGCATCAACAAAGCGCAATTTATCGCGGTTAAGCATGCATGCATACGCTTCCAGATGCAGCGCCAGCGTAATGGGCTGCGCGGCCTGAAGATGCGTAAAACCGGGCATGATCGAGCCTTTATGCGCCTCCGCCAGATCACCGAGCGTATCTTGAAATTCCTCAATCAGGCGCACAATCTCATCAATCGCATCGCGCACCCACATGCGGAAATCCGTGGTCACCTGATCATTGCGGGAGCGCGCCGTGTGCAGCTTTCCCGCAACCTCGCCAATCATCTCGCGCAAACGCGCCTCGATATTCATGTGAATATCTTCCAAAGCGGGTTTAAATTCGAACTGCCCGGATTTAATCTCCTCCGCAATCGCATTCAGACCATTGACAATTTCAACAGCCTCATCTTTGGTGATTATGCCCTGCTGCGCCAACATCGTCGCATGCGCAATCGAGCCGCGGATATCCTGCCGCCACAAACGTTTATCAACGCCAATCGAGGCATTAATCTGCTCCATAATATCGGAAGGCCGCTCTTCGAACCGCCCCCCCCACATTTGATTGGAATCTTTATTTGTCATAGCTTTAATCCAGATAACTTCTCCACACGGGTTTATTCACCTTGCTTTCGGCATTTTTCAGCACGCGCGTATTATTCTTCAGGCGAACAGCATTAATCTTGATAAACCCGTCCGCATCTTTCTGATCATAACCGCCCGTTTCATCCATAGAGCTTTGCGCCGGATCATACAGCGCCTGCGGCGAGGTGCGGGCAATCGGATAGGCCCGCCCCTTGAACAGCTGCACCTGAACCGCGCCGGTATTGGTCTCCTGCGCTTTATCCATAAAGGTCATCAGCAGATCAAACTCGGGTGAGAACCAAAACCCGTTATAGATCAGCTCCGCCACCTTCAGGCTCATCTGATCGCGCAGCTTCATGACTTCACGATCCAGCGTTAACCCTTCAAGGTCGCGGTGCGCTTTGTACAAAATCTCCCCGCCCGGAGTCTCGTAAACGCCGCGTGATTTAATCCCGACAAAGCGGTTCTCCACCATATCCAGGCGGCCAACACCATGTGTCGTGCCAAGCGCATTCAGATATTCGAACAGCTCAACCGCGCCATCAACCACCTTTTCACCATGCGTGACTTTAACAGGAATCCCGCGCTCAAAATGAATGGTGATAATATCTGCTTTATCGGGCGTATCAGTGTTGGTACGCGAATACACATCCTCATCCGCAGGTGTGCCGGGATCTTCCAAAATCCCCGCCTCATGCGAGATATGCAGCATATTATCATCCTCGGAATAGGGTTTTTTGCGTGTCGCCGACACCGGAATACCGTATTGATCAGCATAGTTCAACATATCGCTCCGACCCTCAAAACGGGTGAGGAAAGACTCCATTTTCCACGGCGCTAAAACCTTGATATCGGGCTTGAGCGCATAATACGCCAGCTCAAAACGCACCTGATCATTGCCCTTGCCCGTCGCGCCGTGCGAAACAAATTGCGCACCTTCTTTTTCGGCTATTTCAATCTGGCGTTTGGCGATGATCGGTCGTGCCACAGAGGTTCCCAGCAAATACCGCCCCTCATAGATCGCCTGCGATTTCACGGCCGTGAAAATATAATCCCGCACGAATTCTTCTTTTAAATCCTCGACATAAACTTTGCTCGCCCCCACCTTCAGGGCTTTTGCGCGCGCAGCTTCAAAATCTTCCTCTTGCCCCACATCAGCGATATAGGCAACAACCTCATAGCCTTCCTCGATAAACCACTTCAAGATGACCGATGTATCAAGACCGCCCGAATAGGCCAGAACGATTTTTCCTTTGCTCATGTCTCATAATCCTTTTTTATAAATATTTTTGATCCATTCTGTCTTAACCCAGCCAAGCGTGAGTGTCGAGAGGAGATATGCCACCGGCGGAACAAGCGCATGCGCCCACGCATACTCTACGCCGAGCAGGTTCAGATAAAACCCAACGACCAAATAGGTAACAACGGCAATAATGCCGCGCCGCGTGAGAGAGGTTTCCCAAGCTTTATCGGCCTCAACACGTTTATTCCTTGCGATAATATCTTCTTCGCTACTCATGCGCTCTTACGCTCCGCCTGAGATCCAAACACAGATTTAAACGCGTGATCCAGCGCAACAATCAGATCATCCGCATTCTCAAGACCAATGGAGAGTCGCAGTAACCCATCCGTTACACCGGATAGTGCGCGCAACTCCGGCGATACCCCAGAATGTGTTGTGCTCGCGGGGTGGCAAACAAGGCTCTCGCTTCCGCCCAAAGACACCGCAGATTTAAAGATTTGCAATGCATTGATTAAGCGAAAGACATCGGCCTTTGACGCATCCAAAGTAAAAGAAAAAGTAGAACCCGGCCCGCTGCATTGACGTTCAAAAACAGCGCGGTACGTTGGATTATCGTTAAAATCAGGGTGATGCATCTCGGCCTTGATATATGGATTACTCGCAATCCATTGCGCAACTTTTTTACCGCTTTGCGCTGCCCGCTCCATACGAATAGAGAGCGTCTCCAATGACCTTGAAATCATCCAGCTTGTATGCGGGTCAAGGTTCAGCCCCATAGCGCCGCGCAGCGAACGGATAGGTTTTAGTGTAGCCTGCGAGCCGCATACCGCACCCGCCACCAAATCACTATGCCCGCCAATATATTTCGTCACAGAATAAAGCGCGATATCAATACCTTGCGGCACAACGCGCTGAAACACAGGGCCGAGTAGGGTATTATCACAGACTGTCAGAGGCCTGTATCCGGTTTCATGCCTAATCGTATCAACGCAGCGCAAGAGCGCCTCAAAATCCACCATCGAATTGGTAGGATTAGAGGGCGTTTCAATAAAGATCATCGCCAAACGACCCATTTTTGCAGCATGGCGAAAAGACTGAAGCATGCCATCTTCATCCAAACCATCTGCAAAACCAGACGTTTTAATACCAAATTCTGGTAAGAATTTTCGGATCAGCGTCTCCGTGCCGCCATAAAGTGGCGCGCTCTGCACCAGCACATCGCCCGGACGCAAATAAGACAGCAACACAGCGCTGATCGCGCCCATGCCGCTAGAGAACATAATGCTGCGCTCCGCCCCCTCATAAATCGCCAGCCTATCTTCAATAATCTCAACATTCGGATGATTAAAACGGCTATAGATCAGGCCGCCAACATTCCCCTCAGTGGCATCTTTTCGTCCTGCCATAACGTGAAAAGACTCTTCACCTTCCTCTGGTGTTTCATACGCAAAAGTAGATGTTAAAAACACCGGCGGCTTGACCGAGCCTTCAGAATACTGAGGATCATAGCCATAGGACATCATGAGGGTCTCTGGGCTAAGCGTATGCTCGCCAATTTTGGTGTTTTTGTAATCTTTTTTCTTCATTTTAAATCCTCATTTCTAATCCCAGCCACCTAAAACAATAATCTTCTCTGACGGAATAACCAACAAGCAGGCACCAGATTGTTTACCACAAGATACATAGCTTGATGCTTGTAATCCATCGTTTAAATATTTGCGTCTTATCTTGTTAAATGCATCTAGGTCTCTCGTACACTCGCCTAATGCGAGGCTTTTGAAATCATCGCCTGACCATGGAAAGTCTAATTCTTTCCAATCTTTAAAATTCTTCTCAGTCGAATAATCCTGATTTGCAAAGAACGCTAATTTTTCTGTCATGATTGTTTCTGCAATGTCATGATCGAGTTGGAACAGGCCAGAATAGCAGCCGAAACCGCCACCAGACATTATAAATAGAGTTGAAACTGGCCATGAAACATCTAAGACTGTCATGTCCTTTGAAATGTAATGGGGGACTGCTTTTGCAAAGTTGTTGCGGTTCAAAATATCGACATAAAAATAAATAGAAACGCAGATAACAAAAATAACTGTAACGAGAACAAGCAGGCTCAAAAAAAATAACATTAGTGCTTTTATTAAGAAAGACATAATCAAAACACCGGCGGCTTAACCGAGCCTTCAGAATATTGCGGGTCATAGCCATAGGACATCATGAGGGTCTCTGGGCTAAGCTCATGCTCGCCAATTTTAGTACTCTTATAGTCTTTCTTTTTCATCTCAAAATCCTAACGGTTTAGCAAGGCGCACGCCAGCATCCTCCATGCACCAGGCCAGAATGGCCTTTTGCACATGCAAGCGGTTTTCCGCTTCATCAAAAATTACACTGGCGGGGGAACGCGCAACCTCTTCACTGACTTCCTCCCACTCATGGATGGGCAGGCAGTGCATGAAAATCGCACCTTTATTTGCCAATACCATCAAATCTGCATTCACCTGATATGGCCAGAATTTCTCGATATCCTTACCCTCTTGCCCCAAAGACACCCACGTATCGGTCACCAGAACATCTGCACCCTTTGCGGCCTTTTTCGGATCATTGGTAAATTCCGTACCCTTGGGGACATTACCATTCAAATCTTCGGGCAGAGCCATCACAAACTCAAAGCCAAATATTCCAGAGGCATCAATATAAGATTGGCAAACATTATTATAATCCCCGAACCACGCAACGCGCTTGCCCTTCGTGCTGCCAAAACGCTCCTCAATCGTCATCACATCGGCCATAATCTGGCACGGGTGAGATTGATTGGTCATGGCGTTAATAACCGGAACGCTGGCATGCCGCGAGAGCTCCAGCAGCATGTTATGATCGCTCATCCGCACCATAATGCCATCTACAAACCGCGAGAGAGTTTTGGCTGTGCTCTCGATACTTTCCGCCCCGCCAAACTGCATCTCATCCTTGCTCATCACAATCGTATGCCCGCCAAGCTGCTTCATCGCTACATCAAACGATACCCGCGTGCGCGTGGACAGCTTGTCAAACACCATCGCCAGTGATAGCCCCTCAAGAATTTGCGGCGGGCTGAACTTCTCCGCCTTCAAAGCGTGAGCATGCTTTATAATGCCCTTTAAAATATCTTTATCGATCTGCGGCAAATCTATAAAATGTCTGGGATGCGTCATGTCCTAATCCATCTCCTTCAAAGTCTTATCGATAATCGCGAGCGCTTCATGCGCCTGTTCCTCTTTCAAAATCAGAGGAGGGGTAAGCCTTAGCGTCGCCTTGCCGGCTTGCGTGGCCATAAGGCCATTTTTCTGCAAACCACCCAGCAAAGCTTTGATTTCAAAAACACTATCCACACCGATCATAAGACCCTTGCCCTTGATATCGGTAATCTTATTGCTCTCGCGCTGGATTTTGTGTAGCCCTTCAAACAGAACGCCGGAGACATGATTTATATTCTCCATGAACCCCTCTTTCAGCATTTCCTCCATCACGCTCGCCGCTACTGCGCAAGCCAAAGGGTTTCCCCCATAGGTCGTGCCGTGCGTGCCCACCACAATCGCTTTGCCGAATTTACGCTTTGCCGCCATCGCACCCACAGGAAAACCTGAGCCCATGCCCTTCGCCCAGGCCGCAATATCCGGCTCAACCACTTGCGCATGATCGCGCACTTTGCCGTCATGCACGCATTCAGGGCAACACTCAAAGGCTTGATACGCGTGAAATGTACCTAGGCGGCCAAAGCCTGCCTGCACCTCATCAAAAATCAGGCAGATATTCTGCTCATCACAAATCTGGCGCAACGCCATCAGGAATTGCGGCGTTGCAGGCGTCAATCCGCCTTCCCCCTGCACAGGCTCAACGATAATCGCGGCTGTCTTATCCGAAACAAGCGCCTTGACGCTATCAATATCGTTAAACACCGCAAAATGCACACCGGGCAGATACGGCGCAAAAAACGGCTGAGAGTTTCGCTTTTCCGTGACGCTCGCCGCGCCATAGGTGCGCCCATGGAAAGAATTATGAAAGGTGATTATCTCATGGCATTCCGGCCCCTTTTCATCATAGGCCCATTTGCGCGCGCATTTCAGCGCCGCCTCAACGCTCTCGGTTCCACTATTACAAAAATACACCTGATCAAAGCAGCTCGTCTCAATGAGTATCTGCGCCGCCCGAAGTTTTTCCTGCGTGGCATAGGAGGCCTGCACCGCCATCAACCGCGCCGCCTGCGTATTAATCGTCTCCAGCACCTTCGGGTGCGCATGCCCTAATGATGCCACCGCAATGCCGGCGGCAAAATCAAGGTATTTGCGCCCCTCAGTGTCATAGGCGTACACTCCGCTGCCATAATCCATGACCACTGGCTGGGAATTATAGGTTGCAACAAGAACCTCTTCGGTTTTTTTGATAATATCCTGTGTCTTGCTCATAATTTATTTCCCCCCGATCGCTTTTTGGACTTCTACTTCATTCATATAACTGTCCTTTTCCTCTTCCCGTAGGATCATCGTCCCCGGCCCGACAGATTCAAAAATCTCCTTACACAGCGCATCCTCCCGCAAGCCATTAATCAAATGAATGCGCTTGACACCCGCATTCAGAGCAATCAGACAATTCTCCATTTTCACCCGCATGCCTTCGGTGACAACGCCATCCTTAATCAATCCTGGAATATCCTCTGCTGTGACCATAAGAGCGGTTTTGCCCTTAATCTGCACACCGTCAACATTGCTCATGAAAATCAGCTTATCAGCCTTAAGCCCCGCCGCCAGCTGCGTGGCAATCGTATCGGCATTAATATTACAAACAGAGCCCTCATCACTAATCGCAAGACACGGGCAGGCAATAAAATCCGCACTCTTGAGAAGCCGCAGGGCAGGGCGCGCACTCACAGCCTTGATATCACCAACAAAACCATAATCAACAGGCTTTTTCGCGCGCATGGAAACGCTCATCCAATCCGCTGGCACAGCATTAAAACTCAGACCCGCCAGATTATTCCGCTGCATGGATTCATAAACCTTCAGCGCCAGATCACCGCCAATAACCTCGCGGATAACCTGAATTGTGGCTGCGTCCGTAATCCGCCGCCCATTTTTCTTCTTAATCGCAATCCCGCGCGCCTCAAGCGCCGCATCAATCGCATGCCCCCCGCCATAGATCAAGATAACCTTAATCCCATGAAGCGTCAGCTCGCGAATATTCGCAATCAGGGTATCGCGCGCCGCATCATCCTCAATCACGCTTCCACTCGCTTTGACGATAAACAAATTATCGCGAAACTTGCTCTCGTAGAACGCATTAATAAAAAAGTCGGGTAGTTTATTTGAAGTTTTCATGTTGTATCCTTATGGGTAAACCGGACTGAGATGAGCCAGCCCCGTTGTTTCATCAAACCCGCACATCAGGTTCATATTCTGCACTGCGCACCCGCTCGCACCTTTGACAAGATTATCCAGTACGCCTTGCACGATATAATGCGTATCATCCACTTTCTGATAACTCAAATCGCAGAAGTTTGAGCCAACCACATTCGCCAGCGCAACATGATCCTGCAAACGCATAAACGGCGCAGCCTCATAAATGTCACCAGCGCAGCGCGGCGTGCCCTTGGCCATAACAAAAGCACTCGCAAAAATTCCGCGCGTAAACGGCCCCGATGTGGGAACAAAATCAAGCTGGCCTTCCGAAATCTGCGCTGTGCGTAAAATCTCAGGAATATGTCTGTGCTTATTGATGTTATAGCTCTTCATATTATGACTGCGCACCGGGTGATGCGTACCCTCGCTCGCTGTTTTCCCAGACCCGCTAGACCCCGTCACCGCCATGATACTGGCATGCGCAATCACGCCTGCAAACGGAAACAGCATGAGCTGGCAGAGCAGGGCAAAACACCCCGGATTAGCAACCAACTCGGCCTTGGCAATTTTATCCGTGCCAACAATCTCAGGCGCACCATAAACCGCCTTCGCCAAAAGATCGGGATAATTATGCGCCGTGTCGTAATGCCGCTCATAGGTTGCTACATCATCCAGCCGGAAATCAGCCGACAGATCAATGATCTTAACCTTCCCATACAGCGCCGCAACGCTGTCTTGCGCAGTTTTATGCGGCAGGCACAAAAACACAACATCACTCTGCTTGGCAATAACGCCAAGATCAGGGTTCGAGATCACAAGATCCAGATGCGCCAGATGCGGATAAACCGCGCCAATGCCCTTACCCTCATGCTCGCGCGAAGTAACATGCGTAATCTCCACATGCGGATGAGCAAGCAAAAGCCGCAGCAATTCAAGACCCGTATAGCCCGTTATGCCGATAATTGATACGCGTGTAGCCATCTCGATATCACCAAATCTAACCATTCTGTTGTTGGATTAAACGCATTGTAAACCAGCACATCCAGCTCATTGCGCACAATGTTCTTACCCACTTCATTATCCGTCACCGGCCCGCTGATCACGTCAATCGGCAACCCAATAGCCGCACAACCGCGTGCAAGCCCAATCGCACCAACCGGATCACTCGCACACCCGATATGCAGACGCACATTCTTTTGAATCTCTGGAATTTGCAAAATGGCATTAACCCCGTATTGCCCCATCAGCCCATCGCCAAATTCAACCATAATGGCATCCGGATTATCCGCGCTAAGGTGATCAAGTGCCCCGCGCGTCACATCCGCCATCAAACCATCATCAATATTCGCCGTAGAGGGAATGCCTGCATCGACAAAGGAAACAGCGTTATAAACCCCGTAATCCTGCATCTTGTACAAATCTCGCATCGCCCCAACGCCCGTAAGCTTTGCCCCCGCAAGGCGCATACCCATCCGCGTCAGCGTCTTGGTGATTTCAATCGCCACAGTGGTCTTGCCGCTATCCATGGACGTGCCCGTCACAATTATAAGCGGCACAGTGCTGGTCATAGTTTTCTTTGGCTTATAAATCGCCTTCTGATCGATGTTGAGCTGTTTGCCCGCACGGGTAATCCCGCCAAGAACCCGTATCCGCAAAGGCTGCCCGACTTCACTGACATTTGCCGATGTACATTCCCCGGCAATACCGCCAAAGTTGAGCAAATGGATGATGTCTCCCGGCTTCAGGCTTTTGGGCAAATCCCCCACAAACCCCTTGAGTGCCCGCCGCTGTCCCAGAGCAACAGCAACGATGTCACCTTTTTTGAGCTTGGACATCCGACCAGATGGCAGCTCCATCTCGTTATAAATGCTTTTATCTTCCAGAATTTCCGCCGCCAGCACAGTCCCCATCACGCACGGCAACGCCTTTGCAGGGTTGTCCATGATCGTTTCATGATGCTTGAGTGCCAGATTTTTGGTTACTGAGCTAATCTTATCAATATGTATTTTTGTCATCGTATCTGTTCATTTAATAAAAAATTAAAGTGCCGCAAAAGCGGGTCATAAGCAATTGTTTTTTAAGGAAGTCTGGAATGAAACAGCAGCCACAAAAGACCGCGCTCGGAAAGGGCTTCCTAGCGGGCGGTACGTCGTCGGTTTTGTGCGTTCAAAATATTCATACCTAACGAAAAATCATATTATTACTGTGTGTGTCAAGATATTTATGATCAAAGTATAGTCTTGCGCGGATCAAACGCATCGCGCACTGCCTCGCCGATAAACGTCAGCAACGTGAGCATAACCGCAAGTGAGAGAAACGCAGATATCCCCAGCCACGGCGCCTGAAGGTTATTCTTACCCTGCAACAGCAGCTCACCAAGCGAGGCGCTGCCCGGCGGCAAGCCAAGCCCAAGAAAATCCAGCGCGGTTAAAGACGTAATTGAAGCCGTAAGAATAAAGGGCATAAACGTAATCGTCGCAACCATGGCGTTCGGCAGGACATGCCGCCACATAATCACAGAGTTCGAAACCCCAAGAGCCCTTGCTGCACGCACATAATCAAAATTACGGGCCCGCAAAAACTCTGCCCGCACAACATCCACGAGCGTAATCCATTTGAACAACAACAAAATGCCAAGCAAAACCCAAAAACCTGGTACAACGAGATTCGCAAAAATAATGAGGATATAGAGCTGCGGCTGGCTGGCCCATGTTTCGATAACGCGCTGAAGAGTAAGATCAAGCCATCCGCCATAATACCCCTGAATGCCACCGATAAAAACGCCGATAACCGAGCTTAAAACAGTCAGGATTAAACCAAACAAAACTGATATCCGAAACCCGTAAATCACGCGTGC
The DNA here is from genome assembly GCA_964351365.1 of uncultured Micavibrio sp. GTDB lineage: Bacteria > Pseudomonadota > Alphaproteobacteria > Micavibrionales > Micavibrionaceae > UBA1672. The sequence goes on from CAYGNP010000013.1 coordinate 42,369, forward strand.
CAAAACATCACGCCCCTGATCATCAGTACCAAGCCAATTTACTGAATCTGGTGACGTGGGAGCAGGGCGGTTTAGCGCATAATTAATTGTGTCATATGAAAATGGGATAGGCGGCCATACAATCCAGCCTTTTTCTTCAATCAAATCGGTAACAAAACCCTCGCGGTACTCCGCCTCGGTTTCAAAATCTCCGCCAAATGCTGTTTCAGGATAACTGACAAAAACCGGCACATAAAAATGCCCGTCATAACGCACCAAAAGTGGTCTGTCATTGGCAATCAACTCCGCAAACAGCGCAATCATAAGCAGTAAAAGAAAAATCCAAAAACTCCAATAGCCCCGTTTATTAGAACGGAACTGAGAGAGCCTGCGCTGCGTAAGGGGAGATAAAATCATAAATTACGGTCCTCAAAATCAATCCGCGGATCAACCCAGACATAAACCAGATCCCTGACCAGATGCATAACAAGGCTCATGAGTGAAAAGATATAAAGTGTGCCCAAAACAACGGGATAATCACGGTTAATTATGCTCTCATAGCCCAAAAGCCCCAGCCCATCGAGCGAGAAGATCACCTCGATCAAGAGCGAGCCCGTGAAAAAGATAGAGACAAACACCGCAGGAAATCCGGCGATCACAATCAACATCGCATTACGGAACACATGTCCGTAAAGTACCTGATTCTCGCGCAAACCCTTCGCCCTCGCGGTCATAACATAAAGCTTGCCAATCTCATCCAGAAACGAATTCTTCGTCAGCATCGTCAGGGACGCAAATCCACTTACCACCATCGCCGCCGTCGGCAAAACCATGTGCCACGCATAATCGCCAATTTTCTGCATCAGGCTCATCTCCTCCCACCCGTCCGAGGTCAGCCCTCGCAAAGGAAAAAAGTCCCAATATTGACCACCCGCGAATAACACAATGAGTAAAATTGCAAACATAAAAGAGGGGATGGCATAGCCAATGAAAACCGCCGCGCTCGTCCAAATATCAAACCGCGATCCGTCCCGCACCGCTTTTTTTATGCCCAAGGGAATAGAGATCAGATAGATAATCAGTGTCGACCAAACCCCAAGAGAAATCGAGACCGGCATTTTTTCAACCACCAGATCCAAAACGGCAACATCGCGGTAATAACTCTCACCAAGCTGAAAGGTTGAGTAATTAAAAACCATTAACAAAAAACGCTCAAGCGGAGGCTTATCAAAACCATATAAAGCCTCAAGCTCTTTGATAAATTCAGGATCAAGCCCCTGCGCGCCTTTGTAAATGCTGCTCTCACCCGTCTGCGGCGAAGCGTTCATGGAAGAAGCATCGCCGCCGCCCGTAAACCGTGATGTCGCCGAAGTGCCATGGCCTTGTAGCTCCGCAATCATCCGCTCCACCGGCCCACCGGGAACAAATTGAATGATCGTAAAGCTGATAAGCATAATTCCAAGCAACGTTGGAATCATCAAAAGTAATCGTTTCAAAATATAAGGAGCCATGAAAACATGATAAGTACAGCACGCCCATATGTCCACGCACAAAAAAGCGACGCATTCAATTTATGCGCCGCTTTCAGGAGTAAAATAAATTAGTGAACAATGCCGTTATGTTTATTAAAGGCATCATAAGCCGATGGAACACCATCTGTTATAAATTTCGATCCGAAATCATAAAGTAATGCGGCTTCCTGTTGGGCTATTTCTGCGATGCGCTGTTTTGCCGCAACATTATAAGCCTGAGCCAGCGCAATATCATGCACCTGATCTTTACCAAGTAGTTTGGCAATATAGGCCTTATTGCTCAGTGCAACAACGTTATCAGGCTCAAGTTGCTGGGCTTTGCTGACAACGTCAAGAGCCTCTTCCTCACGGTTTAAGTTCGCCAGTGCGAAACCTTTATTAATAAGCGCATTAACATTATGCGGGTCACTCGCAAGTATTCTTTCTTCCTGAGCAAGTAAATTTTCGTATTCATGGCGTAAATGTTCAATAAATGCCTTTTGGAATTGTGCTTTTTCATCACTTGGGTCTTCACGCAAACGCTGCTGAATAACCATCTCAGCTTCCTTGTAAAAACCATCAACAATCATAATGTCCACTTCATCGCTACTGGTTTCTAGCGAATCCGGGCTCAAGAAATATGCACAGTCAGAGCGTTCCATAAAGCTCATCAAGTCATACGCAAGGCGAGCGCGCAAGGCGCTATCATCAACCGTGCCGTGGCTTAGGGGATGAGAGTATTTGAAGGTATTGGAAGACCCACTGCTGGCGTATATTTGTTCTGGTAACATTTGCTTTCTTCACCTAAAAATTATAATCGCAGTAATAACTTACACGAGTGGCTTTTTGCCTTATTTAAGATAGTACCGCTTTTGGTGAAAAATAGCAATATTTTTATAAATTAATTCAAAACCGGAACTATATTCCAGTCCAGAACAACCCATTTTCCTTTTGAAAACAGTAAGATACCTATAGATCCCGTCTTCAGCTTCAAGGGATAGTTTTTAGCAAAATTTTCAAAATTATCCGTAATATAAGGCGCGAATCGGGCAATACCATTTGATGTCACCACGACAACCGTTTCCTTGATATCCATCACCTCATCCGTGACAGTATCATGCGTTTTGGTGATGTTATGTGCAAACCGCTGCCAATTTTGAATAATCTCCTCTGGCTCCGCCAGCCAGCCTTGAGGAACAATGGCACGTTCCTCCCAATCACGCAGCGCTTTTGCGCCTATTCGCGACAAAACCACATCTTCAGGTTGATTTTCATCAGGCCCATAATCAATTTCATTAAAGATATCGAGCGCATAGACTGGAAGCGAGATCCCCGCACTCTCCAGCGCAAGACGGGCTGTCTGCTTCGTTCGCTGCAAAGTGCTGCTATAGATCACATCTGGGATAAGGTCATGCTCTTGCAAATATTGCCCAATCGCCCTTGCCTGCAAACGCCCTTTTTCAACAAGCGGCAAATCGGTTCTAGCCCCTGCGCGCCGCGGAGCGTCTCCCTCTTCAAACGTGTTACCATGACGCGCAATAATAAGCGTAGTCATGCGGCAAGCTCTCCAAATTCATCAATATGCTGCTCCGCCCGCTTCAAATCCTCTGGGCTATCAATCCCTGATTGCACCGCGCCATTATCACAAACAACCGGCACGGTCATGATACGGATATCATTTTCAATCATGCGCAACTGCTCCAGACCCTCAATGCGTTCATAAACGCCTTGCGGCAGGCGGCAAAAACGCTCAAGGACATCCGCGCGAAAACCATAAAGGCCAATATGCTGAAACACTGGAGAGAGATCGCCTGCCGCCCGCAAAGCCTCTTCATCACGAATTGAGGGAATAATTTGTTTTGAAAACCAGAGTGCGCGCCCTTGAGAGTTAACAGCCGCAGAGGTTCCGCTAAAAGGTGTACTGAGTTTAAGCTCACGCAAACGATCTAGCTCATGCCAGCTAAGCTGATGAACAGGTGTGATAACTTCACTGCGCGGATTTGATTCAAAATGATCAAAAATTTGACGTATAGTTGACGGTGGAGTGAACGGCGCGTCTCCCTGAAGATTGATAATGAAATCCGGCCATTCATCAAGTTGGCGGATGGCGGATAAAACTCGGTCAGACCCCGTCGCGCAGCTCGTTGGCGTATTGATACATACGGCTCCAAGCTCCTGAACATGATCAGCGATACGCTTATCATCGGTAGTTACAAACACAGTAATATATTCGTAACCCTCTGCAGCCTTATTCGCAATCTCTAAAACCCTTTGAATCATGGTCTTGCCACGAATCATGGCAAGGGGTTTTCCAGGAAAACGTGTCGACCCGTATCGCGCAGGAATAGCAATTGCAAGTTTCATATTATTGCGCTCCGCTCGTATCTTTTGCCCACCAGCTCTGGGCAATCAACGGACTAATCCCGGATAAATTTTCAGGACGTTCAATATTATCCCAATACGCAATGCGCCATTTCGAATACGACCACATCGGAATGACATAATGATTCCACAGCAAGATACGGTCAAGCGCACGCGTCTTCGTGACAAGATCCTCACGCGAGGACGCATGAATAATTTCTGTCACAAGCGCGTCAATCACCGGATCCTTAATCCCGATATAATTGCGAGATCCAGGAATATCGGCTTTATCAGAGCCCCAGAACTCGCGCTGTTCATTGCCCGGCGAATCAGATTGCCCAAATCCGCCAATTAACATCTCAAAATCATATTCATTCAAACGCCTTTGAAACTGCGCCGGATCAACAACACGGAAACTCGCTTGCACACCCATACGCTTCAGGTTCATGGTGAACGGTAACACCCATCGCTCGAAAGTCTGCGAAAAATGAAGAATTTCGAAATCCAGAGTTAGATCAGAGCCATCAGGCAAAGTCTTAAACCGAACACCGTCTTTATTGATCTGCGTGTAACCCGCCTTTTCTAGAAGGGCAATCCCGGTGCGCAGATTATCGCGTAAATTGCCCGATCCATCCGTAACAGGCGCCTTATATTCCTCTGTGAACACACGATCAGGTATTTTACCGCGAAGTGGCTCCAAAAGCCCAAGCTCCGCCTCGCTGGGCAAACCGCGCGAAGCAAGATCAGAATTTTCGTAGTAACTTTGCGTTCTTACGTAATCTCCATAGGCAAATTGCTTGTTCGACCACTCAAAATCAAACGCATAAGCAAGTGCTTCGCGCACCTCAATAGACTGAAACAGGGGCTTGCGAATATTATACACAAAGGCTTGCATCCCTGCGGGGCGAGAGTTTTCAATTTCCTCTTTAATCAGATGCGCCTGCTTTGCCGCTGGAACGGTGTAAGACTCATTCCAAATTTTCGCATTATTCTCAATCTTGACATCATAATCCTGTGATAAAAACGCCTGATGCGCAACATTGTCATCGCGGTAATAATCATAGACAATCTTGTCAAAATTATACATACCTTTGAAAAACGGCAAATCCTTGCCCCACCAATTGGGCTCACGGACATATTCAATCGACCGACCCGCATCAATCTTGCCAATTTTATATGGCCCACTACCTAAAGGAGGCTCAAGTGATGTCTCACCGAACACGCGCCCATCCGCCGTCCAGTAATGCTTTGGCAGAATACTCATTTCTGCAATAATCAGAGGGAGTTCTGCATTTCCTTTAACCTTAAAAGTGAAGATCACGCTCTTTTCACTCTCGGCCTTAACCTCTGCAACATCGCCCCAATAGGCTTTGAAAAACGGCTGCCCGTTCTCAATCAGCGTGTTAAACGTCCACACCACATCATCCGCCGTGATCGCAACGCCGTCATGCCATTTGGCCTCATCCCGGAGCGTAAAGCGCACCCAGGATTTATCATCGGCAATAGTAATATCTTTGGCAATAACGCCATAAAGTGAAAAAGGCTCATCCCAGGCATTTTGCATCAGGCTCTCATAAAGCAAGTCACTACGGATATAATTTAGCCCCGCCGCCGGATCCCCCTTAATTATAAAGGGATTAAGAGAATCAAAGCTGCCCGTTACAGAGAGTTTGAGCGTACCGCCCTTGGGCGCATCTGGGTTAACGTAATCAACATGCTTAAAATCAGCCGGATATTTAGGCGCGCCATGCAAAGCAACACCATGGCGCGGAACCTCCTGCGCAAACGCAGGAAAAGCACAGAAAAAAGTAAAAAATAAAATGAAAAGACGCATCTTTATCCCCAAACAGTGAAACACGGTTGTTATCCTATCAGGGTTAGTTTCGATGACAAGAGCGATTACAAATATACGCCCTGAAAATCTGGACGACCAAGTAAAAACCCCTGGCCATATTTGATATCGTAATCCAAAACCTCGAGCAAAGACTTATGCCGCTCGACTTTTTCAACAATAAGGTCAATACCATTCACCTCAAGATTATGCTTGCGCGTGAGCACGTCCGAAAATCCTCGCTCAGAGCGCCCTAGCCGCAAAAGGTCAGATGCGCCAATTTTGACATAGGCCACTGAGCGCCTTCGTAAAAATGCCACATTCGTCGGAATATCATCAACATGATCAACAGAAAACCGGCAACCAATTTGCGCAAGCCTGCTCATGATTTTTTGCTCAACAGGGGAGAGCATCAAAAGATCACTATAGCGCATCTCAAAAATAAGTGCCCGCGCAACCTCGTGATGCCTGGATAGTAAGCTCAATAACTGCTCCATGAAAGCCTGATTACGCAATGTAAAGGGACGAATGTTGATGAAATAACTGACCCCAAGATCATAACGTTGTAATCCTCTTTCCATCGCCTTTAGGCCACGGGCCAGAACAATAGCATCCAGATGCCCCATAAGAGAGGCCTCATTGGCCATGCGCATGTAATCTCGTGCAGGAACATAAAGGCCGGGCTTAATGCGCAATCGACCATACATTTCATAAAATTGAACACGCCTTTGGGGCAGGGTAACAATAGGCTGAATGAATAAATCCATGTGATTATTATGCGCGGCAAGGCGCACGCATTCGCGGATCACAAAGTCGCTCGGTGGTTTTTCCTCTTGAGGCAGCGGATCAGATAAAATCAAAGGCTCATCATTCGCATGACGCAAAATATGAGACGTCGACAAAAACGCCGGCACCACGTCCGTCGTTTTTTCTAACTCCGAGTATGCAGTTGTCTTCTTCATTCATATTACCTGATGAATAAGGATTAATCAGCTACTCAAGTGTTATGCAAATTTTATGCCGTTCCCACGGCTTCTGTGATGTTATTAAACCCATCACGCTCCAGCAAATCAATCAACCCCGCATTAATGCGGTTTGCAATCTCTGGCCCCTCATAGATCATACCAGTATAAAGCTGTATTAGATTCGCACCAGCCCTTATTTTATCATAGGCATGCTGAGCGTTAAAAACCCCGCCAACCCCGATAATCGGCAATTTTCCGCCCGTCAGCCTGTAAAAATTGGCAATCAGCGCTGTAGACTTATCCCGCACCGGAGCGCCGCTCAGCCCGCCTTTTTCATCGGCAAAGCCCGCCGATAAATACTCTGGCCGTTCGAGCGTTGTATTGCTCAATATCACGCCATCCACGGCACATTCCATTAAAACCCCGGCAATTTCTGCCTGCTGCACATCGCTCAAATCCGGTGCAAGCTTGACGAGTAGGGCAGGGCCATTCTCCCCCCGCACCGATGTTAAGCGCCTGAGCAAAGCAGTAAGAGGTTCCTTCTCCTGCAAATTCCGCAAGCCCGGCGTATTGGGCGAGGAGATATTCACGGTAAGATAATCCGCTAGCGGCGCCAGCGCCTCTATTAACGCGCAGTAATCTGCCGCCGGATCACTCTGATCTTTATTCATCCCAATATTCACACCAACAATACCACTGACATGCTCGGCGCGCTCAAGATTGCGCTTAAAAGCGGGGAGGCCATCATTGGGAAACCCAAGCCGGTTAATTACGGCCTCATTGGGCGGATCCCGGAAGATACGCGGGCGTGGGTTGCCCGCCTGCGGCTTGGGTGTCACCGTACCAACTTCAGTAAATCCAAAACCCAGATTCAAGATCGGCGCAATAACCTCGGCATTTTTATCAAACCCCGCCGCCAGCCCAACCGGATTTTCAAAGCGCAAACCGAATAAATCCTGCTTCAATCTATCCGAATGTACTTTTGCACAAGAGCGCACAACACCGGCTTTTAAGGCCTTCAATGTTATAGAATGAGCGCTCTCAGGGTCAATTTTAAATACCGCCGGGCGCATAAGAGAATAAAGATTAAACATCAGCAGGCTCATCTTTCATATGCTTCAAACCCGTTATCATGTATGCGCCACCAGTAATAAGCGTCAGGATCGTTGCATTCGCCAGTAATAACAGTCCAAGCTCCTTAGCATAAGGGGCATAACCACCAATAATCAAAAACCCAAGACTCAGCATTTGAAACGCCGTTTTCCACTTGGCAAGCTTGCTGACCGGCATTTGAATATTCTTCGGCCCCAGATATTCCCGCAAACCAGAAACCAGAAATTCCCGCGCAAAAATCAAAATAACCAAAACAACCCAGCCGCCTGTAATCTTTCCGGCATAGACCAAAAGGATAAGCACCGTTGAAACAAAAATCTTATCAGATATAGGATCAAGAAAAGTCCCCAGACCACTGACTTGATTTAATTTTCTGGCAAAATACCCATCAAGAAAATCAGTGAGTGCCGCCACTATATAAATGATAGCGCAAATCCACATCGCCAGCCCGCCAAGGATGCTCTCTACAAAAAACAACGCGATCATAGCCGGTAAGAGCAAAAGCCGTGCAACAGTCAGTAAATTCGCAAAGTTATTTTTGATGAATCGCATAACAGAAACTGTAAGGCATTCCTACCAATAATGGAATAGCTGGAAAAACGACTATAAATAGAAAAGGTATGATTACCCATTCGCCGCTTTTTTATCAGCATTCGGGTCACGTAAAACATAGCCACGCCCCCAGACAGTTTCGATATAGTTTGATCCATCCGTAGCATCCGCTAGTTTTTTCCGCAGCTTGCAGATAAATACATCAATAATCTTTGCCTCGGGTTCGTCCATGCCCCCATAAAGATGGTTCAGAAACATCTCCTTCGTCAGCGTAGAGCCCTTACGCAACGACAGCAGCTCCAGAATACCGTATTCCTTGCCGGTAAGATGAAGCGGCTTGCCGCCAGCCTCAATCGTGCGCGTGTCCAAATTAACCTTCACCGCGCCGGTTTCAATAATACTTTGCGCATGCCCCTGTGAGCGGCGGACAATCGCCTGAATTCGGGCGACAAGCTCGCGTTTGTCAAATGGTTTGGTGAGATAATCATCTGCGCCGAACCCAAGGCCCTTAAGTTTGTTATCAAGCTCCGTCAGACCAGAGAGAATCAGAATAGGGGTCTCAACTTTCGCCGTGCGGAAGGCCTTAAGCACATCGTACCCGTCCATATCCGGCAACATCAAATCAAGGATAATAATGTCGTAATCATATATTTTTCCGAGATCCAGGCCGTCTTCCCCCAAATCAGTGGTATCAACAATATACCCCTCAGATTTCAGCATCAATTCAATGCTCTTGGCGGTGGATGTATCGTCTTCTACAAGTAGTACGCGCATGGGGGTTCCTCATGTAATTAGGATTAAATATGAAAAAAGGTTAACACACATTAAACTTTATTAACCACCATCTTAACAAATATTAAAAAGGTTAACAAATGTTTTAACGCTTAATCTTTATTTTTCTGGGCAGAACATCTGGATCCATTGTTTTTAGGAAAATAATGCGTATCATAAGCATTATGGACCGTCTCGCTGCTCAAATAGAAAATATTATCAAAAACGTTCCACAGCGTGAGGTTTACGGCAAAGTAACCAAAATTCTGGGGCTTTTGGTTGAAATCGCAGGCATATCAGACGCCCTCACCATCGGCGCGGTTGTCCACCTTGCCCCCTCTAATCAGGACGTTATTCCCTGCGAAGTGGTGGGATTTCGCGATGGTCAGGCTCTGCTCATGCCCTTCGGCACACTGGAAGGGGTAGGGCTCGGTTGCCGGGCTATTATTCAATCTACCGCACCGTCAATAACCCCGTGTGATCGCTGGCTCGGCCGGGTCATAAACGGCATGGCGCAACCCATAGACGGCAAGGGAAACCTGCCGCAGGGCACGCAGGCAATGCTGCTCAGGAATAAACCCCCACCGCCCCACGCCCGCCAAAGATTGGGCAGGCAGCTCGATCTGGGTGTACGCCCCGTAAACACCTTCCTGGCCACCTGTGAGGGGCAGCGCATGGGCATTTTTTCCGGCTCCGGCGTGGGAAAATCAGTTCTCCTGTCTATGATGGCGCGCTATACCTCTGCAGATGTTTCAATTATCGGTCTCGTCGGCGAGCGCGGACGCGAAGTGCAGGAGTTCCTTCAGGACGATCTGGGCGAAGATGGCCTTGCGCGTTCCATCGTGGTTGTCGCCACCGGCGATGAGCCCGCCCTTATGCGCCGTCAGGCTGCCTACGTAACAATGGCTTTGGCCGAATATTTTCGCGATCAAGGCAAACAGGTGCTCTGCCTTATTGATTCGCTTACACGTTTCGCAATGGCGCAGCGTGAAATCGGCCTGAGTGCCGGTGAGCCCCCAACCTCAAAAGGCTACCCGCCCACAACATTCGGTGAATTATCGAGGCTGCTGGAACGTGCTGGCCCCGGCGCGCAAGGCCAAGGAAGCATAACGGGGCTTTTTTCGGTGCTCGTCGAGGGGGATGACCATAACGAGCCTATATCAGACTCCGTGCGCGGGATTGTCGATGGCCACATCGTGATGGAACGTGCAATCGCAGATCGCGGCCGCTATCCGGCGATTAATGTATTGAAATCCGTCTCGCGCGCACTGCCCGGCGCCATCACCCCTATGCAAAACGATATCCTGCGCAAAGCTAAGCAACTCATCACCACATACGAAGATATGGCCGAGCTCATCCGCCTTGGTGCCTACCGCCGCGGCACTGACCCGGCTGTAGACGAAGCCATAAGGCTCTACCCTGAAATCGAGACCTTCCTGACCCAGAACAAGGATGAATGCACATCCATCACAGATGGCTTCATGCGCCTGTCCAATATCATAGGCATATAAGCCGATGGCCAACCTTGACCCTCTCATCCGCGTTCGCAAGCATATCGTCGAGCAGAAACAAAAGGCGCTCGCCGCTCTTTATAAACGCGCCGAAGACCTTAAAGCCGAGCGCGACGCTCTGGAGGCACAACTGGTGATTGAGCTTGAAAAAAGCAAAGACATGGATGCTGAACTTTTGCGCTATTTCGCACTCTACAAGGAAAAAGTCATCAATCAGATTGAGGCCATCGATCAAAAGCGTCAAAAGCTGGAAAACCAGATCCTGCTCGCCCAGGAAGATATGCGCGCCGCCTATGCCGAGCAAAAAAAGATTCAAATTATTCAGGAAAGACGCCAAAAAGAACAGCGCGCCGCCCTTGATAAAAAAGATGCTGACGAGCTTGATGAAATCGCGATTGAAACTTTTAGACGCGGGGAAGGGGATTAAATATCCTCTCTAAACTCCCGCGCGCCATCGGCCGATATTTTCACCCAGCCTTCAGGCGTGCCCTGAAAGCTAAGCTCGCCGGTAATCTGCGTTTCATGCAGCGCAGCGTGATAAAGCGCCCGCATCTCCTGACGCGCTTGCTCTGTAAAAATGCCATGTGTTCGTACAATGAGATCCAGCCGCCCTGTCGCCGCACCCGCCCCGCCAACAAACAAAGCATCAAGCTGCAACGGCCCTATAGCGCTCAGGTTTAAATTCATCACAAAGCGTGTTTTCGAGCCACGCCCGCGCGCATCCTCCCCCGCATTATCTTCTTTACGGTAATACACCCCCGCCTTATGAATCTCATTTTGCCACATTAAAGGCAATGATAAAAGCCGCCAGTCCCCGCTCGAACCTTCACTGTTAGCCCTTGAAATTGATGTAAATTCACCTGTAATGCGAGAGAGTAAATCACTTTTTCCTGCCCGCCGCAGGGCCTCAACACCGCGCTCGCCGATCCATCCTTGCACATCGCCGCTGCGCAGGGCCACAAGAAAAAACAAAACCGCATTACTAATCTGCCCCGGGCTTGAAACATTTGGCACTGAGGCCGCAAAGACTTGCGAGGCCTGAGGCGAAACCTCCAATAGCACATCTTGAATTTCACTAAGGCTTTGCCAAATCTCGGGGCGAGAGGGAATAAAACTAGGCAGGCCAGTCAACGTCTCAACAAGCGGAGCAGGTGGCGGCGACTTGAGATCAAAAGAAATTTCACTGCCTACTGCAAGAGGCGCCTCCGGGCTCTGTAGCGCAAAGTATAGCGGCTCAGCAACAGAGCTTGGTGAAAGAATTTGAAACACAGGAAAAAGGCGCTCGGCCGAAAATCCAATGAGCAGCGCGCGGCTCTCCCCCGCCCGAATATCGGATACGAGCGCGCCATGACGCACATCATGTAGCAAAGGGCTGTATGTTCCCGTCTCATGTAACGCCGTAATCGTCAGGCTGGAAAGAGGAGGGCGCGCGTAATCGGGAATATCGCTGTTTGAAATGGGAAACTCCAAGGGTGATTTTATAATTTGCGCGGCAATGGCGCGCAATGGAAGCTCAAACGGGGCAGGGCGCGGCAAGATTACACGCGCCTCATCATCTGATGCACCCTGATCGCTATAAACGGGTATGGACAATTGCGGCTCCAGCTTAGGTAGCACATCATCCCCACCCTCGAAAGAAGGCTGAAAAATCGGTGTAACAGTGCTGGAGATAATCTGGGTAAAGGGCTGAACGAGCTGAGGCAAGCGCGCCGCATCAAATGGGCGAACCTCAAGCAAAGGGCTTTGCAGCAATTGTTTAAGCGATAACCGCAAGGGCAAAGCCGCATTCGAATCATTTTGTACCGATAAAGCCAGAGGCTGCTCAGGAGTATTAAGAATCCTAAAGCTCACTGCTTGCGGCGGCGCACCGGCCTCTAACCTGATCTGCACGGCTTGTCCCGGCTCAAGAGTAAGTGCCTGCGCAACAGCAGGTTCAAGCTGCACGGTAATTTTACCCTGCGCCGCCTGCACCAACACTGTATAGTCGATATTTTGGCGGATAATCTCTGCATTAATCGTTATTGCCCGCTCAATCGCCTGCAAATCAGGGGGGAGATCAACCACCACCGCACGGGGAAGGCTCTGCTGCTCGGGCAAAGCCTCGGGAGTTACAATCTGCGGCAAAACAGGCCTTAAAGAGGTTGGATCACTCATAAATTTACTTTAACGCAAAAAATCCCGCTTTAGCGGAAAATTACGCACGTGCAACACGTGCCTGAGCATTTTCAACACTTTTCCAAACAATTTTCGCAATCTTCTCAACATCCAACGCAGCATCGGCTTGAGGGGAGCGAATCAAAATTGGCGTTTGCGCGCGAATGGTATCCTTCACAAATTTATCTGCGCGGATCATCCCTGCAAGAGGAGGGGAAAGTTTTAAGAAGTTCTCACACGCCTTAAGCAGGGTTTTATAGGTTTTCTCTCCCTCAATAACACTGGAAGCCATATTAACAACAATACTGATATTTTTTGACATCCCCGCCGCGTTTCCAAGCTTGATAAAAGCATAAGCATCCGTCAGCGATGTTGGCTCATCCGTTGTTATAAGCAGCGTCGAGCTGGCCGTCGCCGAGAGCATGCGCACCGTGCGGTCAACACCCGCACCCAAATCGGCAATCACAACATCATACTCCGATGAAATATCCATAATCTGATCACGCAGCATCGCAAGGCGCTGGCTCGGCAGGGCAGAGAGCGAAGCCTGTCCAGAACGCCCGGCGACAATATCAAATCCACCCTCTTCATAGGGCTGCACAACTTTATCCAGCCCTAGACGCCCACGAATCACATCATTTAAATCACGCTTGGGCATCAAACCAAGCTGTACATCGACATTCGCAAGGCCCAGATCACCGTCAAACAATAAAACCCGCTTACCCATCTTGCTCAGCGCATGTGCAAGCGTGATAGAAAACCATGTTTTACCAACCCCGCCTTTACCGCTACCTACCGCGATAATATTCGCTCCCCGCCGAAAAGAGGGCTGTGCAGTAGAAGGGCTCTGAGGGCTGAGGATCGTTCCGGTCATTGTCTTGTTCCTGTCTTGCGCGCATCAGAAGAAAGAGGACGCGCTTTTGCTCTTTCACGTGTGTCTTCTGTTATAAGCCTTGGCATCAACATCTGAGCCAGTGATTTGGGGGAGATAGGCGTAAGACCCTGCGCAACACGCGGCGTGTTGCTTACTTCTGAAAAGCTGAGGCCGCCCTGATGCGCAGCTGCGAGCAAGGCACCCATTCGCCGGGCGATATCAATGCGTGTGGCCAGAACCTCTGCCACGCCCATCGTCGCAAAAACGCGTGCCATCTCGCCCGCTTCGTCGGCTTCAATCCCCGCAGGTAAAACCAGCACAGGACGGCTCTCCACGGCGTGAATAAGCTTGGCCAGAATTTTAACATCATCCTTTTTGAACGGATTAAGCCCGGCCGTATCCACGATAATCTGGTCTTTCTTCTGCGAAAGTTCACCGCACAGGCGTTTAAGATCGGCTGGATCATGTGCCTTTTGCAAATTGATCTGCAGTAAATTGGTAAAGGCCTGCAATTGCTCAACTCCGCCCGCCCGCACAGTGTCGGTTGTAATCACCCCAACATTAAGCCCGTTCATCGCCCCGCGCGCCGCAAGCTTGGCAACCGCCAATGTCTTACCCGATCCTGGTGGTCCAACCATCATGATAGGCTTGTGATATTTCGTAATCGGCAAAGCGCGATAGGAAAAAAGATGCTCTAAAGTCGCAACAAGCGCGCTGCTGACATCCCCAAAACCGATCACAGTCGCACAGGACACGACATTATCAATAATATCTTCCGGCACACAATGGCGCAGCATGATATCGGTAAGCTCTTCGGCAACGGCATCAATATCCTGCTCATCATCATATTGCAGCCAGCTATCCGCCCCTGCAACGCCGCCCTCATCGCCAATTTCAAATGCTAAAGGCTCAACAGCAGCAGTGACACGCACACCGCGCCCGCGCTCTTCCTCGCTCGCTACGATAATCGCATCTTCGCCTAAGGTATCCCTTATCATTTTCATGGCCTCAGTCATTGTTTTGGCGTGGAAAGTTTTTAGCCGCATGGAAGAGTTGCACTCGAATCAAAGTTAAGTATATGGTTTCTCATCATTCTATACTAGAGCAAACCAGGAAAAAAATGCTACACTATTCATAGAATTTAATAATTTCTCTCACATCAAGGAGTTTTTTTGTGCATAACCAATTGAAATACCTGCTCACCGCGACATGCATTATCTTTCTGATTAGCCCTGTTGCCCATGCGCAGGAAAACATAACAGACCAAAAAATACGTGATTTTTATAAACAATCCTCCAGCCTTGATTTAATGACAAACGAAGAAAGGTTAGTTGATTTCCTTGAGCGCCACACCCATAACGATGCACAAATGACGCTGCACATCATCACGAATATTCAGGGCGTTCCTCCCCAAAAACAGACACAGACATTTAGCAAAAAAGAAATCATTAGGGAAACTGTTAATGGATTTAAGATGAGCACAATTGAAAGCGTTGAGAACACAATCCTAAACGTTAAAATTGGCGCGGATCAAAAAACGGCAAGCGTAAAAGACAGCACCTATTCGATTTCGAAAATGAGCGTCCCCACACCCCAAGGCACAATGTCCTTCAAAAGCGAGCAATCAATGCTCTGTGACAGTGATCTTGTTCTTGGCGTTGATGCCGTCATTCAGTCCAAGACGGTTGAATGTAACGTCGAAACAAATTTAACGCCTCTGCAATAAAGGCTAAACCTGCCCGACCGTTTTAATCCGCGCCTTGGGATGCACTTCGTTCTGGCTCATCACAACCGTTTGCGGACGGAACCGCTCAATCACTGAGCGCACATACGGACGAATGCGCGCTTGCACAATAAAATATGATATTCGAGCCATTCTTGAGGAGGCCGGACATAAGATGCTTGCCCTGCCACCCTAAGCACCCGATTTTAGCCCTATCGAACAATCCGTCGCTCTGCTGAAAAAGCGCAGACAATACTCCCAGAAAACAATCGAGGAATTATTGTTGTGAAAACTTATTTGTAATTACTATAGTTATGAGCAAAGGTGGGGTTTTTATGCAGCTTCGTCTTTAAATACAAAAATTTGAGATTGATCGAGAAAAATATCCTGTACATCAGATCTTTCTGCCGAAAAAGTGCCTGGAATGCGAGCATGGATATGAAGAGACTTTTGACCGCAATTATCAAGATCGTGCGTATCCATATGTACCAAAGTCGAGCGCCCCAAATACTTTCTCTCTGAAACACGGGCATGAGAATGGGCATGGTTTGGATCACGATGATCAACCCCAGGATCATGCGATGAAAGCCTCAATGCCTCTGGTCTGATAATAATTTGAACATCTGTATTATCCTGAAATTCTGCGGCTTCAATTGAGCCCAGCGGAGAAGACACTATCCCTTTATTCACACGGCCTTTAAGCATGTTCACCTGCCCAAAAAACGAAGCCACAAAAGCATTCTTGGGATGGTTATACACTTCAGACGGGTCACCAATTTGTTGAATGCCATCTTCATTCATAATGGCAATACGGTCAGCAAACTGCATGGCTTCTTCCGGGTCATGCGTCACAAGCACAGCGGCAACACCTGCCTCTCGCAGAATATGCATCACGTCATCGCGCATCTGCGCCCGCAATGTGACATCCTGGGAAGTGAAAGGCTCATCAAGTAAAATCAGATCAGGCTGTCGAGCCAAGGCTCTTGCCAGAGCAAGCCTTTGCTTTTGACCGCCTGACAGCTCATGCGGGTATGATCCACGCTTATTTGACAAACCAACCAGTGCCAGCATTTCATCTGTTCTTGCCCGTCTTTCCGCACGCGATAAATGCCTAAGGGCGTAACCAATATTTCGTGCTGCGCTCATGTGTGGGAACAACGCTAAATCCTGAAATACCATGCCGATTTTATGTGTGCTGCCGCTAGACAGAATTGAGCCGCTATCGGGCTTTTCCAGTCCAGCTAAAAGACGTAACAAAGTAGTTTTACCGCAGCCTGAAGGCCCCAATAAACACAATAATTCACTTTTGTGGATGTCAAAAGAAATATTGCATACAACCTTCAAACGCCGAGCAAGGCTCATGCGGTATGAAAAGCAAACATTGTGCACTTTCAGCAAAATTTCAGGCGTATTAACATTATGCATATAATATCATTTCCCAATTGATATTCATTCTTACTATGGTTATAAGTCTACTTGATAATTATTATCAATATCAAGTGAAAAGGTAACTTACAATGCTCAAAATATTCCTAATACCCATTATATTTGTTGTGTCTTTCACAACAATGACGCATGCAATCGCGCAAGATAATACACTTCATATTTATTCCTCTCGTCACTACAATACGGATGAGAGACTGTATACGGAGTTCACGAAAGAAACAGGAATAGAGATTAAACGTGTTGACGGCAAAGACGATGCTTTGATTGCAAGATTAGAGCAAGAGGGGGAACTCGCGCCGGCAGACCTATTAATAACTGTTGACGCAGGGCATTTATGGCGCGCGGAACAAGCCGGATTATTTGAAGCCGTACAATCTGAAGCATTAAATGAGAGAATTCCGTCCAATCTCAGGCATCCTGAAGGAAAATGGTTTGGTTTCTCAACCCGCGCACGCGTTTTGATTTACAACGCAGAAAAAATCGGAAACGATTCACTAACATCCTACAAAGACCTTGCTGACTCAAAATGGAAAGGGCGTGTTTGCGTGCGCTCATCTGGCAATATCTATAATCAGTCCCTTCTGGCCAGCATAATTGCTCAGGATGGCATAGAGCCAGCAAAAGCGTGGGCCAAAGGTGTTTTGAATAATCTTGCCCGCAAACCACAAGGCGGAGACACAGATCAAATCAAAGCCGTTGCAGCAGGGATATGTGACATTGCACTTGTAAATAGCTACTACGTCTTTCGCCTCCAGCGCTCCGAAAATGCTGAAGATAAAGCCCTCGTTCAAAATCTGGCGATTGTATTCCCTGACCAGAACGGTAAAGGCACACATGTTAACATCTCTGGAGCTGGTGTTCTTAAAAATGCAAAAAATAAAGATGCTGCAGTGAAGTTTTTAGAATATTTAACCTCGACAAATGCACAGGCCTATTTTGCCAACGGCAATAACGAATACCCGGTCGTAGACGGCGTGGAGGTCAATGAAACGGTTGAAGCCAATAAGGGGTTCAAAATTCAGAATATCAATGTCAGCGAATTTGGCAAACATCAAAAACAAGCCAAAATGATTTTTGATGAAATAGAGTTTCCTTAGACATCGCTCATGGGCTGCGTGAAAGTTTTTGCAATAGTAAAAGCGGAATGCAGCCCGCAATCACAATGCATAACGCGGGAAACGCCGCCTCCGCCAGACGCTCATCGGATGCCAGATTATAGGTTCGAACGGCAAGCGTATCAAAATCAAAGGGACGCAGAACGAGCGTAAGAGGTAGTTCTTTGATCACTTCAACAGCTAAAATTAAGCCTGCGCTTAGCATAGACGGCCATAATAATGGTAGTTTCACATGCCATAAATCATCAAATGAGCTGCGTTGCATAAGCTGGCTAGCCTCGTCAATAGATGGGCTCATTTTATCATAACCAGCATCTATGCCTTGCAAAGCGACGTTCAAAAAACGGATCAGATAGCCGAGCATCAAAAACATAAACGTTCCTGTAACCAATATTCCTAGGTCACTAAAGAAAGAAGACATCAAGAGGAGTCCAAGCCCTAAAATAATTCCCGGCAATGCATAACCAAAACCACAGAATGAGAAGAGAATATTTTTAATGCTATCAGGCGCTTTTCTTTTTTGAGTCGCCAATATAAAGGCAACAATAACACCAATTACAGCAACAAATAATGATGACAGCAATGTGTTCGTTATATACGGCAGAGTGTTAACGAAGGTTTGCTCATCAAAAGTATTAAATATCATCTGCAGCAAAATTAATATCGGGAAAACAAAGCCTATGAGGACAGGTGCTAAACAAAAAAGGCTCATGAACAAATGGCCTTTCTTTTTTGGCTGGAAACCTATTTCAGTATAACTGCCCGAATAAAATTGCATTTTCCCGCGCTGTTTTTTCTCAAAGAAAACCAATACCAAAACAAACGTCAAAAGAAGCAATGATAATCGTGCTGCAGCCGTGATATCGCCATACCCGGTCCATGAGTCATAAATCACGGTCGAAAACACCTTAATACCAAAATAATCCATTGTTCCGTAATCAGCTATAGCTTCCATAATCACCAGCATTAACCCAACAATGATAAACGGACGGGCGGCGGGTAAAGCGATATTAAAAAATTGTGACCATTTCCCCCCGCCTAACAGCGCTGCACTTTCTATCTGGCTTTTGGAGCCGGACAAGAAACCATTAAGCGCAAAAAGATAGACGTAGGGGTAAAGAGAAAATGTCAGAATTAATGACGCGCCCCAGATCGTTCTTAAGTCCGGCACAAGAATATCAAGGCCAGAAGATTTTAAACCTTGGGCGAACTGCGCCGCTTCGTCAAAAAAATCCGTGTAGACATAAGCCAGGATATAAGCCGGAAAAGCCAACGGCATAAATAATGCCCATTCCAAGATGCCGCGCCCTTGGAAAGAATATTGAGAAATAAACCACGCAGTACTGATTCCAAATATCAACACACCCGCGCTCGTCATGAGTGTAATAGCAAGAGAATTTATCACCACGTCATCTAGAACGTTTCGCATAAGGAATGTGAATGTATCACTTGCTGCGCTCAGCCCCTCATATCCTAAGGCAAATAGTGGCAAAAGAATTATCAGTGCCGTAAAATAGAAAAAGTAATTTTGAGATTTGAGTTTCAACATACTACTACCTAAACCAAAACTGCCTATACAGGAAATACTGTAATACACGGTAACACATTTTTTAATGTAACAAGAAGACTTCCAGCGATTAAGGAAGCGGCAACTATTGAAACAAGCACACCACCAAACATAATTATCAGAACTGCTCCGGCAATAACCCCAAGGACGTAAATTTGATTACTCCCAGAAAACAATCGAGGAATTATTGATGTGAAAACTTATTTGTAAATTACTATATCAAGAAATACGCTTGATGTTTTTGAGCACGCCAAAGTTAATTCTAAAGTTTTAGTATTCTATTTGCTGTGGGAAGCCCTCCAGCGGGCCTAATTTGTTTTTGTCGCGCGGAATCTCATTATCACTTATCATATAAGCGCAAATTAGCTGGGTGAGGGAGGTTAGAGAATCAATATGCGTGCGCTCATACCCGTGGGAGGCATCCAGCCCGAAACAAATCAGCGCGGTACGGATATCATTGCCTGCCGATAGGGCTGAGGCTGCGTCTGATTTATAGTGCCGGAAAATATCTCGTACATAGGGAATGCGCTCCTCATCACACAACCGGATCAATTTATGCGTTAGGTGATAATCATAAATACCGCCTTGATCGCGCATCGCGATGATAACCTTATCTTCTTCAGAATTCTGCCCCATTGCTACAGTTGAATTGTCAATCGCCACCATGGAGGATACATCGCCGTGCAGAACTGATGACGCGCCTGTGCCTTCTTCCTCCGAAATCGTAAAGAGCGGGTGACAGTCCACCGGGAGTTTCACTCCCATATCTAAAACCGCTTTGATGGCGGCCAGTTGGCATGCAACTCCTGCTTTGTTATCAAGGTGCCGCGCCTTGATATAGCCGCTTTCGGTAAATTCGGGGTTGCTGTCTACCGCGACAAAATCCCCGATATTAAAACCGAGCCGCTCCAGATCTTCCTTGCCTTTGACCTTCTCATCAATCCGGATTTCCAGATTGTCCCAGGATATAGGCTGGGTATCGATTTCCTCATTAAATACATGTCCGGATGCTTTCAGTGGCAAAATCGTCCCGCGGTAAGACCGACGATCGGCAAAAATCGTTACCCGAGCGCCTTCTGCAAACCGTGCCGACCAGGTGCCGATCATTACAATACTAAGGCGACCGTTATCTTTCAATTCTCGTACCATCGCGCCTAACGTATCCAAGTGCGTCACCGTTGCGCGGTCAGGTGATTCCTGCTTGCCCTTGATTGTCGCGCGGATTGCGCCGCGTCGCGTTAATTCAAACGGCACATTTAAGCGCTCCAGTTCTTCGCCAACATAATGGACGATCTGATCGGTGAATCCCGTTGGACTGGGGATTATCAAAAGCTCTTCTAAGAGGCGGTGAATATAATCGTTATCAATATTTAGTTTCATGTGTCTCTTGCAATGCTTTGTGGGAAAAGAAAATCAATAAAACGCTCTGCGGTTGGTTGTGGTTCGTGATTGGCCAGCCCCGGCCGCTCATTGGCTTCAATGATAACATACTCAGGCTCTGATGGTGAGGGCGCAATAAAATCAAGACCTGTTACCGGAATTTCCAGCGCGTGCGCGGCTTGCTTTGCGGCCTGGATCAAATGCGGATGCAGCATATCGGTCACATCATGGATTGTGCCGCCTGTATGCAAATTTGCAGCCTTACGTACCTGTAGCTCTTCGCCCTTGGGTAGCACATCTTCCAGAACATAGCCCTCGTTGTGAATAACCCTGCGCAGCTCAGGATCAATCGGAATTTTGCTCTCTCCGCCCGTGGCTTGCTCTCTTCGCCGGCTTTGTTTGCGCACCAGCTGGAAAATAGAGTGCTCTCCGTCACCGACCACTACCGGCGGCTTTCTAATAGCTGCGGCGACCACCTCATAGTTAATAACAATGATGCGCAAATCCTGGCCGACCACCATTTGTTCAAGCAATACGTCATGATCAACCTGTGTGGCGTAATTAATTGCATTTTCGAGCTCATTCTTTGTCCGCACATCAACGGTAATTCCTGCGCCTTGTTCTCCCATTGCCGGCTTTACAACAATCGTACCGTGTTTTTGAAGAAAATCATGATTATCTAATGGACGCCGAGCCAGCTGTTGATCTGGGACTTTCAGCCCCGCATTTTTTAAAATTCTTACCGTAGTTTTCTTATCTGCGCAGCGGCTCATCGCGATAGAGGAGGTTAGTTCTGTAAGCGATTCCCGGCATACGATACTGCTGCCGCCATATGAGAGTTTAAAATAATTATCAACCGGATCTAAAACATCGACTCGTACGCCGCGTCGGCGGGCTTCGTTGATAATAATCATCGCGTAGGGGTTTAAGCGTTCTTCCGGCACTGCTCCAGAAAATAAAGATACGTTGATCGCGTTCTTTCGCTTGATACAAAAAACAGGCACTTGCACAAAACCGAGCTTCTTATAAAGCGTAATTGCCTCCTCATTACTGTGCAGGACAGATAAGTCAAGAAAACTCCGTCCTTGGCTCTTATAATATTGCGCAACATGCTGCGCCATATGTAGACCGATCCCAACATGCCGCGCCTGCGGATCAACGGCCAATGCCCACAGGCTCGAGCCATTTTCCGGGTCATCAAAGGCGCGCTTATGGTCGATGGTCATGCACACGGCCAGAATATCATCTGTTTCGTCATCAACTGCCACCCAGTACTTAATAAATTTCCCTTTATAGGTGCTATGCAGAAAATCTGGATCCACCGGCACCATTACCCGCTTTTGATAAATCCGGTTAATACTCTCAATATCCGTTTCCGTCTCGATGAATCGAATGCTGAACGGCCCCTTATCAAGCTTTAAGGGTTGATACTGATTAAGTGCCAACCGGAACGTATAAGAGGGGTCAATGAAAAATTCTTGTGGGCCCTTGGCAATGACGACCTGTGGATCGCGAATATAAAGCGCCAGGTCGCGTGATCCTTCCTCTTCCTGCAGCAAAGTCTCGGCAATGTCTTGGTTGCTTTTGAATGTATGGCCGAAAATAAGACGGCCCCAACCGCAATTAACCACAATATTTTCTTGCGGGAATTCTGCTGCGTCGCCCCAGTTTTTCAGGCTCGGTGATTGTTCTGGGTCATAGATTTCGGCTTCCTTATTTTGTGTGCTCATATACCTTGCTCCTGTAGCCAATATTCGAGCAGGACAATCTGCCATAGCTTTGATCCGCGCAGCGGCGTTAAATGATCCTTCGGTGATTGGAATAGCATATCGATATAGGCTAAGTCAAAAATACCCCGCTCTTGCGCCGCCTTTTGCTCCAAAATACTGCGCGCCATCTCTAGGTAATCACCCTCTAGGTATTTCAACGCTGGAACTGGAAAATACCCCTTGGGCCGGTCAATTACCTCATGCGGAATAATCCGGCGGCCCACATTTTTTAAAACATGTTTGCCCCCTTCCTTCACCTTGAATTCTGCCGGAATGCGCGCGGCCAGCTCCACCAGCTCATGGTCGAGGAATGGCACGCGGGCCTCCAGCCCCCAGGCCATCGTCATATTATCCACCCGCTTGACCGGATCATCCACTAGCATTACTTGCGTATCAAGCCTGAGGGCTTTGTCTATGGGATCATTGATATTCGGTCCTGCAAAATGGTTGGTCACAAATTTCGTTGCGTAATCTTCACCCAGGTAATCGGGGTTGATAATTGTTTTATACTCTTCAAAATCTCGATCGAAAAACACATCGGCATAGGTTTTTACCGCTGCATCATTCTCTACCTCCAATAGGGGGGGATACCAGTGATACCCTGCAAAAACCTCATCTGCTCCCTGGCCACTTTGCACCACCTTTACATGCTTTGAAACCTCACGGGACAATAAATAAAAGCCAATTACATCATGGCTGACCATCGGCTCAGACATTGCACGGATGCAGGCTGATAAATTGGTTTGCAGCTCTGTATGATCGATGAAAATTTTATGATGATCGGTATCGTATTTTGCGGCGATAATATCCGAATAACGAAATTCATTGCCTTCTTCATCACCGACATCTGCAAAGCCGACGGAAAACGTATTGATGTTTTTTTGCCCCAACTCACTAAGTAGGCCCACCACCAGGGATGAATCCAAACCGCCGGAAAGCAAAACACCTACGGGTACATCGGCCACCAGCCGGCGCTTGACCGCAAGCTGTAAGGCCTCATGCACCGCATCGGTCCACTCTTCCTCGCTGCGTTTGAGATCCTCATCGCTGCGATTATAATCAAGCTCCCAGTAGGTCTCTTGATTGACTTCACCATTTGGCTCTACCATCATCCGTGTGGCGGGTGGTAATTTACTCACGCCTTTGAAAATTGTATGCGGCGCAGGCACCACGGCATGAAAGCTCATGTAATAATTCAGCGCCACAGGATCAATCGCCGTATTAACTTCGCCTGCCTTCAATAACGCCGGCAGAGACGACGCAAAACGCATCGCGTTATTATCACGGCTAAAATAAAATGGTTTGATTCCCAATCGGTCACGCGCCACAAAAACCCGGCCCGTATCGCGTTCCCAAATTGCAAAGGCAAACATGCCTTGGAACCGTTTTACACAATCCGGGCCCCACGCATGGTAAGCCTTCACAATCGTTTCTGTGTCACCGTGAGAAAAAAACTTATAGCCTTTTGCGATTAGCTCCTTACGCAGCTCGGGATAGTTGTAAATACAACCGTTAAAAACAACCACTAGCCCTAGGTCGCTATCTACCATGGGCTGGGCGGCATGTTCCGATAAATCAATGATTTTAAGTCGCCTGTGACCAAAGCAAATTGCGTTTTGTGCAAAAATCCCGCTTCCATCGGGACCGCGTGGCTCAATGATCCCAAGCATCTTATCAATTTTATTTGGTGAGGCTTGGACGCCGTCAAAGCGCACCTCACCGGCGATACCGCACATAATATTCCCGTCATTTGATTGTCTAAAATTTATTCTGCGAGGAAACTAACATCTGTGAGTAGATAATCAACCTCGATGTTTTTTTATGAAAATGGCTCCCCGGGAAGGATTCGAACCTCCGACCAAGTGATTAACAGTCACCTGCTCTACCACTGAGCTAC
>CAYGNP010000014.1:0-65101 GCA_964351365.1 uncultured Micavibrio sp.
GTGGCGCAGGATTTGATTACGCATCCTACACGCGCTCTGAATCTGCCGTAGATGTCGATCTCACACGTGCTACACAAATTGGTGGTGATGCACAAGGAGATCAGCTCATTAGCATTGAAGGCATAGAGGGATCCATTTACAATGATACTCTATACGGTGATGCTGAACGTAATTTCCTGCGTGGCGACGATGGTGATGATATATTATACGGAGACGGGGGCATAGACGATCTGTATGGCGAGCGAGGGTCTGACACATTCCTGTTCAAAGCAATCTCCGCCTTTACAGGGGTTGATAATATATTTGACTTTGACATCACAAGCGGTGACCGGATTGACCTATCAGATTTATTGTCGGATTACACATTAGGTATTGATGCGCTGACAGATTTTGTAAACATACGTGATGATGGTTCAAACTCTGTATTGTCTGTTGATACGAATGGTGGCGCAAATAGCTTCGTGGATATCGCAAATATTCTCAATGTGAATGGCCTTACGGACGAAACGCTTCTTGAAAACACTGGCGTTTTGATAACAGTATGATCTTTTTAAATAGGATTTTTCCAAATAACCCGGTACTCCGGGTTATTTTTTTGACTTATTAATTAAGCACTTACAGCTCACAACGCGCAGGGAGGAACCCTGTGCGGTTCTCTGCAGGCCTGATAGTGAAAATGGTGGACCCTAGCGGGATCGAACCGCCGACCTCTTGCATGCCATGCAAGCGCTCTCCCAGCTGAGCTAAGGGCCCTCTTAGAGAAGGTGTTGTATTGATACGGCTTTGGGCGATGTATTTCAAGAAAAAAAAGGGGCAAAAGCATGCCCCTTTTGTAAAGATTATTTCGTGTACCTTATTTTTTCAATAAATCACGAATTTCCGCAAGCAGGGCGATATCCGCAGGCACGCTTGGCGGCGCGGCGGCGGCCTTTTCTTCGGCTTCCTTCTCTGCGGCTTTCTTGATTTTGTTGACGCCCTTAACCAGCATGAAGACCACAAAGGAGATAATCAGGAAGTTAATGATTGCATCAATAAACACGCCGTAAGTTATGACCGGCGCGCCTGCATCCTGCGCGGCCTTGAGGGTGTCATAGCTTTGTGCGCTGAGCGTTATGAACTGATCGGAGAAATTCACGCCGCTGGTGATTACGCCGATAATCGGCATAATCAGATCACCGACCATAGAATTGACGATGGCTGTGAACGCCGCGCCCATAATGATACCGACAGCCATGTCCATGACATTCCCGCGTGCAATGAAATCTTTGAATTCCTTCAACATGTTAAATCTCTCTCTTGAATTTGTATTGGGTATAGTCGTTTTTTTAGCAGCTTAAATCCTTTTGTCAAGTCAGGCCGACAGGATAAGAAAAAGCCCCGCATCAGATGCGAGGCTTTGTTTATTTCTCTTTGGCCACTAATTAGCGGTTGTTGCTGATCAGATGCAGGATGTGCGTGAACATTACAACAAAGCTGATGTATAGGCTAAGCGCTGCTGACCAGGCCAGACGGCTGTTGATTTCCTGACCGTTGCCCATGTTATACATGCGCTTGGTGTTTTGTGTTTCCCATGCGGTTATACCAGCAAAGATAAAGACGCTGACCACACTGATGCCAAGCTGCATTGTGCTGGAGTATTCAACGAAGAGCCCTGTTACACCGACAATAATCAGACCAATAACCCCCATGAACAGGAATTTTGCAAAGGGCGCAAGATCGGTTTTTGTGGTGTAGCCATAGATGCTCAGGGATGCGAACATCGCCGCGGTGATAAAGAATGCGCGGGCAATATCAGCCTGTGCAAAGGCCAGGGCGATTGTTGAGAAGCTGATCCCGTAGAGAACACTCACTGCGCCAAAGGCAAGCATCAGTTTCTGAGATGACATGGAGGCCGGATTAAAGCCGAACCACACGATTGCCAGCGGCGCGAACATCACTACGTAAGCCTGCGGGCCCCCCAGGAACAAAGCAAGAAGAGCGGGTGAGTTGCTGACAAGCCAGGCCACGATAGCGGTGATCAAAATACCGGCTGTCATGCGGTTATAGACGCTGATCATGTGTGCGCGAAGGCCCGCATCGTAAACTTCCGAGCGACTTTGGGCCGGTGAATAACGATCTGTTTGCATTTTTTTAGTCTCCAAAAACTGTTTAAAAATTTAAACTGTTATACAAATATTATAGCAGATTTCCAAGCGATTTTGAAATTCTACTGTCATGTTATTCGTTTTATATCATTAATAGATTACAGGTGCAACGAAATACGGACTAAATTAGTCCCTTCTTGCGCGGATCAGCCAAGGATTTGGCCGGTTTTTATTGCCCGAGAGGCGATCATGATGCTGTATGGGCGGAAGTGATGTCATTTGTGGCATCGGGGTTCCGGTTGCTGCGGATATTGCCCTGATTCGGTGCTCGATCGGGGGGTGGGTTGCGAACATCCCCAGAAACGGGACGTGATTTTCGATGCACATCATGGCGATATCATCCGTGGTTTCGGGGATGCGGTCACGCCCGGCGATTCGCATCAGCGCCCGCATCATGGCTTCGGGGTTCTTGGTCATAGATACGGCGCCCGCATCGGCCATATATTCGCGCCTGCGCGATAGGGCAAAGCGCATGAGCAGGCTTGCGAGGTAGCCAAGCCACAGGATTGCAGCTATTGCCAGCATGGCAATCACCGTGCCCCCGCTATTACGATCCCGCCGGCCGCTATGGAAGAACATGCCGTAGCGGATATTGCTCCAGATAATTTGCGCAAGAAATCCAAACAGACCGGTGAAAATGACGGTAACGATCAAAAGGCGCACGTCGTGGTTGAGGATGTGAGTGAGTTCGTGCGCCAGAACAGCCTCCAGCTCGTCTTTACTCAGGGATTGCATCAGGCCGCGCGTTACTGTTACGGCATAGCTGCTTTGGTTTATTCCGCTGGCAAAAGCATTGCGGGCGTGGGTTTCGATGATCTCCAGATGCGGCATTTTTACGCCTTGGGATATGCACAGGTTTTCGAGCAGATTATAGAGCTCCGGCTCGTCCTGACGGGAGACGGGGTGCGAGCGCGCGAGTCTACGGATCATGGCGGTGTTGAAAAACCATGAAATTGTGAACCATATTGCTACTGCTGTGAGGATAAGTGGCCAGAATTCATAGGAGAGCGCGTTGGCTGATGTGATGGCTGCGTCCTGATAATGACTGTTAGAGAGCCCCACCAATACGAAACAACATAACCAGAATATCCCAATAATCAAAACCGGATAAAGCGCCAGAAGCAGAACACAGCGCGCGTTGTTGTTCCAGATATGTGTTGATAGGCCGATTGCGGGGATTTGCGCCATAGCGACCTAGAACTTGACCTCGGGGGCTTTTTGAACGAGGGCGGCTTCGGCCTGATCGAGCTCAAAGAAAGGTTCCTTTTTGAACCCAAACATATTGGCAATGAGCACGGCCGGGAATTGCTCGGTTGAGGTGTTATATTCTGCCGTAGCGTTATTAAAGAAGCGACGGGCAGCGGCGATCTTGTTTTCAATATCCGAGAGTTCGCTCATGAGTTTCTGGAAATTCTGATCGGCCTTAAGATCGGGGTAGTTTTCTGCAACTGCGAGCAAGCCCATCAGCGCCCCACCCAGAACATTTTCTGCGGCCACGCGTTCACCGGTTGCGCCCTTTGCTGCGCCTACCTGCGCGCGCGCGTTGGTGACGTTCTCAAAAGTCTGTTTTTCATGCGCCGCGTATCCCTTGACGGTTTCAACAAGCTGTGGCACGAGGTTAAAGCGCTGCTTGAGCTGGACATCAATATCAGAGAATGCATTCTGGCGAGTCTGGCGCAGGGCAACCAAACGGTTATAGAGAACAATAAACAGCCCAACAAAAGCGATTATTACCCCTATAATGACGTAACTTTCCATGAATTTAGTCCTTTCCCTGATGTCTATTCTGCCGTATTTTAATTCATAGAATCGCTTTTGTCTTTATTTTTATGTGATCACAAGGCCTTAATTGATGTCTTTATTTACTTCTACTCATTTTGCAAGTGCATGCGCAAGCGGCACGGATTGGCGGGATACGGCAAAAAATGTTCTAGAGAAGCTGGATGACATCCGTACCGAGCACGATGATTTTAATTTCGGCTTTTTGTATATTTCAGATCATCTTGCCGAGGATGCAACAAGCATTTTCAACCTGTTCAAGTCTGTTTTAAAAATAGATGACTGGGTTGGCTCCGTAGGTATGGGCGTATTGGGCTGCCGCGCATCCCATGTTGATCAGCCTGCAATCTCTGCAATGATCGGGCGTTTTCCCAAAGAGAGCTTTTGTGTTTTTCCGACTGATCCAGATGATGCGCCGCAAGATAAAGTTATGCGCTGGCTTGGCGCGCATACGCCTATGCTGGCCGTTGTTCATGGTGACCCTCTCTCGGAACAGGATCCTCAGGAAACTTTGCGTTCTCTTGAAGAGATGAGTGACAGCTTTGTGGTAGGCGGACTAACCTCTTCGAGAAAAGGGCACTATCAGATTGCTAATGCCATTTATGATAACAATATTAGCGGCGTATTCTTTGCTGATAACATCCCGGTTTCTACAACCTTATCTCAAGGTTGCCAACCGATTGCGCCAGCGCATGTCATCACAAAAGTTGACGAAAATGTTGTTCTTGAGCTCGATGATAAACCGGCTCTAGAGGTTCTTGAGGCAGATCTTAGAGCGCATTACGCCCAAAAGACCTCTCAGGATATTTCATCGCTACTGATTGGTTTGAGTGGTGTAGAGGCAAGTGATCAGATACCAGCGGAGTTTAAAACCCTCTTTGAGGGGCATATTCACGCGGCCTTTCCTTTTTCACAATCTGACCAAACAGATTATACGGTGCGCAGTATTACTGGTATCTATGCAGATGAACGGTCTCTCTCTGTTGCGGAGCCGGTTGAAGTTGGCCGTGCGATGTTGTTTGTTGAACGTGATGAAGAAAGTGTGAGTGCGGATTTATCAAAGACTCTTGTCCAACTCAGGGCGCGTGTCGTTGCAGATCGCGGGGTTTTTGAGCCTAAAGGGGCGCTTTATATTTCCTGCGTTGCGCGAGGCTTTACGCAAGGTAATGCGGCTGACCGAAGCGAAATCGATTTGATTAATGAAATTATCGGCACGATACCGATGGCCGGTTTTTATGCCGGCGGGGAAATTAATAATGCCCGCTTGTACGGCTTTACGGGAGTCATGATCCTGTTCTTCTAATAGCTGGCTGATGATTAATTGTTTGTGCTTGGCTTGTAATCCCGCTATTATTTGATCTTAACTTGAATGTCGCGCTGCAGCAGGAGTATGTAATGATTAAACACGTCACCAGATTGTCTATTCTTTTATTAAGTGCGGGGGTGTTCTGCTTTCCTGCTCACGCGCAGGACAATACGCTCTTGCCACGTCTTCCTGAGCCTATACAGAGTTTGGTTGATCAAGGTGCACAAATCCGATTTTTAGGTCGTGATCGCGGGCTTGAGGGTTGGATTGCCATCAAAAACGGTCAGGAGCAGTATTTTTATGTTTTGCCCAATGATGGGGGGTTCATTACAGGGATTTTGTTTGATGAAAAAGGCAACGCTGTTACCGTTGATCAAGTTTCGCGGCTGCGGGCACAGGGGGATGATTTGCTCGATAAACTGACTGCCGATGCGCCGGTTACGAAACCTTCTGATGCTAAACAGGCTGAGAAGTATGAATTTAAAACCCCGGCAGAGCAGCTTTTTTATGATGTGGAGCAAAGCAATTGGGTGCCTGTTGGTAAGGCTGGAACACCCCTTTTCTATAGTTTTATTGATCCACTATGTCCGCACTGCCATGAGATGATGCGCGATTTGCGTCCCTACATTGAGGCCGGTAAAGTACAGGTGCGTATGATTCCTGTCGGATTTCGTGATGAGACCCGGGCTCAGGCCGCTTATTTAATGGCAACGCCAGCACCTGAAAGCGTTTGGTGGGCTCATATGGATGGCGATGCTAGCGCTTTGCCTGTTCGTCAAGAAATTAACCAGCAAGGTGTTCAGCGTAATTTATCCGTTATGCAATCCTGGAAGCTCAGTGTTACGCCGCTGCTGATTTATCGCGGCAAGGATGAGAAAGTTAAAATCATCCGTGGTAAGCCGAAAGATCTCGATTCTCTGATCGACGATTTGGGTGCGCGCACATAATGTAAAGGATGGATGGGGGCCATGAACCCTTTGAAAGAAATTGATATTTTATCTTTGATTGTGCAAGGTGTCGCTGTTCCCTTGATCAATGCTGTCATGGATATTTCTGGCGAAAAAGATCGTGATTACTGTGTGGATGAGACCGCTAGGTTGTTGTCTATATCCTCGGAGAATATTAATGAATTTAATCTTCCGACCGCTATGTCTTCTTATGGACTTCTTGCGTTTATCTCCCGTTTGAGCTTGCTGTCTTTGTCTTGTCAAGTGATGGGATCCTTTTACTCACAAAGTGGAGAAATGCCGCGCGATGCGGATATAAAACGCATCGTGTCATCTGTAAATTCTTTGCTTGCGATGCCTGGCAGTCTTGATTGTGTTCGAAGCGGTGGAATGGGCCTTTCTTACTTTAATGGGTATGGCCCGCTTTTGATTGTTGCAAATGGTTTTTCCTTTGGTCAGGATGAGGGAAAACTTATACAGGACGTATCCAAAAAAATTGAGGTCTTCGTTGATGAGGGCATAGAGAAATTATCTTGCGATAACACAGAAAACAGGCGGCAATTATTGCGCTCAGTTCTTATAACACTTTATTGCGGAGCCCATTCCAGCGAGGTGCGGCGCATAATGGCGTTAGAGGATTATCAGCGTGATCAGGAGAAAAGTGCGCAACATCTTGAAAATACATGGCGGGATTTTGAAATTCGCGCCGAAATGATGATGATTATAGCGCAGGCCATGTGCTCATACGATGTTCCTGACATTCATGCTTTCAAAACTATGCATGAAGATGGTGATCTTGATTTTTTAGACTCCGATAATTTGTTTATTAACGAGGATAAGGATGAAGCTGATTTTGAGGGCAAGATGATTTTCTACAAACGGGATGCCGCTAACCAGGCTGGCCCTGTCAAAGCTGAAAAAGACCCGATGTCTTTTTACAAGGCGAAATAGGGCTGGTCTTCATGGTTGAGGGTAAAATTTTGGCTGTTTGTATTATGATGGCTGCACAGACTTATGATGTGCCCCCTGCCCTGCTGGCGGGCATATATAAGGCTGAGGGCGGCAGGCCGGGATTGGCTGTTGCCAATACGAATGGATCGTATGATTTAGGGCCCATGCAGATTAACACTTTGTGGATGCCAGAACTCGCTAAAATATGGGGCATCAGTGTCGAAAACGCAAAAATACGCGTGCGCGATGATGTTTGTACAAATGTGAGTGTTGCGGCATGGATTTTACGTAATCATCTTACCGAAACACAAAATTTATCAAAAGCATTACAGCATTATCACTCCCGAACGCCTAAATTTGGAGAAAAATACAAAAACCGTGTGTTAAATTTGATGTATGATAATGGCCTCTTGCAAACTAAGCGCTGAGCTCTATACTACACGCATAGGCTGGGTTTTAGCTTGGTCGCGTCTACTGTAATATTCTTTTACTTATAGCTTTCTGATAAAAAACATGAGCCAAATTCATTATTATGTGCAGTTATTCTTGCTTTGCAGAATAAATTTGTCTAAACTTTTAAAAGACTGATTTGTCTCTGTTTTTAGGGTTTTATAAAATTATGTATCGTAACTTGATTCTTCTTCCTGCTCTGTGTGGCCTTGCTTTAGCAACTGGCTGTTCTTCAAATCCTCAGGCTTTTAGCGTCGGCAGCCCACAAATTGTTGCCTCCCCTGATAGTGTTTCGTCGATGCTTGCGCAGTCTGCGGACCGCGCGTCGTCTGCGCTTGAAACGCTTGCCGCTGTTGAACGTGCACGCACTCCAGCGGCGTCCATGTCGCCCCTTAGTGATGTTCCGCAAGAGTTGCGAAGAGCCATTACTGTAAATTGGGTTGGACCAATAGAGCCCATTGCAAAAACTCTTGCTGATCGTGCTGGATATGGCTTTCTGGTTCTTGGCAGTGAGCCCACAATACCCGTTGTTGTATCTATAGATGCTGAGAATACGAGCGTTATTGATGTTCTGCGCGATTTGGGTCTTCAGCTTGGAATGCGCGGCGATGTAAAAGTTGATGCACGTGCAAAAATGGTTGAAATTTATTATGCTCCGAATGCCGGACTTGGTGGCTAAAAGGAATATTTTATTATGCGTATAATGGTTGTGGCGAGTTTATCACTTATGATGGGGGCAGCCTTTCTGCCGTTTTCTGCTAGTGCCCAGCTTCCCACTGAAAACGAAGTTCCTGTAACCACCGCTCAGGAGGAGCCTGTTGAGCTCAGAAAGCTTATTAAATATACGCCTCCTGATCGGCCCAAGGAGCTAGACGCTCTGCCGTTTGATATTCGCAAAGAGGCGATTAAAGAAGCTGCTATTTCTTTCGGTGCGCGTGGTGGTCTTGCAAAGCGCACTTATGAGATTAGGCAGGAGCTTGATATACGCCAGCGTTATCTTAATAAGATCTTCAACTTTAGCCAGCTTCTTATCTCTGCCCCTTCCGGGTTTTTGATTGAACCGCCGATCGTAACTGAATCTATGAATGCCATGCTGATTGATCTTGATGGCCAGACTGCGGCTGTTTCTGATAAAATGTTTAATATTATTCGCAATGCGCGGATCGTTTCGGCGCCTCGCATCTGGAGACAATATTTAGAGCGTGAATGGGGTGAGGTTTTGCCACCGCCAGATATCCTCACACCTCAAAATAATGAAGAGCGTGTTGTCTGGGCCGAGAATGTAGAGCTTGGATGGAATGCTGGGTATCAGCAAGCTGATGAGATTTTCAGGGAAGATCTGGCGCGTCTTGAATCAGATTTTCAAGGTATGATTCGTTATCGTTTACTTTTGGCGCAGGGCATGGTTTCTCCACCTTATGCGCTTCAGATTGATCGCGGTATTACAGGCGGCGGTGATGAAATGCGTGTTGGGGATCGCGCTGTTCAGATTACTGGTGTCCCTGAGCTAATTACCGGAGCAGAAGAATGGAAGCCCGCAAGCCGGTAAGCCTTGTCAAGGCGCGGGACAGTCATGCGAAGACCTGGCCTGATGAGCCCCAGCGCTTTGTGCGTGAGGATGTTGACGACTTCCTGCTCTGGTGTGTAAAACAAAGTGCCTCCGATATTACGATCCAAAGCGACCGGCCAGTTTATAACGAGATTTCAGGCGAACTTTATCCTGCAACGTTCAGAGCCATGGATGCTGCTGATATGGCTGTTTTCCTTGAGCGGTTATATGGTGCGGAGGCTCAGGCCCGCCTTGCATCAGGGCGAGATCTTGATGTGTCTTACGAGATCAGGCCAGATCGGTATACTCGGATCCGCTTTCGCGTCAATATCACGGCTATATTGAGTAAAGGGCGAGATGGAGCGCAAATTACGCTTCGTACCCTACCAAGTGAGCCTCCAACCATGCAAGATCTTGGTATAGAAAAGGAAATCATAGATTTCTGGGCGCCACGCCAGGGGCTTGTTATTATCACTGGGCCGACGGGTTCAGGAAAAACAACTTTACTCGCGGCTGGCAACCGTATGCTGCTCGAGCGTCCTCGTGGCTGTGGCAAAATGCTGACCTATGAAGCGCCGATCGAGTATGTATATGATGCAATCCAAAGCCCTCGTTCACTGGTTTCTCAAAGCGAAATTCCGCGACACTTACCCTCTTTTGCTCATGGCATACGTAATGCCTTACGCCGTAAGCCTGAAATTATCCTTGTCGGGGAAGCGCGGGACCGTGAAACAATCAATGCTTCGATCGAGGCTGCGCAAACGGGGCATGCCGTTTACACAACGACACATACACTCGGAGTTGCCAATACCGTGCAGCGTATGCTCTCGACCTATGAGATGGAAGAGCGCGAGGAACGTGCGATTGCTCTGATGGAGACGTTGCGACTTGTTGTTACGCAGGCGCTTGTCGCCCGTGTCGGCGGTGGGCGTTGTGGTATTCGTGAGTGGATGCAATTTCCCGATGATGTGCGTGAAAAGCTTATGGATATGCATTTTACCAAGTGGCCGAACGAAATACAGCGTATGTTGCCGCAATATGGTCAAAGCATGGAACGCTCTGCAGCGAAGGCTTTTGATGAGAATTTGATTGATCGCCGGAGTTATCTGTTGTTGTCTTCCAGTACGGGTGCTTAATTTGATTTTTTAATAAAAATTCTATATTTTTAATGTATTATGATTTTGAGGGTATTTTTGAATGGTAAGAGAAATTGAGAATATTCAGGCTAAGTTAGGTACGCACTGGCGGGATTCTATGCGCCCTATCCGCTTCTTCAGTTTTGATGCCCGCGTTGCCTTTCTTATTCCTGTTTGGCTCGTTTACCTTCGGTGGTCTACAATTATTCTCTCTGTTATTGTTTTTTATGTGTTTAAAATGCTGGAAAATAAAGGTTTGACCTTTCCTGCAGCCCTCAGGGCCCTTCGTGTGTGGCTTTTTGGGCGTGCACGTCCAGGTATTCCCGGCATGTCTAATCATAAATTTGTTGATTACGGTTAAAACTCATTTTACCCCTTATATTCAGATGATGTTCATGAATTTTGGCTTGTTTTATAAGTGTTACAAAGATATTCTTAAAAAATCTGTATTTTTTACAGACTAGATTGGAAATAGGCCATGGTTTTTAAAAATAAATTTTTTCTTTTATCGTCTTGTGGGTGTGTGCTTTGCGCTTTGCTCTCCTTAACGGCGCCCGTGCGAGCAGGGTTTGAGTGGACGCCTCCGGCTACAGCAGAAGAGCCTATGCCGCGTGTTGCTCCTGAGCCTGTTCAGCCTGCTACCCCCGTTGTTACTGATCATGTTGCCCCTGCGCCAAAAAGAACTGTAGAAGTAATTGATAACACTGTTCCAGCGCCTGCGCAGCCAGAAAAGGCCTCTGTGCCAAAAATGGATGTTAAGAAGCATAAGGATTCTAGCCTTGAGGCAGAAGAGCCCGTGATAGAGGTTGTTGATAAGATTAAAGAGCCGGGCGCAGAAGATCCCATACCTCCCGCACCAGCGCCTGAACCCAATATATCTGGGTCTTCCACACGTAGCGTTATCACCCCTGATCCTGAGGCTGAACTGTCTAAGGAGTCTGTATCTCTGCCTGTAGCGGATGATGTTGCTCCTGCGCCTCCTCCTATAGAGGTTATAGATTGGAACGCTCCGGCTGA
Organism: uncultured Micavibrio sp.; assembly: GCA_964351365.1. GTDB lineage: Bacteria > Pseudomonadota > Alphaproteobacteria > Micavibrionales > Micavibrionaceae > UBA1672. The sequence continues at coordinate 11,280 of CAYGNP010000014.1, forward strand.
ACAACGTGAAAGCAACGATGGCCCTATTGACCTAAAGATTGAGTCTTTTCCAGAAAAAAGCTCTTCGTCCTCATTGACGCCAGGAAAAGCGGTTATTCTATCTGGCAACGAAGAGCCGCTCGAGACCCAGTCTTTTCGCGCAGATGAAAAAAAAACAGCACCTATTATTATCGAAAATCATGAAAATAAAGAGGTAAAGAAACAATTAGCTGTCAGAGAAAGTGAGATTTCTACTCGCTTGTCTAGTGAAAGTCCGCTGATTTCATCAGAAAAAGATGGCGGGGAAATTGTCAAAAAGCCTCTAGCTGAACCCCTTACAGAAAAAAAAACGAAGTTTTCTAATGCTGAAGACAAGCCAAATGTCGCATTAGATTCACGCTTATCGTCTTCAAAACATATTGATATGCCTGTAACCGATAAAAATCAGGTCGTTTTGTCCGATGAGGTTCCTTCCTATGCGCCTGAAAAGATGGAAAAGGCTGCTTCCGACTCTGATTTTCCAGTAAAACGCGCAGAAAAAACCGCAGAAAATGACTCTGTAACCCCTAAACGGTCTGCCCCTGTTGATATAAAGCTCTATCCTAAAGAAGATTCTCCTCAAGATATGTCGAAGCAATCACAGGCTGTTTTGCCTTCTGATATTAGAAAAGATATAGGCGAACTTAGCGAAAAGGACGTAATTGTCAAAGATATTGAAAAAGCCCATGTTGAAGACATTTTCTGGATACCGCCAGAACAGTTTAATGTTATTGAGGGATTTGGCGATGATATGCCTCTAGCCCTTGCACTACGTCAGATTGTTCCTCCGCGCTATGCTTTTGTATTTGGCGATAAAATCAACCCTGGTATGCTTGTATCATGGCGGGGTGGCAAGGCTTGGAATCTTGTGCTTGAAGATGCGCTCAAGCCTCTTGGTATGCAGTTTGAAATGCAGCGCGGCACTTTAATTTCTATCAGCTCTGTCCGGGATCAGGCAACACCTTCAGCCGTTAAAAAAAGTACTCCGGCTCTAAAAAGTGCTGCGGTTAAGAATGTTGGTGAACCCAGCGAGTTTGTGGAAGAAGAGCACGATAGCGTATCTTACGGTACACTTGCAACAGCATCAGATCTTGATGACCTTGGCAAGCCTGATGAGCAAAATAACAAGTCACACGAACAAAAAAACGTTGAGCCAGTGGTTTTTGATAATACTGCGCGTGCGCGTAAACCTAAGCCATCGTCAATTGATACGTCTGCGTCCTCGCCTCTTGATGAAATTTACAAGGGTCCTGAGACGCACGCCCCTGCGCCACGCGCTCCTGCTGCTCAATTGAATGAGGGATTGTCAGAAGAGAGCAAAATGCCTCAATCTCATTTGTTACAGCCTTCGCCTGGTGAAAAAAAAAAGGAAGCTGAATCCTCTGTAAATTCATTAAACGAATATATTGTTCATCCCCAAAGCCAATCTGTTCTCTCTGTTCATAACATTAATGCGGCACAAATTGCTGCTGCGGTTGAACCTTCAAGCGGTCCTGAGCGTGATCCGTTTTTGGACTCTGCTGCTATCATAGAGGCTCTGCCTTCTGATTCTGTTAAACTGTCAGACGCGCCAACAGATTCAGCCCATAACACTGAGAGCTTGCTTACCTCAGCGGCATTTACGCCTGAGGAAAAAGAGACCATTTTCTGGAATGCGACAAATGTCATTCCCCCTCTTATGCGTAAATCCTCCCATGATGATTTGGATCTGTCTGCACCGATTTCTCTCGAGCTTGCAACGCTGTCATTACATGAGCAAGCTCCCAGAGAAAATGATCTTGAACATGCAGGACACGTTACTGAAAAAGCTGTTCAAATTGAAATAATCGAGCCCGAAATGGCGTTTGTAAAACCTGCCGTTTTATCCACTTTTCGGAAAATCCCAAGTGACAAAATTCTCATCTGGGAAGCAAGAAGAGGTGATAATCTTAAAAAAATCATTTCAGAATGGGCAAAAATCGAAAATATCGAGCTGGTCTGGACTGATGACAAGGAATATAAAGTTGATAAGGATGTTTTTATTAGTGGCACCTTTCAAAATGCGGTTGATGTTCTTGTGACAAAAAGTGTGCGTAATCCACCTGCGTATATGCTTGAACTTAAAGACAGCTATTCGCTCAGAATTGGTGAGGGCGAGTCGCTATAAGAAGTTAATGAGGCTGAGCCTTTGTGTAATTGCCGTTACGCTGAAAGACGCCTCAAGCTGCGTTTGCAGCGTTGTCAGACGAACGGCGACCTCACTGGAGTCAATATCTTCTATATCACCTATTGTATTCAGTAAGAGCTGGCGCTGATCGTCTTGTGATTTGCTTGTTTCATTGGCCTGTGCGCGTACTGTTTCAAGGCGGAACCTAATCGTATCAATTTCATCAATAGAATTTTGTACGCGCGTTGTCATTCCATTATAGAGTGCGTAAAAATTTTCCTGCTGCTCGCGGGCTGTTGTGCCCGGTGCGCCCTCTACGTCAGGTACGCCGGGGAAAACGCCGTTCTCATAGACATCAACGATTGGAGAAAAATTCTCGTTTCTGATAACGGACATTACGACCATAATGTTTCTTAATGCCTCTTCGTTTGCCAACGTCGTATATTCGAACTCAGAACCCTCACTTGCACGAATAAATACTTTACCGGCGTTATTGTTACTCAGAGAGGAAGAGAAACCGACTGTGGTATCTGTTATCGCATCCGGGTTTCCATTCAGCGCCGTTCCATCAAAAAGATCTGCAAGAAGATCATCGGTCGTTATTGCTCCGCTCTTCCATTGCGTGAGCAAAGTACTGATCGAGGCATCTAGCGTGCCATTATCCGTGTAAGGCCTCTGAGCGCTGTCTGCGCCGGCTAAAAGATAGCGATCTCCCTCTTTTGCGTTCATCAAATCGCCAAGAAAGCCAAACAAGCTATTTGCATGATCAATAACAGCCTGGAGCGCAGTATCAACCTCGCGTGATGTATTCCCGACCACTATTGCGTCATTTTCTGTTGTGAGAGGATCATCAAAAAAAACATCTTCACCTCTTTGGTGGTTTCCTTCCTGAATAAAATTAATAAGAGAATTTGAAAACTCCTCAGTTTGAGCTTGGAATTCTCCGACGGAGGCCAGCATGAGATTTATTGTAACGTCTGCGCGCTTTATATTGCCGGAAAAAATCTCAAGGGATGATAAATTTGTTCGCGAACGTACGGAGGTCAGCGCATCAACATCAAGACCTGAATAAGACTGCGTCTTTTTCCCTGTCGCAAGCTGCGTGGAGAGATCAGAGAAATTTAACTGCTGGGTTTTAATATTCTCAATTTGTCTGATGGCCTGTGCTAGCGTTGATACACCTGTCATTTTCGTTCATCCTTCTTTTACAAAACGTTTAAAAGTTCGTCAAAAATTTCGTTAATCACTGTAATCACTCTTGCAGACGCAGAGTACGCCGTCTGGATAACGATAAGATTACCAAGCTCTTCATCAATATTGACAGCGGAGCGGTTGAGAGATTGCTGCTCCAGAAGGCCTCGCAGAGACTCTTCGTCAGCGCCGCGCTGCTGAAACAATGCAAGCTCCTGTGCTACGTTACTGATAATTTTTTGCGAAAAATCGCGCAATGTTTGTGATGCCGTGATCTGGGTTTCAATGTCTGCCGCGGGGCCGAGAAACTGCTCTCTAAAGGGAATAAAAACGCCACTTCCGGCTTGTGTTTCGGATTGATAGAGAATTTCGTTTATTGGTGAGAATTCGTCAATTACGCCCGGGGAAGGAACTGTGTAGGTTCCAAAAAGTGCCTGTGCAATATTTACACCATCATCCAGACTTGTGCGGCCAAGCGCAGTCCCCGCGAGCGATGCGCCGCTTGTTTGAAACGGGCCACCGATTACTCTCAGGTCACCACCGAAATCAGGATTAATAAAACTGTTACCAGGGCGAAGAGATAAAAAACCATCTGCGTCAATTTGAGCCGCAAGGCCCTCTACTGCATTCAGCTTTGCCAGCAATTCAGTTTCCGTGTCTGTTGGCGCTATAACTATCCTTGATGGTGCATTATTACCAACCTGTACATCAAAATATGGGTCTTTTGCAGATGTTGTGCCCAGAGCCAGCCCAACGAAAGCAAGCCCTTGCGCAGAAATCGGCTCGGCAGGGCTTGTTGCGATGGTTATATCACCTCGGCTTTCAATGAGAAGTTGACCGTTCGCATCAACGGATACGCTTGCACCAAAATCGGCGAGTGCACCTGCAAAATCAGGGTCTGCTGTGATGTGATTGACAAGGTCCTGCGCTGCGTTCACTCCGGATGCCGCAACTGTTCGTAAATCAATTTCTATGTCATATGGTCCGGCGCCAAAATCAGGATCATCAAATCGAAGGATAAATGTATCGGTTTCTGCTGCACCTGATCCAAATACCGGAACCCCGCCTGCAGTTACGATATCTGCAACACTTGCAAAATTAGTTAAGGCTATGCCGGTTGTGACTGTATTGGTTGAAGCGAGCCCAAGCCAATCCTGAATTGTTGTTCCTCCGGTTGCTGCTGCTCTTATATCAATGGATGTAGCGGGGTCTGTATTTGCCGCTAACTGATAATCTACGGGACCAAATGTGTATTCAATAATTCTGCGCAGTACGTCGTTTGCCCCACTTTGTAATGTACCGCCTGCCGTTCCTGTCTGAATAAGGTTGCGGTTATTTATGACCAGCGAATTGACTTGTAGATTTGAGGCAAATCCAACATATTCAACAGGTGTGGGCGGGTTTGTTGTCGGGTTTGGTGGTGTGTCTAATGGAACGGTACCGGACTGATCTGTGAAAAGTCTCAAGCCCTGCTGATCGAAACGAGTGGCCAGTTTATGTGCAAGTTCATCCAGCTGTGCAATTTGCTTGGGAAAGGTTTGATCGCGTAAGGCCAAAAGCCCACCTAAGCGCCCGCCAATATTACGTTGTGTTATATCGGGCGCATTTGCATTATCTGCAGGATCCCCAACGGTTACCGCTGCTGCCGTTGCTGGGTAGGCATTTGATGCCGACAGGGGCGTGGGATTAAAGACAAGCTCCGTCACTGTCTCGCCTGCAAGCTCCACGCCCTGTTTTGTTTGCACCACCACGACCCCGTCGCCTCGTGAGAACACACTGACATCAATATATTCCGAGAGATTTGATATCGCCTGGTCACGTTGATCTTCAGTGTTGGCGACTGTTCTGCCAGATAGATTTGCGAACCGTATCTGGCTGTTGAGATCTGCGATTTGTATCAATAGATTGTTGATGTTTTCAACAACCGTCTCTGCTTCACTTTGGACGTCATTTCGCAGTGTTGTGTAAAAATCGGCGAGGTCATTAATTTTATTTGCGGTATCTTGTGCCTGATCTACGACATCAGAGAGGAGGAACTGGTTATCTGGTGCGTTGGCTAGGGCAGAGAATGTGTCTTGTAGCTTACCGATTTCGGCGGCGACGGAAATATTCGCATCGGGAGCGCCATGGAATTGGTCAATGCGCGTTAAATATGTTTCCTGCACGCCATAAAAGCTGACTGAGCTAACCTGTGTCCAGAGGTCGCGTTCAAGGCGTAAATCAACATTTCTTGTGATTGTGCCCCCTAATACACCGATTGAGCGTCCATCAACCGCTTGAGTGCTCTGGGGTAATATTTTCCGTGTAAATCCTTCCGTGCCAACATTTGCAATATTGTTTGAAATCACATCAATCTGTTGCTGGTTCACGCGTAAACCAGATAGAGCAGTCGATAAGCTTGATACTCCCATGGATTTCCTCGTTCATATCGTCGTTTAAAAAATCCATCTTGTGTGGATCAATAATCCGATATGCAAAGATAATGCCAATAAGAGATTTTAGCGCTCAACTTGAGGCTTTTGAGCTGCTTCCTCGATCTGGGAGGTAACGTCTTCAACGGATTCCCGCAGCTCTTCTTCAACCAGAACCGCGGAAATCATTTCCCGGCGCAGCATCGATTCAAAACGATCCCGCTGGTTCATGAGACTAATCGCATCAATAGATGCGCCTATACGTTTAATATTTTCCGGCTTATCATATAAATTTGTATAGAAATCAGGTGTTTGGTAGATTTTCTTTGTTAAAACTTCCATTTGGGCATAGTAGCTTGGTCTGTCACCAAGAAGCTGGGTGATTTCTGCGTCATTTGTTATGCCGAATTCCCGCATTAATGCCTTCATATGTGCCCAGCCGGATTTTCTGGCATCACCAGGGGGAACGGGTGCGCTTGCTTTCATCCCTACAATATTGACGAAAGATGCGTGCGCTACACCCATTTTTGCGGCAAAGCTTCTGGAGTCATAGTGTGGGACAAGGTTTCTGCTAATTGACCCTGAATCTGCAAAGCGAAAAACATCCGGGAAATAAAGGTTTTTCCCAAGAGCGATAATATCTTCCTCATCGTCTGACGTTGCGCTGTCTGTATAATCAAGCGTGAGCGTGAGTGGGGATGAGAACGTTCTGGTGTAATCAATATCTTTGTTCTTGCGCGCGGCTTCCTGGGCATTCGTAATATTTGCGTTCTCACAAATTGCTGCAAGAGCGCCACCATTATCTCTTGGATCACAATATTTCTTGATGTAGTTATTGATTTTGGCTGGAATATTAACGTTGTCAGAGCCGGCTGCTGCGCTATTTTGAACACCAAGGTACTGGTTCAAAAAGATTTTATTTAATGCATATTTATTTACTTCCGCCTTAGATTCCGTGTGTGCGATATTGCGCATAAAGGTACCGATGCGGCACATTTGTTCGCTCGGGTGATAGTCTTTGTGGGCACGGGCCATGAGCTCCTGGTGTTTTCTCTGTGTTGTCAGCTGTATGCGGGCATCAAAGAATGTGCCGACAATAAAGGTTTGCATCATCATAACGGCGGAGAGCTCTTGAGTTGCTAGTCTTACCGCCCTACCGAATTTTCCCATTGATTCCGCTTGGGATGATCCACTTCCATCACCAAATACTCCAAAGAGAACTTCAACTTTTCCTGATGTAAATGCATTGGCGTCTGCATCTATTCCGATATTTTGGAATGCCAGCTCTATCGCTTCTTTTGAGCTTCTTTCCTGGTTTGGTTTTGACCCTAAAAGGCCGTTTGAGGAAAAGATCCCTGCCCAATCGGCAGTCAGATTGCTTTCATTCTTATCATCTTTTATTTTTACTTGCGCAAATTCACTCAGGCCCGATGCTTTGACGGCTAAATCCTTCTTTTTGCTATCCAGATTGACGAGAAGATGTAATGCCTCCGCAGGGGTTTGATCTTGGTTTTCTGGAGGGTAAACATCTAACTCATATTTGATGTCTTTATTTTTGTTTTCCTTTGCGATTTTTGGTGAGAGCGGTAGTGATAAATTTCCCTCTTGCGATACGATCTCTGTGTTTTGCTTGATGATTTTACCGTCTGCTATGACTTTATAATTTACTCTTGAGCCCTGCGCGAACTCTCTCAACTCGAGGCCAGTTTTTGCTTGCTCGCGATTATTAATGACTGCGTATGCGCCCGCCCCCACAAGAAGTAAGGCCGCAAAACTTACGAGGAAGACTGTTTTTTTCGATTTTTTTGTTTTTAAAGCCATTCTGTTTTCCTGTTTATCTGCTGATTGTGCGTCCTTGATCAAAAGCAAGGATGTTATCTTCAACCTGTCTTTGAATCTGTTGGACCGAGAGCTCAAGCAAGACGGAGAGTGACGCTTCTGTTCTTAAGTAACTTTTCAGTAAATCGAATTTCTGAATTAAACCAATTGCTTGCAAAGCAACGCCTTTGCGTTCCACATTTGCAGGTTTATCGTAAAGATTGGTATAGAACATTGGGGTTTGATACGCTTTTTTCGTTAAAATCTCCATTTGGGCGTAATAGCTAGGATTTTCTCCTAAGAATTGTTCAATCTCGGGCGCAGGCATACCAAGTTCTTCTAAGAAAGCTCTCATGAAATCTCTTGAGCCAGCAGTTCCCTTGCTTTTCATAGAGACAAGAGCATTATAGCTATTTTCTGCAACTTTAGTCTTAGCAACGACACCTCTCAAATCAAGGTAAGCTTGTTGCGTGCTTGAGACATCTTCATTTGGGTTATTTTGAAGATTTTCATAGTTTGCAATATCAAAACCTTCAAAACCGTATAGGTTATCCGCCATTGAAATAATATCTTCATCTGCACTTGATGGCGGCTCATTCGTTATTAAATCAAAATCTATTGTAAGCGGATCCTGAATTGTTTTTTGGTAGTCAATGTCTGCGTTAAATCTGTCTCTTTCCTCGGCTGTTGAGCCAGAAGAAAAATTTGCCATTTGAGGGCAAAAATCTGCCAAATTTCCGTTGTTGTTGCTGATATCACAATATGTGTTTTTAAGTTTATTCAGGCGCGTGGTGATTTCGGTTCTAACGCCGTTATAAGTTTGTGAACCCTGACTTGCAAGTAACCTGTCTGTACTGCGCTGGCTCATTATACTCGCGTTAATTTCAGCTTGACGTTCACTTGCGGCAAGGCTCTTGATGCGCGTTCCGAACTCACACATGCCTGTGCTTGTCTGATAATCCTTGTGGGCACGTGCATGCATCTCCTGCAGCATTCTTTGCGCCTCTAATTGTTCCTTCGCGTCAATGAACATTCCAATTGCCATGACTTGATAGGCTCCTATCGCAGACATTTGTACTCCCATCTGCATAAGAGAAGGAAGTGCATATACCTGCCAAAATACGGCATCCATCCAAATTTGCTGATGAATTTGAAGCCGGAAGAAAATGTAGATGTTTATCTCCAGCCATGTTTGAATCCATTCTACGAAATCCGTTTGAAATGTGGCCTCAGAGCACAGGCAGCAACTGCAACATGCTGCCTGTGCTTTTTTTGGCATCAGTGTCAGGGTCAATGTTGCTGTGCATAGAAATATTATCACGCACAACACCAGCGAGAGCCGCTTTGTCCAGGTATTTTTGGGTGATAATTTTGTAATCATTTTTTTCTCTATCTATTCGCTCGAAGTGATTGCAAGAATTTCGTCTTCAATTTCATTTTGGAGGTCTCCAACGGCTATTTCAAGCAACACCGAGAGTGCCGCCTCTTCTCTCAAAAAGCTTTTAAGCATATCAAATCTTTGCATCAGCTTGATTCCTTGTAATGCCACTGTTTTGCGCTCAACATTTGCAGGCTTGTCATATAAATTTGTATAAAAATCAGGGTTTTGATAGATTTTCTTTGTTAAAATCTCCATCTGTGCGAAATAGCTCGGGTTCTCGCCAATTAATTCCAGGGCCTGCGCCGCTGGTACGCCCAGCTCTCTGAGGGCATTTTGCATATACGGCCTAGCGGATGGCGGGTCATTCGGGCCTGATCCGGTATTATTGGTCTGAAAACCCTGTGATTTCATGGCTGCCAGAGCAAAAAAGCTGTTTTGTGCCACACTTCTTTTTGCCACTATGGCCCTCATGTCCATGAAGGTTCTTTGTACATCTGAAATCATTTCCCGAGGGTTGTTTTCAAGCAAATTTGCAGGAATAGCTGGAAATGCATCATGTCCAAATAAATTGCTGGTCATGGCAAGAACATGTTCTTCGTCTTCGTTATGAATGTCTGGAGCGTTTATAATGCTATTATTCGTGAAATCTATTTTCATTGTCCATGGAGAATCAACAAGAGCAAAATAATCAATGTCCTTATTTATACGTGAACGGGCAGCCTGATCAAAGCTGCTGTCGTCCCATGACACATCAGAGCACACTGAGCCAAGCGCGTTAAGTGTATTGGCTGTCAAAGCTGCCGAGCGGTCTTTTTCGTTGCAAAAAAGGCTGCGGAATTGAATTATTCTGGATTTTTTGTCGAGATCACCACCATAGGAAGACGCTGTTCCTCCGAATAATAGCTGTCTGTCCAATGCACGTTTGCTTAGAATAACTGCAAACGTGTCGCCTCTTATTTCTGATGCTGCCAGACTTTTTGAAACGGAACCAAACTCACACATGCCAAGGCTAGGTTGGTATCTTTTATGAGCCAGCGCCTGTGTTTCCTGAAGTAGTCGCTGTGCGTCAAGCTGACTCTCGGCGTCTATAAACATTCCGATAATCATTGCCTGTTGAAGGGCAACAGCCGTGAATTGCTCGGTTGTGCGCATCATAAGCTTTAATAAGCTCTCTTCCCATATGCTGCTTGTTATGAATCTCTGTACACGCCTGAACTCTGAGTCTATGCGGTTGTCAAAATTTACTTCTGACTCGCCCCATATATCCCCACGATTGCTGCTGACTGCTCCATTGCATGTATTACAAAATGCAGAGGCCGTTTGCGTGTAAGCACCAAAAATAAAAATCATGACAAAAGCTGCAACAAGAGCGCCTTTTATTTGCCACAAAGCATATTTTGTACTTTTTTCAGCTCGCCTTATCATTTATTAAATTCTCTGCTTAAATCACGGTTTACAGTTCTGTAGCGCTCACCTAATTTGCTGGAGAGCATCACGGACATCATCATTTCCTGCCTGAGCTCACTTTCCAAAAGCTCTCGATCAAGCATTGATTCTATTGCTTTCATCGCAACACTTTTGCGCGCTACATTTGCAGGCGTGTCATACAGATTGGCAAAAAACTGAGGGTTTTGGTAAATCTTTTTACTGAGAACCTCTAGCTGCGCATAGTAGCTTGGATTGGTGCCCAGAATATCAATAATTTCTGCATCCGGCGTCCCTACTGGCATCAGCTCTTTCATGATCGCCGCCATGAACGCGCCTGTCTGAATTGCAGGATTGGTGTCTGCGGTTCCTTGTGATTTCATGCCGACAATTGCGTTGAAGCTATCTTCAGCGACACTTCGTTTGGCAACCACGCTTCTCAGATCCATGTATAGCTCGCGAGCGTTTGGAAGGTCACTCAGTTGATCGAAGGAAATGCGGCGCGTGAGGATATCACTTGCGTATAGGTTTGCCGAGAGTGCAAAAATGTCCTCTTCATGGTTGGAGGGAATAGGGTTATTATCTATGAAATTAACCTCTATTGTTTTGGGCTGATCGACGACGCGGGCATAGTCTATATCGCGATTGACGCGAAGCAAATCTGTCGCGCCCGAGGCTGTGCTGCCGCCAGGACCATCGCGATCACACGCCATGCCTAAACCTGTCATACCGCCCTTCCAGCCATTATCCCTTGGATCACAATATGTGCTTGCAAATTGTGCCCAGCGGCTGCTTTCATCAGATGATGTGCTTTGTGAAGAGAGTGCCCCTAAAGTCCCCAGCTGCCTGGAAATGGATCTTTTCGAGAGAACAAGACGATTTAAATTGCCCCTGCTTTCCGATGAGGCCAAGCTTCTTGTATTTGTCCCAAACCAGCAGAAATCATCGCTGGGCTGGTAATCCTTATGCGCCTCAGCTTGAAGACGAGAGAAAAGGCGCTGGGTTTCAAGCTGAATTTTCGCATCAAAAAAGGCGCCAACCATTTGCACTTGATATATTCCATAGGCGCCCAAAAATTCAGTCATTTCGGCCATGCCTCTTGCAGAAAAACCAGAGAAAAATTCATCAACCATGAAATTTTCTTCAACATTCAAATGATCCGCGATATTTTCCTGGATGATTGGGTCCCAGATCAATTCTTGAAGAATTAAATCAAGCAATATTTCTGTTGTTATAAATGTATCAGGAACAAAGCAGGACAGGCATGGTATGCAGAAGCCGCCTATAATTGCTTCAGCTTCTTTTGGACGAGTCGTTAATGTAGAGCTGGATAAGCCTACAAAAAGCACAAGAAGCATGAGGATAAATCCTGCTTTTTTTGCTCTTTTTTTATGTTTTATATGTTTAAATATCAAACTATTTCTCAAATGTTTCAAAGTTAGTCTTTAAGATTACTCATCGCGCCCTTTAGACACATTTATACTCTTATTTACAGTCCTTTGCGCGCCGCGCAATTTACTGGCCAGAAGGACGGATACGCTCATCTCCCGGCGCAGCTGGCTTTCGTAAATTTCCCGATCAACCATCAGCTCAATTGCTTTCATCGCCACTTTTTTTCGTGATACGTTTGCCGGTGTATCATAGAGCCGCGCATAAAAATCTGGGTTTTGAAAAATTCTTTTTGATAGGATTTCAAGCTGTGAGTAATAGCTTGGGTTAAAACCTATCAACTCAAATATGTTGCCGCCCAAAACTGCGGGACTGGCGGGCATAAGCTCGCGAACAATCGCCGCAAGAAAACGCCTGGACTGAAGGGGGGCCAGGGCAATTGTTCCTAGTGTGCCAACACCAGGTACATTACCGCCCATTTCATCACTCGTGCCTGATGATTTCAGCCCCACGATGGCATTAAAGCTTGCTTGTGCCACACCGCGGCGCGCAGCAATTGTTCTTAGGCCCAAATATAGTTTTTGCCCAGCCGTAGATTTGAGGGCTGCCATTCCAAGCTCTCTTGAGAGCACCCTGTGACCGTAAAGGTTTTTTGATAGGGCAATAACATCTTCTTCTGTACCAGGCTGCATTATTGGTCCAACATAAAGTGAAGCCTCCGGTTGGGATGTTACATTCAGCGTATTATCACTAAAATCAATTTCCAGCGTTCTGGGATCTTCAATTAATCTGGTGTAGTTTACGTCCATGTTAAATCTGTTGGGGTCGTCGCCGCCAACATCAGTTCCCGTTCCGCGTCCGTCATGGTCACATGCCATCATCAGGCCTGATCTTGTATTTGTGCCAGTTACAACGCCGCTCTGAAAATTATTTTCTCTTGGGTTACAGTATGTTGTAACAAATTGTTGCCAGCGTGCATTATAATCGTCAAGCGTAGAGGCTGATCCAGCAGCACGATAAGACCCGACTTGCCTGCTCAGGGATATCTGCGAAAGACCCAGCGCATTGAACCGTGCCTTATTTCCTGTGGCGGCAAGGCTTCGCACATTTGTTCCAAACCAACAAAAATCCTCACTTGGCGTGTAATCTATATGTGCCTCATGTTGAAGCTTGCGGAATAATCTTTGCGTGTCCATTTGAATTTGGGCATCAAGAAAAGAACCAATAATCTGAACATATTGAACGGCAACGGCTCCCATTTCTGTCGACATCTGCGCCATGGCCGGACCGACCTGATCATTGAGAAAAATCTTAATCAACCAATCCTCATGCGCGGCAAGATCGTCTTCAAATTCCTGCTCTGTTCTCTGACGAAGCTGCTGATGGAAGTTTCTTATGGAATTTTGAGCATCTGCACAATCACCAGGCCCACAGCCGCAGCCACATGCCATCGCTACCCTGAGTGGGGCTGAAATTATTAATAAGACAAAGGCAACGCAGAATGCTTTTATCATTATTCCAACAAGAGGGGCGCATCGTTTTGCTTTTTTTCTTGTTGTTATTGTGATCATCGTTATAAAAATCCAAAATTAAGTTTTACACTTTATTGATATGCTGCATTATTTCAGAGGTTATTACAATTCTTTAAACTCATCAAATGTTGCAGCGGAAAACATGTCTATTTAAGCTCAGATAAGCATGTTAGCATATTTTTTGAGAGGAAAGCACAAAAAATATTTACGAAAAATTAAAAAAATATCTATTGTGGAGCATCTTAACCCCTGCTTTTTTCATTGTGTCTGCTGTTTTTTTGTTACAGAATGGGAAGTGAATTTGGATTTTGGAAATTATGCCTAGATCCTGTTTGTTTTTTATGAATTTGATTGGATGACTTTAAAATGGCTGACAGCACACTTGGCGCAACCCAGAAACCTGAGAATGTAAATAATGATGACCAACCAGAAGTTAGCGGGCTGGGAACCGTTGTTATCCGCAATGAGTTTTACAGGGATGGTTACCGCAGCCTTTTGAAAATGACGCTTATACAGAGCCTCGTTATTCTTGGCCTCATTGGAGCCATGTATTACGTTATACGTGTTCATCAGCCGCAACATTTTTATTTTGCCACAACAGAAGATGGCCGTCTTATCCCCATGGTGCCCCTTGGCCAACCCAACCTTAGCACTCCCGCGCTTATGTCTTGGGTTGCACAGGCCACAACAGAGGTTATGACCTTTGGGTTTAATAATTATAGGCGTAGCTTGCAGGAATCATCACGTAACTTCACTAAGCGCGGTTGGGAGAGCTTTACGCAGGCCCTAGAGCGCTCTCGCATGCTCGAGATGGTTGAGGCTAATCAGCAAATTATAACCGCTGCTCCCAAGGGCGCTCCGATCCTTACTTCCGAGGGACTGGTTGCAGGGCGTTACGAGTGGAACGTTCAAATACCACTTATTATGACTTATCAGTCGAGCGCGCAGACCTTCACTAGAAACACTCTTGTTACTGTTGTGGTTGTGCGTGTTCCTCGGCTCGAGAGCCCGAACGGGGTTGGTATAGAGCAGTGGATTTCTGAAGCGCGGTAGAAAAAATTGGTTTCTTTTTGTATTTAATTGATATTAAATAGACAATTATAAAAAATAGCTGTATCGTTTTATATGATTGTTAAAGAGTACTTGGGTTAAATGACGTTGATGAAGTATACAAAATTTTCTCTTGGGCATTTTCTTGTTCCACGCATCAGGCTCCTAGGTTTAGGTGTGTCCTTTCTTTGTGTGAGTGGCTATCTGGTTCCAACTTATGCGCAGGATGATGACGTGCTGCCTGAAGTTGGCGGCGAAGAAGTGCTACCCCTCACAGATGCTGGGGGTGAAAACGCATCAGATGAAAACAGAAGTCCTTTTGGTTTTGATGACACGGGCCTTAATCCACAACAATCAACGGAACAGCTTCAGGATAATTTCAGAAAAGAAGCCTTTGATCAGGCGCTAAAAACCCTTTTGCCGCTTAAGCCTGAGGAAATACGAACCTTGCTTGAGCATTTTGACCGGACCGTTGAGTCAACAGAGCTTCCTGTTCACCCCTATCCAAGGCCTGAGCTTCTTGTTCAGAATATATCGCTTGACCCAGGTGTTGCCCCGGTCACTGTCAAGCTTGCATACGGATATGTTACCACGATAAGCTTGCTTGACTCTTCCGGGCAGCCGTGGCCGATTGAGGATATAAGCTGGGTTGGGGATTTCAAAATACAGGAATCGCAAGTACAAGAGACAACCAACATATTGAGGGTCTCGCCTGAATCCAAATTTGCACATGGCAATATATCCATGCGACTTGTTGGATTGAATGCTCCAGTTATTATGACTTTTGAAACCAATCGTGATGCCGTTCACTACAGGTTTGATGCGGTCATCCCCAAGAGGGGGCCTGGCGCAACAATGCCCCTTATAGATCCGGGCGTGCGTTTGACCTCTGGCGATGCTGACATGTCTATTGCCCTGAGCGGTGTAATTCCCAGAGATGCAAAGGTTCTTAACGTCGACGGCGTTGATGGGCGCACAAGTGCCTATGTCTACAATGGCCTAACCTATGTCAGGACCCCTTTAACGCTTCTTTCTCCGGGTTGGGATAGCTCTGTTACCTCTGCGGATGGCACAAAAGTTTATGCTCTGGAGGAGACTCCTGTGATTTTACTCTCGGATAGGGGTCGTATGGTGCGCGCCTATCTCTCTGCGCGTGAGGATTTGCTGAATGAATGATGATCTGGATGATGAATTAATTTCCTCTGACAACAGCTTTGATGAGTTTTCCCAAGATTCAGGGGCAAGCTCTCTTCGACAAAGCCCCGTCGTAAAACTTGGCGTTTTGCTTGCTGCGGTCGCTGTTGTTGGTGTTGTTATATTTTATTTTAATGACACGAGTACTGATAGAAACACCTCTGTTCTGCCGCAAGGTAGCCCCGTATCTTCTGCGCCAGGCACAAGTGAGGAGGTCTCTCCTGCCTACAGGGATGCCGTTGAGGAACAAAATCAGGAGCAGCTGCAGCGTGCCCTCAGAGAGGGTGATAGCGCTATCCCTACACCTATCGCAACACCTGATACACGCTTAAGCGTTCCCGAAGTTGAAGAGGAAACAGAAGATCCCCTGCACCGCTGGAGATTACTGCAAGAAGAGCGCGTAAAAACGCAGCTGAAAAATAGAGACGTTGAGGTGGAGCCCGTTACTGTTCTTGATGCTGAACAGCAGAGTGAGGCTATCAACAAATTATCAGAGTCTATGATTGAGCAAATGGAATCTGTTCTTTCCTCTAATAATGAGGGCAAGGAATTTATAACGAAAACATTTATAACCTATTCTCTTGAAGCTGGTAACACTCCGGGCGGTGCTGGTGTACAAGGAGGAGGCACTCCAAATGGGTCGGCTGCAAGTGCCTTTGAAGAAGAGAATGAAGAAATTGTTGTTATTGCTGCGGGCAGTATTTATTACGGTCAATTATTGCTCGAGGCTAATTCTGACGTTCCAAGCACTGTTTTGGCTCACATTGTGAGCGGGCCTCTTAAGGGTTGGAAAATTCTAGGTGAGTTTACGGTTCTTGAAGATGCAGGTATGCTCGCTATTGTGTTCAACACAGCGGTTAATGATGCGGGGGATCAATACGATGTTTCTGCGGTTATGCTTAATCCAAAAACGACATTGCCTGCGCTTAGGACATCGATAAATAACAGATACTTTCAGCGCGTTGTTCTTCCTGCAGCAGCGGCTTTTGTTGAAGGTTTTGCCCAAGCTGTCGCAGATTCAGGACGTACAAATGTTACGGTTTCTGGGGAGACTGTTATTGAAGAGGAACAGGAAACCACAGATGAGCAAGAGGTTGCTTCCGGGATTGAGGAAGCTGGCCAGGAGCTGAGTGAGATTATCGATGAAACTTCCGATATACCGCCGCTTATCATCATTAAGGCAGGAACGCCTATTGGTATTTTCTTCACTGAGAATGTTGTCGATAACGACGGTGATATTTAACCGTAAAATGTGAAATCATCATGGCCGATACAGAAGACGATCTATATGATGATTTTGAAGATGATCTTGACTCCGCCGACCTCGACCTTTGGGATGATGAGGATTTGGATTTTGAGGAGTATGTGGATTCTCCAGAAATTCCAACGGTTCCCTCTTCTTCCGGCGTTGAGCTTCCGTCGTCGCCACTGCAAAAACAAGAAAAACAGATTACTCCGCCCTTTGTAGATAATGTTCCAAGGAATGTTACTGTTAAGAGGGCTCCAGCTCCTAAAGCACACCAAACCTCCCTTTTCTCTATATTCGTTATGATTTTTCTTCTGCTCTTTCTTGGTGGAGGTGGTTATGGTCTGTATCACCTTATGAGTAGTAATGGTGCTCGCCTAACCCTTCCAGTTGTTAAAATTTATTCTGCGGTCATTGATGACACTCTTGAGGCCTCTGGGCAAATTATTTCGCAAGAAGGCGTTCTGGCTGTTGCCTCTGATGATACTATTCAACAGCCCAAAAGACTCGAATCAGCCTTGACACCCTTTCCAGCAGATCTCGATTCTTCATCTCCTGTTCTTGCTGATCTTGACGGCTATGATGCTACCCAGCCTGCTGCTGAGACTAACGAATTGTTCGCTGAGGAGCAGCTTATTTCAAAAACAGAGCTTCCATTTGATCTGGACACAAGCAGCGACGCGCCTGCGCAAGGTACTATAGATATGCGGTTAAATGACGGTTTATCTCCTTCTTACGGTGTAAATGAGTCTGAGCAAAGTATTGAGCCCTTGAGTGCAGAAGTTCTGGCCATAGAGCTTGCCGCTCTTGAGGGGTCTCCTGTGCCCAAAAAAAAGCCTGAACATATATTAAAACAGCAAAAACAATTGATCATAAGAGCTGCGCAGCCGGGAAAGGCTCTTTTGTATGACACTGTAACCGGTAAAATGAATTCGGTTGAAGTTGGTGATCAATCCGGTGAGCTTGGAACGATTCGTTCTATTTCCTTTGTTGAGGGAAAATGGCTTGTTGTTGGCTCACTCAAAACACTATCACAGTAAATGCTGCGCTTTTACTTTATTTGCCTTTATCGAAAAAGTTTGCAGGATTGGCCATAAATATGGTCTAATAGAAATAAATTGGTTAGGAGCAGAATACGTGTTTGGAAAATATCTATTTTCTTTGATTATCGGGGCGCTTTTCCTTGTTTTTACAGCTGATTCCGCTTTTGCCGTCAGCATACTTGGCTCTGAGAATGTTAATACTGTTGCAGGGAATATTGTGGCAAGCACATCTCAGCTTCCCGGACTTCTGGCTGCGCTTGCTTATCTTTCGGGTTTATTGTTCGCAGTAAGCGGGATTGTAAAGCTCATGGAGCATGTTACAACCTCTAATACCTCCTCAAATTACGTTTTCCCCAGAGTGCCTATTATTCGCTTTTTAATTGGCGGGGCGCTGTTTTCACTGCCGATTATTGTAGAAGCTGTCGTGACCATGATCAATGGTGGCACCGCAACGATCTTTGACCCAACAACGGAGGCGATTACTGTTTTGAATCAGTATTTCACCAGTATAAACACAATATTAACCTTTGCGACGAATCTTAATGGCGTTATGGACAACATCATAAGATCTAGCGACCACATTCCTGGGCTTATATCTGCTGTTTCTTATCTTTTGGCTTTGGTTATTGCCGTTTCTGCTCTTTATAAAACACGAGATTATGTTGAGGAGCCTAGCCGGTATTTTCTGAAAGATGTCGTTATACGCTACGTCCTTGCTGGCGCCCTGCTTGCTTTGCCGACTATTTATCTTGCAATGTATAATACAATTGCCGATGGCGGTCTTGGCACGGGAGGCACGATTGCCTCTTTCGTTTCAGGTTTTAGTTTTTTCTTCTCCTCTGAAACATCTTCACCGGAATGTGCGTCTGCCAGCTTGGGTGTTGTAAGTTCTATTTTACTTGGTGGTTCTGGCTCTTTGGGAACAGTTATTTGTAATACTTTTGCCAATACGTCCGGTTTACCTCTTTTTCTGACGTCTGTTTCGTATGTTATTGGCCTTATTTTGGGGGTGTGGGGTTTATTCAAAATCCGTGATCATGTTGTTGATCCCTCCCGCACAGGTTTGAATGAGGGTGTTATGCGCCTGATTGCTGGTGGTGCATTTTTTGCCTTTCCTTATTTGACCGTTGTTGTTCGTGCCACAGTGCTGCCTGATCCTCTGGTTTTGCTTACGACTGTAACAACAAATACCGGATTTAATCAATCAGGGGTGGGTTGCAGCACTCTTGGCTCTCTTGTTGGACTTGGCCCATCGCTTGATCAGGCTATGGGCTGTTTTGTGGATGACCTGCTTGGACCGACACAAGTTGTTCTTAATTTCTTTGCCACTGTTGCTGGTATGATTTTTGTGATGATCGGGATTTCGCGGCTGATTAAATCCTCGCAAGAAGGGGCGCGTGGACCCGGCGGTATTGGAACGCTTACCACTTTTATTGTTGGTGGTGTCTTGCTTTCGGGTACAACTATACTCCGTGCCGTGTCCTCCAGTATGTTCGGTAATCCGATCACGCAAACCTATGCAAATCTTACTTACACTGTGGGCATGAGCGCGGCTGAAACGCAGGCTGCCCATAATGTTATTTCAGCCGTCTTAAAGTTCATGATTATCATTGGTATGATTAGCTTTGTGCGCGGCGTCTTTATTATGCGTGATGTGGCGGAGGGTAAGCAGCAGGCTTCCACAATGGCCGGGATTACGCATATTATTGGTGGGGCTTTGGCTGTTAATTTAGGTCCACTTCTCAATGCCGTGCAGAATACGCTTGGTATTACGGGTTTTGGCGTTACGTTTGGCATCTAATTTTATTAATTTTACGTTAAAATAAATGTGGCAATTTTGTGGCAGATGTGCTATTCTTCTATTATAAGTAAGTAATCAATTGGTAATTAAGGAGGAACTATTATGTTCAAACAAACCAAACTTTCGTACTATAAAATGGGTGCTGCGATGACTGCAGGTATGTTGGCGGTGAATGCTGGTGAAGCAAATGCTGCTAATAACTTCAACTCTATTGCATCTAACATTACAACATCTATTGGATCTTTGCCTGGACTGGTTTCGGCGCTTGCCTATCTTTTTGGCGTGCTTCTTGCTGTTCTTGGTGTCATGAAAATCAAAGACCATGTTGAGAACCCAACACAGACACCACTGAAAGATGGTGCAATTCGTTTGGCAGCCGGTGGCGCATTGTTCGCTATTCCGATTATCCTTGAAGCGATGTCTGAGACTATTGATGCTGGTGGTTCTGGAGCTGGTGCATCTTCTTCTCAGCTACAATCTGTATCTTTTGGTACAATTTAATAGGTCGATTGGAAGTGATGGGACTGATCCCGATATCACTTGGGCTTTCACGTTTACAGAAGGCCAAAAAAATCAAGGGTGGAGCCGGTCAAACCGGCTCCGCTTCTTCTGCTGATGGCCACGCGCTGTTATCAAAAGAGATGAGACAAAAAATCTTTGCGCGTGACAATGATACCTGCCAATGCTGCGGCTTTATGTCCAAGAAGTACCAAGAAATTCTTTTTTTGAATGGTGATCAGAGCGATCTTTCTGAGTCGAATATGAAGACTGCCTGTATTTTCTGTCATCAATGTTTTAATCTCGACAGGGTTAATGTTATGCGCTCGGGTGTGCTTTTGTGGCTCCCTGAGATTAATCAGGCTGATTTGCATCATATTGCCCGCGCAGTTTATGTTGCCCGCATTTCTCAGGGGCCAATTGCGGACGCAGCGCGGCGATCACTTGATGCGCTTATGCAGCGACGGGAGGCTCTACGCCAGCGTATTGGGACAGATGACCCGTATATTCTGGCGAGTGTTTTGAAAGATTACCTCACTGATGCGCATTATAGTAATAGAACAGAAAAAATTGAAGGGGTGCGACTATTTCCTCTTGATCGGCGCATTATTAAAGAGGCTGATCTTGAGTTTAACCAATTCCCGCAAATCCTTGCCTATTGGCGTTCCAAAGATGGTCCTTTTGGCGGCAAAACTCCGCAAAAATGGTTTGATATCTATCATTCAATTAAAAATGCTGCTTGATTTTTCTGGGCATATTTAAGCAAAAATTCATAAAGAATACCTATGGTATAAGACCTTAATATGCTATTTGAATAAGCAGTAATAATGCTGTAGGATTAAACGGTATGAAAATGGAGTATAATATTTTTTATGAAATTAACTGATAAAATATTAGCCCCATTCCAAAAAGCCTTCAGACAATCTGTTTCTTCCTTTATTAACCTAGAAACTATGGATAATCCCACAACTCTGGTTGCGACGGACGGATCTCTCATTTCTTATGTCCGTATTGAGGGAAGCAAGCAGATTATCGGTGATGAAGAATATGATCGCATCGTTAAGTCAGCGAATATTAAAATCGGCGCGCGTTTTGATCGCATAGGACATGCCATGCAGGCTTATTTTGTGCGCGATCCGGGTCGTATCAGACAAAAGCTTGAAGCCCAAATTAAAGATAGTAGGCGCACGGCTAATGCTATCGGAATAGATCTTGACGATTTATTTGATGAAAAAGTTAATCATCTGCAGCGTTTTTTAACACATGAGGAACAATATTTTGTGCTTTGGACACGTCCATCAGCGCTGTCTAAAAATGAAATCAAGCGTGCTGGTGAAATGGCTAAGGAAGAGGGGAAAAACTGGTTCCCGGCTGCTAATTCTCAATTTCCTTATGGCGTTATGGAGCCTCTAAGAACGCGTCATAAAAGCTTTGTGTCGGCGATGCTGACCGCTTTTGATGAGCTTGGGATAGAGAATAATCTTCTGGAGGTTCATGATGCGCTTCGCGCCGTGCGGAACAATCTTTTTCCTGACCGGGCCAATGAAGAATGGCGTGCCTGTCTTCCCGGTGATCCTATACCACCTCGTGCGCCACAGAGCACTGTTGATATGTCTGATGTTTTATGGCCAAGCCTTCCAGGGCAAATAACGGCTGCGGATGCAAAAATTCTGGGTAAGTCCGTTGTGCGGATCGGTAACTTACTCTGGGCTGGGGCCGATATGACTTTGGGGCCTATGGATTCAACGCCATTCCCTGTTTTGTTGAACCGCCTGGTTGAGGCAGATATTCCGTTTAGGATTTCTTTCCTTATTGAAGGAGGCGGCGCAGCGGCTGTTGCCTTTCGTACCTTTGCCGCTACGATTATGGGGCCAACCAATGCCGGGAATAAGACAATTAAATATTCTTTGGAGAATCTCGTTGCCCTTTCTCGAAAAGAACCAGTGGTCCGCGCACGTATTTCTTTTGCAACATGGTGTAAGATTGAGGAGAAAGATCAGATTCTTGACCGTCTTTCTGTTATTTTGCAATCTTTCGAGAGTTGGGGATATTGTCAGGTAAGCGAATATTCCGGTGATCCGCTTGACTGTGTCATGTCCTCTGCAATGGGCATTCACTGCGCAGGGACTGCGCCCAGCGCCATTGCGCCGATGATTGAAATTGTCAAGCTTTTGCCCTGGCAGCGCCCCTCAAGTCCGTTCGATCGTGGGGCCATTATCTTTAGAACACCCGATGGGAAAATCTGGCCATATCAAACGGGTACGAATATTACAACAACCTGGTTTGACCTGATTTTCTCGCAACCTGGAGGTGGTAAATCTGTTTTGCTCAATACGCTTAATTTTGGAACAGCTGTTACCCCAGGCCTCAGCCAACTCCCTTATATTGCGGTTATTGATATAGGGCCCTCTTCCTCGGGCCTCATCTCCCTGATTAAGGAAGCTTTACCCCTAAACCGTCAACATGAAGCCAGTTATTTCAGATTGCAGATGGCGCATCAATATGCAATTAACCCCTTTGATACTCAGTTAGGCTGCCGTGCGCCTTTGCCGGATGAGCGGAGCTTTCTGGTTGAACTTTTGACGCTGTTAACGACCCCTCCCGGCTATGACAAGCCTTATGATGGGATGCAGCAGCTCTGCGGCCTTGTTGTGGATGAGATGTACCGCTGGCGCGATGATACCGCAGCGAATGCAGAGGCGCGCCCTTATCTGCCGCGTCTGGAGATGGAGATCGATACAGCCATACAGAAACATAATATTCATCTCCCCTCCGATCCGTTCTGGTGGGATATTGTTGATAAGCTCTTCGATATGGGACACCCACATCTTGCAAACCTTGCTCAGAGGCATGCTGTTCCAACGCTAAATGATGCGATCACGGCCTCACGTAAACCCCAAATCCGCTCTCTTTTGGAGCAAACATCCATCGGTGTAAGCACGGAAAACGTTATCAGCGCCTTTGAGCGCATGGTGACCTCAGCGATTCGTGAATTTCCCATCCTATCGTCTGTGACGCAGTTCGATATTGCTGATTCACGGCTTTGTTCGCTTGACCTTATGGATGTCGCCCCTCAAGGGGATGAAGCTGCAGACCGGCAAACCTCTATTATGTATATGCTTGCCCGCCATGCTCTTGTGCGCAGTTGGTGGACGAGCATTGATACGATTCAAAATGTTCCTGAAAAATATCGTGAATATCATAATGTCCGCCTTCAGGAAGTTTCAGAAACAGCAAAACGCCTTAACTTTGACGAGTTTCATAGGACAAGCCGGTCCCATTCCGTGCGCGCGCAGGTTATCCGCGATGTCCGTGAAGGGCGTAAACGTGGGGTTCAGATTGTTTTAACCTCTCAGCTTATAGATGACTTTGACAAAGACATGGTCGATCTGGCAACAGGCGTGTGGGTTTTGGGAACAGCGATTTCTGACAAAGCCGTGCAGGATGTGGTCGAGCGTTTTGGCCTTTCAAATACAGCGCGCCATGTGATGCGCTATAAACTGACCGGGCCGAAATCAATCGGGGCGCCTGCGCTGATTGTTATTGGCTCAACGTCCGGGCGTTATGAACAGCATATCTATAATACCCTTGGGCCGATTGAGCTTTGGGCGTTTTCTACTTCTGCGGAGGATGTGTCTATCCGTAACCGCCTTTATTCCCTTCTTGGGGCAACACGCGCGCGTCAGATGCTGGCGATGAAATATCCGGGGGGAAGTGCGCGTAATGAAATAAGACGGCGCGTTCTGGCAAATAGTGATGCAGGTAGTGACTCGCGGCAGGCCATGATTAGCGGCGTTATTCAGGAAATTGTCGATGAGTTGGTGGAACAAAGCAAAACATTTCAGATCGCAGAAGACAGCAAGCGCATAAAATTTACATTGACCTGATATGAACCAAGAAGAAGAAATCCTTAAACAAACATATATCCAAGAGGAAAAACCTCAGATCAGTCTTGCGGAAAAGCTTAAGGAGCAGAAGCTTAAACGCAGAAAGAAAATGCGACGTCGTGCCATCATTTTCATTTTATTTGCTTTTTTTTCTTATGCTGTTTGGTTTCTTTTCAAGCCCTTCAAAGCTTCTGAGGCTTATGGTATTTGCTATACTTTTCTAGAGCTCACTGTTCCTTATCCCCATACGCTTTATGTCAGTGAGGTTGAAGATGCTCCAGATAATGGCGGCTTGCGGTTATGGTATACGCAGACAGATGCTTTTGGAGAATACCGCATGGAGTCTTTTCAATGTAACCTTGGCCTAGATCAAGAGACAGGTAAGCTCAGAGTTGATGAAATCAAACTGCATAAAGTAAATTTGGATCCCGAGCGCGTTAAAAATTTAAATAACGCATTAGTTTATTTTGAAGAAAATCCGCTTATTTTAAATTATCCTAGTAAATTGCCCGATAGTATTGAAGATTTACATTTAGAATTCGATGCTTTCCGCAGGATTCAACTCAATTCTGATAAATATAGATGATGTGGTTTTATTAACATGAAATACAAAAAACTTGGCCGCACTGATCTTGATGTGAGTTTGATTTGTCTCGGAACCATGACGTGGGGTCGGCAGAACACACTTGAGGACGGGCATATGCAAATGGATTACGCGCTCGATCAGGGCGTAAATTTCTTTGATACAGCAGAGATGTACGCTGTTCCGCCTAATCCCGATACTTACGGCAAAACAGAGGAGATTATAGGGCACTGGTTTGCGGCGCGTGGCAATCGTGATCAGGTTGTTCTGGCCAGCAAGATTGCCGGGCCGGGCATGCCGTGGATACGTCAGGGGCAAAATAAAATTGATAAAAAAAATATTGGTCTTGCGCTGGAGGCGTCGCTGCGGCGTTTGCAAACCGATTATATTGATTTGTATCAACTGCACTGGCCGAACCGCGGTTCCTATCATTTCGGGCAGCAATGGGGATTTGCACCGGATTTTGAACGGGCGAAGGTTCAGGATAATTTTCTGGAGGTTTTGGAGACACTTGATTCCTTCATACAGGCGGGGAAAATCCGCCATGTCGGGTTATCCAATGAAACGGCGTGGGGGGTGATGAGCTGGCTGCGGGTTGCGCGGGAAAATAGTTTGCCGCGTATGGTTTCCATACAAAATGAATTTAATCTGCTGTGCCGTCTTTTTGAGCCGGATTTGCAGGAAATTGCCGTTACGGAAGATTGCGGGCTTTTGGCCTGGTCACCTCTTGCTACGGGCATGCTGAGCGGGAAGTATCTTGATAAGGCACGCCCCAAAGGCTCGCGCTGGAGTATTGAGGAGCGGCCGCTGCACCGTGATACACCGCAGGCAGCGCTGGCGGTGCGGGCTTATATGGATGTGGCGGAAAAACACGGGCTGGATGTGTGCCAGATGGCGCTGGCATTTGTGAATTCGCGGCCCTTTGTCACGGCGAATATTATTGGCGCGACCACGATGGAGCAGCTCAAGAGCAATATTGCCTCGATTGATGTGAGTTTATCGCCCGAGTGTTTGCGGGATATCGAGGCTGTGCGCCGCACATTTCCTATGGTTTATTGATTTTTGGCAGCATCACCCAATAGCGTCCTTCGGATTTCATAATGCCTGCCATAGCCTCCGCACGGCTGCCATATCCCCAGAAGACATCGCCGCGCACAGGGCCGGTGATTGCGCCGCCCGTGTCCTGAGCAATCATCATGCGCTGAATGGGGGGGCTTTCGGGCTCGGGGTGCTGTATATCCACCCAGAGCGGCAGGCCATAGGATATGAGCGTGCGGTCAATGGCGAGGGATATTTCCGGGGTCAGGGGTACAGCTTCGGCGCCCAGCGGGCCATCGCCGGTGATCTCGTGGAAGAAGACGTACGATTTATTGGTGTTCATGATGTCATCGGCTTTGTCCGAATTTGCCTCAAGCCAGGCCTGTATTGATTGCATGGAAACGTTCTCTTTTGTAAGGGCGCCAATTTTGATCAATTCGCGGCCAATAGCGTAATAGGGGTGGCCGTTTTGCCCGGCATAGCCGATGCGCATAGTTGATTCATCATCTAAGGTTACGATTCCAGAGCCTTGAATTTGAACGAAAAATGCATCAATGGGGCTGTCGACCCAGACCAGCACTTTGTCGGTGTGAGGCCAGTTGCCGGAGACGATATCTGCGCGATTTTCGTATGGTTTTAAGGCTCCATTTTGCACGCGGCCCGCGATGCGTACGCCTTTCAGCTCTTCGCGGAATAATCCCAGATCAACCATGACCAGATCATCCGGGCGGGCGTAAAGGGGGGTGGTGAAAGGCTCCTTTCGTACGCGTGAGCCTTTTAGGGATGCTTCGTAGTAGCCTGTGAATAAACCAACCGGATTTTCATCTGCATATACGGCATGGGGCGTAACGCTTGATTCAAAGAAGGTGCGGATCGTATCGGGATTAGAGTCCTGTAATTCTTCAAATTTTTTGCATATTTCTTGCCAGTCACCGTACGTACCGGCAGTGGCAAGAACACCGAATTGTTTGTCTGCAGGCTGTTTTACGATACGTGTACAGGATCGGGTGAAGGCTGTGGAAAAATTGTGGAAATCTTGGTTTTGCCAGCCGGGAAGATCGCCAAAACTCGCGGGTTTGAGAATGAGCTCAGGTGGCTTGTCTTCGGGCGCAGGCGCGGGTTCCTCGCAGGCAGAGAGCAAAAAACAGAGAAAAAGGAGTATTATGCGCATGGGTTTGGTTTTAGCATAAAATAACAGGCTGAAACACCTAATATCGTGATGACGAAATTTATTTTTTCATGCCGCAGATAAATAAGTACGGCTAGTTTGGGCGCTTATCCTTTGCCGTCATTTCACGGCTTACCCGTTCAATACATCTGTTGCCATGGGTCACACACAAAGAGCGTGTGATGACGGTAAACTTTTTGCTCTGCTTGTCCCTAATGCGTATTTGGGATGCTCTCATTATCATTGACCCCGTCTTCGCGGGTTTCCACCACCAGCCAGCGCGGATCACGTGATTTGATGTTGCGGGAGAACGTCCAGCGGTCGCGCATCTGTGTGATTTTGTCGGGATGACCGGCGAGAATGTTTCCATTCTCATCTTTTGTCACTGATGTTTCTTCGGCGAAGAAGCGTACGGTTATGCGGGCTTCTTTGCCATCCAGATAGGCTTCGGTGATTTCGGATTTCTTGATGGACTGAATTTCAGTTTGCATCGTCTCGCCAGCTTTTTCGCGCGCGGTAATCGCGCCATCAAAGGCGGTGAATACATCGGGGCTTAGAAGCTCGCGCAATGTTTCGCGGTCGCCTTCTGCGAAAGATTCAACAACAAAAACAAAGGCATCCTGCGCGGCCTGAAGAAACTGGTTGACATCAAATTCGCGGTCGGCGCGCGCAACATCCATAAGTCCGGCAGCGGCTGCCGGGCCGGCAATTTCCATGTTGCCTTTGGGTGCTTGGGCAAGCTCTTCAATCAGGGCAACTTTGTCGATATTTTTTTGCCCGGCCTCTGGCTGATCCAGATTAATGACTTTGCCATCATCACCAAGCTCAAGCCTTGGCGCGGGGCGATCGGCTTCGTCACTGCCGCGCGTGCCTAGAATACTGCGCAGCCAAAAAATAAGCCCTGCCGCCACAATCGCGTAAACCATTAATTCTGCCGTCACTGTGCTCTCATCCTCATAGTTTTTGATTGTTTTGACAATACAAGCTATAAGGACAGATTACCACAGTTTTTGAGGTAAATATATTAACGCGGAGTCGATAAATGCCGTTTTTTGTTCTCTTTATTCTGATCCCTCTTGCGGAAATCATCGTGTTTATTCAGGTGAGCGATTGGATCGGGCTTGGCACGGCGCTGCTTATGGCTCTTTTTACCGCGATTTTGGGCGGCGCGATTGTAAAATATCAGGGGATTCAGACGATAATGGCGGCACAAAGCTCCCTGCGACAAGGGGCGATTCCTTCCAAGGAATTATTTGACGGATTATGCCTTGTTGCGGCGGGCGCATTGTTGATAACGCCTGGATTTATTAGTGATTTTATCGGGTTTTCCCTGCTGGTGCCCAGAGCTCGCGATGCTTTGCGCGCGCGGCTTATACGCTCGGGTCGTTTTGGTGCGCGTTTTTTCAACGCGGAATATACAGAGTTTCATGATCACAAGACATATTACCGGCCTCATGATCCTGATGTCATCGATGTTGATTATGAAACGCTGGAGGAGAAGGACAGGCCTTGAGATCGTGCACGTTTCCTGCTAACACCTTATATATAAGAGATACAACTGAAGAGGCCATGACACAATGAGCGCGAAAAAAGTAAAAAATAAAGATGACATACAGCCTATGCCAGAGGCACAGGGTCTTCCCGTGACGATACACGCACAATATGTGCGCGATATTTCCTTTGAGAATCCGGATGCGCCAAATTCATTGCGCTCTGCCGGGGGCGCGCCGGATATGAATGTAAATATCAGTATGGATGCGCGTGAGATTGAAGATAAGGATATTGAAAATCTCTATGAGGTTGCTTTGACCTTGTCTGCAACCGCTATGCGCGATGAAAAAATTCTGTTTATCGCCGAGGTGATATACGGCATTACCGTTTCTGTTGGCGATGTTGTTCCGCAAGAGCAGCACCATCCGCTGCTGCTGATTGAAATTCCGCGCCTTGCGTTTCCTTTTGCTCGCCAGATTTTGGCAACGATGACCTCGCAAGGAGGCTTTCCGCCGCTCTTGCTCAATCCGGTTGATTTTGAAGCCCTCTATCTTGATCGTTTCAAGGATGAGATTGAGGCGGCGCGGGCCGAGGCTGAGGGTTCAGTTAATTAAATTAGAGCAGAAACACGCGGCGTGGCAAAGACGAAACCCAAGAGAAAAACTTTTACCATACATCTGGTTTCTGATGCCACCGGAACAACCTTATTGGGCTTGTCACGGGCAGTTCTATCTCAGTTTGCCGGCATAGAGCCGACGCAGAAATTCTGGCCGCTGGTGCGTACAGAACGCCAACTTGAGCGCGTTATCAATAGAATTTCAGACAATCCGGGGCCGGTGATTTTTACTTTTGTCAGTAAAGAGATGCGCAAGCGCCTGACCGAGCATTGCGAGGAACTGGGCGTGCCCTGCGTGGCTGTGCTGGATCCGATTATCCGCAGCCTGTCATCCTATCTTGGTATTCATGCTGTGGGTGTGCCCGGTTTGCAACACACCATGGATGATGCCTATTTCCGCCGCGTTTCGGCGATTGAGTTTGCGATGCGCTTTGATGATGCGCGATCACTTGAAGGGGTCAAGGAAGCCGATGTTGTGCTTGTGGGTGTTTCGCGCACCTCCAAGACGCCGACCAGTATTTTTTTGGCGCGGCGCGGGATCAAGGCGGCAAATATTCCGCTTGTGCCTGGTGTGGCTGTTCCGGAAGAATATCTGCGCCTATCCAAGCCGCTTTATGTCGGGCTGACGGCGGCTCCTTCACGGTTGAAACAATTACGCAATGCGCGCCTTAAAAATGATGGCAGCTTTGATAATCTTTTGAATGAGAATATGTATCTGGATGAAGATAAGATTGAGGAAGAAATCAGAAAAGCACGCCGTTTATTCAGTGCACATGGCTGGCCGGTGATTGATGTAACAAAGCGATCCGTTGAGGAGACGGCGGCTGAGATTATGTCTTTGCTCCAGAGCAAACTTGATAAAGACAGTAAAGACCTTGGGCATGAATTATAGCATTATTCTGGCTTCCGGCAGTGCGGCTCGCAGAAACATGTTGCTGAGCGCGGGTGTAAAATTCGATACGAAACCGGCTGATCTGGATGAACTGTCCATAATTGACCAATTACAAGCCCAGGGCGAATCGGTGGCGATCATTGCCAAAAAATTGGCTTATGAAAAGGCATTGTCTGTCTCCACGCTCTTCCCGCAGGCGCTGGTTATTGGTTCTGACCAGACTCTAGAGGTTGAAAAAAAGCTCATGTCAAAATCCAGCTCCTTGCCTCAAGCAATTGAAAAACTTAAAGAATTGCGCGGCAGAGCTCATCTTCTTCATTCATCTGTTTGTGTTGTGCGGGACGGCCAGGCTCTGTTTGAACATACAGATACGGCGCGGATGGTTATGCACGATTTTGACGATGATTTCCTTGATTTGTACGCTGTACGTGACTCCGATGCTCTCTTGTCCTGCGTCGGTGGATATAAGATAGAAGGTATGGGCGCCTGGCTTTTCGAGCGTGTTGAGGGCGATCATTATACTATCATGGGCATGCCGCTCTTGCCGCTTTTGACGTTTTTACGCACAGAATGCGGGGTTTTGCCATGAATAGGCCTGTTGTTAAAACCGGGGTGATCGGCCATCCGATCGCGCATAGTAAATCCCCCATAATTCATAGCTACTGGATTGAAAAATATGGCCTTTCCGGGTCATACGAGGCGTTTGATATCGCTCCGCAGGCTCTGAAGAAGGGTGTTTCGGCGTTGCTCGATCAGGGTATTAGCGGCTTTAATGTTACCGTTCCGCATAAAATCGCAATTATGGGCCTGTGTGATGTTCTTTCGCCTGAGGCTCTGGCCATTGGGGCTGTGAACACGATCAGCGTTCAAAACGGCAAATTACTCGGCACAAACAGCGACGCGTTTGGTTTTATTGAGAATTTAAACCAGAATGCGCCGCCAGATTGGAGCATTAAGGGTAAAAAAGCGCTTGTTTTGGGGGCTGGAGGCGCTGCTTTGGCGGTGGTGTACGCTTTAATTGAGGCGGGCGCGCTCAATGTTGTGGTCGTGAACCGCACGCTTGATAAAGCGCAGGATGTGTGCAAAAAAATTGGCGGAAATACTGATGCTGCGTCGTGGGATGAGAGAGATTCACTAATTAAGGATGCTGATTTGATTGTGAATACAACGTCTCTTGGGATGCACGGACAACCCCCTCTTGAGATTGATCTTTCCCCTGTTTCTCATGCTTTGGTAAGCGATATTGTCTACGCGCCGCTGATGACGGATTTACTTACGCAGGCACAGGAGCGCGGGTTACCCGTTGTTACAGGCATAGGGATGCTCCTGCATCAGGCCAGAGCCGGCTTTGCGCTCTGGCATGGGATTATGCCGGAAGTTACGCCGGAGCTTGAAACGCTGGTATTATCTTAAAAATTACCTTCCGCGCATTGCAGGCATGTCGTCATCCACTCCAATACAATGCCGGGCTTTTTCATCTTCTAAAAACGCGTTATAAGTGTTTATGATTATTCTTGGTTTAACAGGCTCTATCGCGATGGGCAAGACAACAGTGGGCAATATGATGCGCAGTTTGCGCATTCCTGTGCACGAGTCTGATGCAAGCGTGCATTCTTTATTGAAACGCTCGAGCCCAGCGCGCCCAGAGTTGGAGACGGCGTTCCCCCGTAAAAAATTTCCTAAACTCTATGACCGTAAAAGCGGGGACTTTAAACGCCGCGCGCTTGGAGATCTGATTTTTCATGATGAGGCGCTGCGTGTGCGCCTTGAATCTATTCTTCATCCTTATGTCCGCATGGATCAGGATGATTTTATTTCCCTCCAGCGCCGCATGGGGCATGATATTGCGTGCCTTGATATTCCGCTTTTGTTTGAGACGGGGGCGCAGAGCCGCATGGATTTTACAATTGTGGCCAGTGCACCGGCATTTTTGCAAGCACAGCGTGCTCTGGCACGCCCCGGGATGAGCGCCAAGAAATTTGAAACTATTCTTGCGCGGCAAATGCCGGATAAACAAAAGCGCAAGCGCGCAGATTATGTGATTGAGACAGGTCTTGGTCATGCGCATTCCATGCAGGCGCTTAAGGGGATATTGTATGATATCCGAAAAAAATCCGGCCTTGTTGAAGGGCCGGATTCAGAGATTGAGGTTAATCTGGCTTAAGCAGCGCGTTTATTCGGTTTTCCACCTGGTTTGCCGCCAAATTTCTTGTTTTTAATGAAGGGTTTGTTCCCGCCTTCGCTTTTACCTTTAAAGGGCTTGCGGCTGCGTGGCTGATCGCCTGCCTCGCTTGGACGGCCATTTCCACCTGCATATGGTTTTTTGCTGCGTGGCTTATCATCTCTTTGAGATTGACCGCCTTCAACATAAGGCTTTTTACTACGCGGCTTACCATCTCTTTGAGCTTGTTCGCCTTCTGCATATGGTTTTTTGTGTTTGTTGTAATGCGGCTTGTCTGATGCCTGGCCTGCTTCACGTTCCGGCCTGCCTTCTGCGGCATAGGGTTTTTTGTAATGCGTTTTTTCGCCCGGTGCGCCAGATTTATCGCGTCTTGGCTTGCCGGAATATGGCTTCTTGCTGAAGCTGCGCTGTTCTTCTGATCCTCCCGGGCCACCAGCATAGGGCTTTCTGCGGCCATTGCTCTTTGGTCTACCAGATCCGCCAGAGCGCTCGGGCTTGGCTGGATGCTTGTCGGGGAACATGAGTTTTTCAATTTCGAACCATTTGCGTCCGTCTTGCGGAGAGATCAAGCACAGTGATTCACCCTTTGCACCAGCGCGCGCAGTGCGGCCAATGCGGTGGATATAATCTTCGGGCATTTGCGGCAGATCATAGTTAATGACGTGCGCAACGTGGGGCACATCAAGACCGCGGGCGACAACGTCCGTTGCCACAAGAATGCGGAATGATTTGCTGCGGAAATCCTTAATCACGCGGTCGCGCTGGCGTTGTTTCAGATCGCCATGAATGGCATCTGCGTCAAGACCATCGCTGTGGAGTTTGCGCGCCAATTTATCTGCGCCGCGTTTGGTTTTGACAAAAATAATCACGGAACCATCGCGCGCATGAAGCTCTTCCACCAATACACCGTGTTTTTGCTCTTGCGTGACTTTAAGGATTTTCTGGTCGATATTTTCAACCGGATTAAAAGTTGATCCTACGGATATACGCAAAGGATTGGTCAGATATTTATCCGCCATGCTCATGATGTTTTTCGGCATGGTCGCTGAGAACATTAAGGTCTGGCGCTTTTTAGAGATGTGCTTGACGATGCGGTCAATCTGTACGCCAAAGCCCATGTCCAGCATGCGGTCGGTTTCATCCAATACGAGGAATTCAGTTTGGTCGAGCATCAGGTTGCGGCGCTCGATATGGTCGTTGATCCGGCCAGGCGTTCCCACGATCAGACGCGGGCGGCGCTGGAGCTGCGCATATTGTTTGCTCATGGATTCACCGCCAATTAGAAATGCGGTTTTTATGTTGGATTTTGGGCCCAAAAGCTGGTGCATGATGTCCATGACCTGTTTGCCAAGCTCGCGCGTGGGGGTCATGACCAGCGCCATTTTGCGCTCGGAGTTCAGAAGGGCTTCGACCAATGGTATGGCGAAGGCTGCTGTTTTGCCGGTTCCGGTCTGGGCAGAACCCAAAACATCGCGTCCCTCAAGGGCTACGGGTATGGCCTGCGCCTGAATGGGCGTGGGCGTTGAATAGTTCATTTGTGTAAGTGATTTGGCAAGCACAGGGTGCAGGCCGAGGCCATCAAAATTTTTCATTACTTTTCTTTCTTATCGCTCACATTGTTTTACGGCTTATGCCAATGCATTCGTGTTATTTTAAAAACCCCGAAAAACTGAACTTTTGTGAACGATAAAAAATTATTTCGAAAAGCTCTGTTTGTTCCAGCGATCTCGCCGGACTGCGGGCGGAACATGACAGGTCTGGATTCATATGTCAAGCTTTTTAAGGCGCGTCGCATTATCTGGCTTGCGCTCTTGCTTAATCCCCCCATAATACGCGCATGATTTTCATGACGCTGATCGCTAATGTTTTGCCGCTATACGGGCTGATCCTTCTTGGGTTTGTTGTCGGGCGGGGTATGAAGCTTGATGTGGAGCCGATCGCTATATTGATGCTCTATGCGCTGTTGCCGGTGGTGATGTTCGGCGCGACGGGGACGATGGATTTCACGGCGGAGTATTTCCTGCCCCCGCTGATTATTGCCTCGATTTCGATTATTGCCTCCACGAGCGCCTATCAGATTTCCGGCCTGTTCTGGCCGGATAAGCGTCATAATCTGCTTGGCATGCTGGGGGTGAGCTCGAATGCTACTTATTTCGGCCTGCCGATTGCGATTGCTCTTTTTGGCAATGAATGGCTCTCGGTGATGGTGATGATGGTCTTGCCGCTGTTTATTCTGGATTGCACTTTGGGTTATTATTTCGCGGTGCGCGGGGATTTCAGCGTGCGCGAGAGCCTCTTGCGCCTTGCGCGGCTGCCGATTATTTACGGCGCTGCTCTTGGGCTGGTCGTTAATCTTGCGGGGTTTGAGCTGCCGCAGCTATTTATTGATTATTGGCACCGCTTTACCGGCACCACGATTATTCTGGGGATGATGATGATCGGCGCTGGCCTTGCGCGCATGGAGCGGTTCCGCTTTGACTGGTCATTTTTTGGCGGAGTTGTTTTGCTGCGCTATATCCTTTGGCCTGCGCTGGGTCTGGCGTGGGTGTATCTTGATTTTGCGCATCTGCACATGCTGGGGCCGGAAATTCACGGGCTGATTATTCTGGTCACGGCCTGCCCGCTTGCCGCGAACACCGTAGCTTATGCGGCAAAACTTAATTTGCACCCTGCCCTGACGTCTTGTATGGTTTTGATTACAACCCTGTTGGCGCTTGGGTTTATTCCGTTGATGTTGATGGTAAAAGAGGTCTTATTTTAATAATGCGCGAGATTGTTCTAGATACTGAAACCACTGGTATGGATCCGTTTAAGGGCGACCGTATCATTGAGATCGGCGCGGTGGAGCTGATTAACCATTTGCCTACGGGGAAAACCTGCCAGATTTATATCCATCCCGAGCGCGAAGTCCCACAAGAGGCGATTGCCGTGCATGGCATTACTAATGAATTTCTTAAAGATAAGCCTCCTTTTTTCGAAGTTTACATGGAGTTTATAGATTTTATCGGCTCTGACTCAACGCTGGTCATCCATAATGCCGAGTTTGATATGAAATTTTTGAACTGGGAGCTTGAAAATGTCGGTCATCCGCCGATCGCCTGGAGCCGCGTTATCGATACGGTGAAGATGGCGCGTAAGAAATATCCCGGCTCTCCGGCTAATCTGGATGCGCTGTGCCGGCGGTTTGAGATTGATAATTCCGGGCGCACTTATCACGGGGCGCTGCTGGATTCTGAGCTTTTAGCGGAGGTTTATCTGGAGCTTCTGGGCGGGCGTCAACGCGGGCTTGGCCTGATGAGCGAGACGGTGAAAAGCACAGGCGCGGGCGGGCGGTCAAAGGCTGAGCGCCCCTATCGAGAGCCCCGCATCTTTACCCCGAGCGATGAGGAGCTTGCTGCGCATGGCGCCATGGTGGAGAGCCTTGGTGAGACTGCACTTTGGAAGAAGGCTTAATTTCCTTCCCATTTCCCTAAATCCCTGTTATAAAGCCCGCATTAAATGGGTCGCAGCCTACCCCATAAGCTGCCGTTTTCTTAATGTCATTCTGAAGCGCCTCGCGCTGAAGAATCCGGATCCTTCAGACCTAAAGTCTTCAGGATGACACTATGGGATAATGGCGATTAAACAAAACAAGGAAAACAGGAATGAAAACACTCCTTATCTGCTCCGGCGGACTGGATTCAGTAGTACTCGCGCATAAAATTGCAGCAGAGCATGAATTGCTCGGCTTGATTTCCTTTAATTACGGCCAAAAGCACAAAAAAGAGCTTGGTTTTGCTGAAAATTGTGCAAAATCTCTTGGTGTTGGCTTTGATTTGATTGATATCTCACAAATTGGGGCGCAGCTTTCTGGCTCGGCGCTCACCGATGATGTGGCTGTGCCGGATGGGCATTATGCCGAGCAGAGCATGAAAATTACTGTGGTTCCTAACCGCAATGCGATTATGCTCTCTATTGCGTATGGCATTGCTTCGGCGCGCGGCGCGAGGTGTGTTGCCACGGCCGTGCATGGGGGGGATCATTTTATCTATCCTGATTGCCGGCCCGGCTTTATTCACGCTTTTGAAGATATGCAGAACAAGGCGCTGGAGGGGTTATCGGAGATTTCGCTCTATACGCCGTTCCTTGAAAAGACCAAGGCCGATATCGCCGCGGAAGGCGCGCGCCTTGGTGTTCCGTTTGCGGATACGTGGTCGTGCTATAAGGGCGGGGATGTGCATTGCGGGCGCTGCGGCACATGCGTTGAGCGGCGCGAGGCGTTTGATCTGGCCGGCGTTGACGATCCAACGGTTTACGCGGATGCGGATTTTTGGCGTGAAGCGGTTAAGAAGGGGGCGGCCAATGAGCAGGAATTAGCGCGTCATGCCCGGCTTGAACGGGCATCCGGTATGAAAGAAGACGACAGCGATGCTGTCGACATTAAGGATCCCCGCCGTTTGAATGAGTCTACGACTCATCGCGGGGATGACGGAGGGGTTTAAGATGTATATTATTTCAAAGGAATTTCATTTTTCTGCATCCCATATCCTTCACGGACTATCGGATGATCATCCCTGCAGCCGCCTGCATGGGCATAATTATCTGGTCGAGGTGGAGCTTTGTTCAGATACGCTGAATGCAACGGGATTTGTGCGCGATTACCGCGAGCTTGATGCGCTGAAAGCGTATATTGATGATGTGTTTGATCATCGTCACCTGAATGATGTGCTGGGCGAGAACGCCACAACCGCCGAGCAGATCGCCAGGCATTTCTATGACTGGGCGAAGGCAAAATGGCCGGAGGTTAGCGCGGTGCGCGTGCGCGAGACCCCCAGAAGCTGCGCAGAGTACCGTCCCTCTTGTCATCCTGAGCAACGCGAAGGATCTTGAATAATGGCTTTAGATTCTTCGCTCGCTGCACTCTCTCAGAATGACACATCCCGTGTACGTATCTCCGAAATTTTCGGGCCAACCATACAGGGGGAAGGCGCGCTGATCGGCCAGCCGACCGTGTTTGTGCGCACGGGCGGATGCGATTACCGCTGCTGCTGGTGCGATACGCTGCATGCGGTGGATTCATCCTTTCGTGATACATGGAAACCCATGAGCGCGGCAGATATTTTTGCGCGCGTTGAGGAACTCTCCGGCGGTAAAGCGATGATGGTGACTTTATCCGGGGGCAACCCCGCCATACAGCCTTTGGGCGGTTTGATTGATCTGGGCCAAGCAAAAGGCTACCGCTTTGCGCTGGAGACGCAAGGCTCGATTGCGGCGGACTGGTTTGCTGCGCTTGATGTGCTCACCCTCTCGCCTAAACCCCCCAGCAGCGGGATGATCACCGATTGGGCGGCCTTTGATGCATGTATTGGCGCGGCAGGGGCGGATACGCAGATCGCCCTTAAAATTCCTGTGCTGGATGAGACTGATTATGCTTTTGCGCGCGATGCGGGGGCGCGCTATCCCTCTTTGGCTCTGTATCTCCAGCCGGTGAATGAAACCGTAAGCGGGGATGCGGATATGCAAGGATTGCTTGCGCGGATGCGCTGGCTGGTGGATAAGGTGGCGGCGGATCAATGGTATAGCGCCCATGTTCTGCCGCAATTGCATGTGTTGTTATGGGGTAATAAACAAGGAGTTTAATAGGATGAGCGAGAATATTTATGAGAATTTGACACAGCTTGGCAGCCATACGGCTTTGCCGGAGAGCCCGGATAAGGCAGAGCTGGAGCGCGTTCCTAATCCCAAGGCAGATATGGCCTATTGCGTGCGCTTTACCGCGCCGGAATTTACCTCGCTTTGTCCGCTGACAGGCGCGCCGGATTTTGCGCATCTGGTGATTGATTACGTGCCGGATCAGTTTCTGGTCGAGAGCAAATCGCTCAAGCTGTTTTTAGGCTCGTTTCGTAATCACGGCGCGTTCCATGAGGATTGCACATTGGAGATTGCACGGCGCGTGATGGAGATTACAAAGCCTGTGTGGCTTCGCATAGGCGGGTACTGGTACCCGCGCGGGGGCATACCAATTGACGTGTTTTACCAGAGCGGTGAGCCGCCAGCGGGTGTGTGGATTCCTGATCAGGGCGTGGCGGGTTATCGCGGGCGGGGTTAGGTTTTCCATCGTGTCATTCTGAGGCCCTTTAGGGCTGAAGGATCATAAATTCTTCGCTGCGCTCAGAATGACGGAGCGGATTATGCGCGAAATATTCGCCCGCGCGTGAGTATGGCCAGCGCGGCAAAGCTGATAGTGGATATCACCAGTGAGCGCAGCTGATGCGAGTGTTTGCGCCCATGACAGTCGCTTGCAAAATGCTGGCAGTTATCGCTCAGGACATTATATCTTTTGCCGATTTTTTTGCGGGCGTGATTAAGGACAATCTCAACCGGAAGATCGCTCGGATAACCGAGATTTTTGATTTTTCGCCTGCCGGAGAAGGTTTGTAAATCTTCCTCTACGACTTTGCCTGTGCGCTTGGAGGCAGAGATGACCGTGCCAGTATCTGTGTAAATACCCTCATGCTCGATGCCGAGATACCATTTAACACTCAGGATTTCGCCAGGGTTATACATGCCTTAGACTAGCATGACTAACCCTCTTGCGGGAAGATTTTTTTTGCCAGAGCCATGTCACGGAACGGCACGTTTTCAACGATCACCGCCTGCATTTCGTGCATAATCTGCAAAAGATGTGTCTGGTTGATCTCATCATCCACGCCTGCGAACATCGGGTCTGCCATGATCTCAGCCCCCTGCCCCTGCAGATAGGCGGTTTTATCGGGCAGGCAAGACAACATCTCGATATTCATCTTGCCCGGCTTTTTGCTGCCAAAAGGATTTGTTGTTGCGCTCGTTGATAGAACCTCATCCATGTAATCGAGGGTATCATGATCGCAGCGGTTAACGCGCGCTTCATCGCGGAACCATTGCTTGAACGCGGCATGCAGGCCGTGGCCGTTAAATTGTGCTGTGGGGTCGCGCTCCAGATATCCGGAAAAATTCATCGCCATATCGCCGATTTCCGAGCCAATCATGTGGCGCCAGATATCGGGATGATCTTCTGAGGATCTGAGCTCCCACGCAACAAGGACAGCGACGACATCAAGGTCGGCAGCGCGGATGCGTTCCATGAGCATGACATGTTCGGGCGCGTAGATTTCATCAAACCCGCCATAGCGTTTTTCCTGCCAGATATCGCGCAGGGCTTTGACCAGCGTCACCAATGTTATGTTTCTGAAATAAACCGAGCGGCCCAACGCAGAGGGCACGAGTGAATTATTGTCCAGACTGATGGTCTTGTTCTCAACATCAATGCAGTAATCCGCACCATGCAGGTCATCAAGGGCAAGAATCCAGTTTTTGTCTGCGGCTTCCTTGAGCATAATACGCGCTGTGGGGCTTGTCTCCAATACGCTGACGCACCATGAGAGAACGTCCTTGTACTCAAAGACTTCGCCGTCTTCTATGTCCGTAAAAAAATCTGTGTCCATATCTTCACATAGTAATTCGGCGAACTGCCATTGCGCGTTGCCGGACACTTTAGAAGAATCCACAGAAGAGTCCACAAAATGAATCACTTTTTTTGATGGCTGTGACGTGTCTTTTGCCATAAATTTGCCTTTACTCGAGTCGTATATAGAGGCGCTATCCCTTTTTATACCAGCGTTTGAGGTCAATAATATCTGCACCTCGTTTGCTTTTGGGCTGCGCATATATTTTATTATTGGTTCGTCTGTATTCACTAAGTTGAAGAATGTCTGCTGCGAGTGGTTTTGCATTATTTGGACCCTGACTTTTTGTGCTTAACAAATCATGACGGATGTCATGTGTGGATAAGTCAGACTCGGTTTGCAAATGCTGTTCCGTTTCTTTGTAGGATCTCTCGAACTTGATAAACCACAGGAAATTTGCGCTTGAGCGGTCACGCACCTCTGTGAAAACAGGGTCATCCATGATGGTGTGCGCATGGGTGGCCAGGTAATTTTTGCCGAACGGCATTTCACCAAGTTTGGCGATCAGCTCAGCGGTTACAGAGCTTGATGATTTATCATTATCAAAGA
This sequence comes from uncultured Micavibrio sp., assembly GCA_964351365.1. Taxonomy (GTDB): domain Bacteria; phylum Pseudomonadota; class Alphaproteobacteria; order Micavibrionales; family Micavibrionaceae; genus UBA1672. The sequence continues at coordinate 51,313 of CAYGNP010000014.1, forward strand.
CGTATCCTTTGTAATCTGCGAGCATGGCGCGAATGATTTGCTTGTCTTTGCTGCGGCATCGCTCGGAGAGGAACCAGCTTTCGAACACGGCAGCACTTGCCGTGCCGTCATTGATGGTGCGAAAATTGATAAAGGCCTCGCGGGCGAAACTGCGCGCAAGGTCGGACAGGGGAGAGTTTTCAACCCGCTCCCACACATCTCTGTGGCCTGCAAGCTGGAGCTCCCAGGCGATGCGCACAACTGCAGCGGCTAAGTCTGCTTCTTGTGCGCGGTTAATCAAAATTGCGTTTTCCGGCTTGAAGGTCATCGGATTGATCAATACGCCCTGGCGGTGCTGCCAGTGACGGCGCAGCTCTCTTGCGAGAAGAAGAATATGATCGTTGCATTTCATATGAGGATAGAGAGATATAATTCCCTGATTGCGGTCATAGAAAATATCCTCAACCTGTTCGCTCATCTGGATTTTAACATCTTGCTTCTCCAGCATGTTCAGATAAGCGGCGGCCAGTCGGCTTTGAGATAAAATATCTTTAATCTTTGTAAGGCGCTCTTTTTGCTCAACGGGCGTGAGGTAAAAATTCATGGTCTGTGAAATGCTCTCGGCATTTTCTGAAAAATCACAATAGGCGCGCAGTGTTTTCTGCGGCAGTGGTTCTTCTTGTTTGCCCATGCCGGCAATCTCTTCTTTCAGGATGCGCACTTCACGCGCAAGCTCATCCAGCTCTGCGATATCGAAAAAGCCGTCATCTTCGTCTTCGATCATCTCTTCTTCAAAATAAAACAGGGGTTGATCGCCGATATGTGTGCAGATGACAGGCTGTCTGTCATTGATGGTATAGGCCACACCGCAAACGCGGTGCTCGATCATTTGTGCATTGTAAAAATCTGAATATGTATCGCTCATGGGCCTGACCATTTGTGGATGAGAAGATCGCTCTCAAGGTGAAGAGAACGCCCCTCGAACTGTTCCATTATGCAGGGAAAAACCTTAACGCTTTCCTACCATATTTGCGGAAAAAGCGGTTTTTTTGATTTTTTTTTCAATGTGTTAACAGGGGTTTAATTCATTATGAATAATGGGTTAAGCTGGGTGACTATTGTCCCAGCGCGGCATCCAGAACAGGGATTTCCTCGATCAAAATATCGTGATCGCCCATAGTTACCTTTCCTTGCGGGGTAACGGTGATTTCGGTTTTGAACAAGGTGTCCTTGAGCATCATAAAGGCGTTGATGACATAGGCCTTATCCTTTTCGCGCTTGTCTTTACTCAGGGTGAGAGGCTGGAGCGCATCGTTGAGCGATTTTTTGACCTGCGCGGGCGGCTCGTCCTTCCAGCTTATATGGTCGGCACTTTCGCAAATTTTGAAACGGCCATGACGGCCTTTGACGTATTCAAAGAAAAACCGCACGTAATCCAGCACGTTTTTGTCGTTTAAGGCGATTTTGGCTGATGTGTTCAGATTATATATTGTTTGGTAGCGCCAATCGATGATGACAAATTCTTTTGTGGTTTTGTTTTGCACCAGATAACGCTGCAAGGGTGGATGGGTTTTATGATCGGCAACGTTTAAAAATCTGTGTTCGGGATAAAAGGGGATGTCGATCGCTAGAATGGTTGTCTCTAGGGGATCAAAAATGCTGCCATCCACTTTTTTGTTCAGCTCATCAAGCAGGATAGCGATTTCATCAACTTCCAATTGTATGTAGGATTCATCAAACATTGCTGGGGTGATTCGCGCCTGTTTTGTTTTTCATGGTCTATGATGCGGCGAATATGTCTAAAAATCAAGGGGCAGGGTCTGTAAAACTCTGTGTGCGACTCACGGGGGTAAGTTTGTATGAAAGTTGGGGCTAAGTTATCCAGATTCCATGCTTCTCATGTCAAGGTGAGTCATCCCCATGGGGGAAAGTTTAAATTGTGAAAAGAATAAAAAATGCTGGACAGTATGCGACTCACGGAAAGAGTTCATAAAATTTGTGTTTGGGGGTTGTGGGTTATTTTTGGGAGAAATTTTTATCCCTGATATGCACAGGCCCTACTTCTTACAACTCTCTTTTAAAAATAAATATTATTTTTTTAAAAAGCTTGTGATCTGGGAGGAATTGAGAATAATGACGGCATGGTGAAAGAAAAGATTTTGATCGATGTTTTGAAGGGGAAGAAGGTCGATCGTGTACCGTTTTGGTTTATGCGTCAGGCGGGGCGGTATTTGCCGGAGTATCGCGATTTGCGTGCCAAAAAGGGTGGATTTCTTGATATGGCGATGGATCCGGTTTCAGCTTGTGAGATTACGATGCAGCCGATCCGGCGCTTTGGGATGGATGGGGCGATTATCTTTTCTGATATTTTGGTTGTGCCTATGGCGCTCGGGCAAGATTTACGATTTGAGGCTGGTGAGGGGCCAAAGCTTGGGGAGCTGAATATTGATGCTCTCGCGTTTGATGAAGATGTTTTACAACCTGTTTATGATGCTTTGCGCGAAACGCGCTCTGCTCTGGCGCGTGAGGGGTTTAAGGATACAAGTCTGATCGGTTTTGCTGGCGCGCCCTGGACGGTTGCGACTTACATGGTTGAAGGCGGGGGCAGTAAGGATTTTGCAAAAGTGAAGGCGATGGCGTATGGCCAGCCTGAAATTTTTGCGCGGCTGATTGATAAACTGGTGGAAGCGACGAGTGCTTATCTGATTGCGCAGGTGGATGCGGGTGCGGAAGTCTTGCAGATTTTTGACAGCTGGGCAGGGGCGCTTGATCCGCACGGGTTTCAGCATCAGGTGATTGAGCCAACCAAGCGGATTGTGAACGCGGTGAAGGCTGAGCATCCGGATGTGCCGATTATCGGTTTTCCGCGCGGGGGAAGTGTGCATTGTCGGGCCTATGCGCTGCAGACTGGGGTGGATGCAATTGCGCTTGATAGTATTATGTGTCCGTTCTGGGCGCGTGATAATTTGCAGAATTTAATGCCGGTGCAGGGCTGCCTTGATCCTATCCGGCTTTTGGCGGGCGGGATTGGGCTTGAGAAGGCGGCGCGCAAGATTTTGCGTGATTTTTCAGGCGGGCCGCATGTGTTTAATCTGGGGCATGGCATTCATAAGGAAACGCCCGTTGAGCATGTCGAGCAATTGGTGCGAATTTTGAGAGGGTAAGATTTTATTGTCATCCTGAAGACCTTTAGGTCTGAAGGATCTAGATTCTTCAGCGCATGCGCTTCAGAATGACATCGTAACAAAGGGAATGTATTATGAACAAAAAAATTGCTGTTGTGTTGTTTAATCTTGGTGGGCCGGATTGTAAAAATGCGATCAAGCCGTTCTTGCTGAATTTCTTTATGGATAAGAATATCATTACGGCCCCTATTCCGCTGCGCTGTATTATTGCCTCGCTGATTGCGCGTAAACGCTCTAAGCGTGAGGCAGGGGATTCCTATGGTGAGCTTGGAGATCGCTCGCCTTTGCTTGCGAATTCACGCGCGCAGGCACAGGCGCTGGAGGCTGCTCTTGCCGGTGGTGCGGATGAGTATAAAACATTTGTCTGTATGCGCTATTGGCATCCCATGGCGCCGCAAGTGGTGCGTGAGGTGCGTGACTGGGGCGCGGACAAGATTTTGCTTTTGCCGCTCTATCCGCAATTTTCAACTACGACAAGCTGGTCGTCTTTGCAGGTGTGGAAAAAGGCGCTCTATCAGGCGGGGATGAGTAATATCCCCTCTTCTATGGTGTGTTGTTATCCTTGGAATGAGGGCTTTGTGAAGGCCTCTGCAGAGAATATCCGGCTTGAGTATGAGAAGGCGCTTGCAGATGGCTATAAGGATATCCGGGTGCTGTTTTCCGCGCATGGATTGCCGGAAAAGGTGATTAAAAAGGGTGATCCCTATCAATGGCAATGTGAGCAATCGGCGGCAAAGATTGCGGATGCCTTGCATGATGTCATTCTGAAGACCTATAGGTCTGAAGAATCGCATGGCACTGAAAAAGATCCTTCAGCGCAAGCGCTTCAGGATGACAATGGCTTTAAACTAGACTGGCAGATTTGCTATCAGTCCCGCGTCGGGCCGATGAAATGGATTGGCCCTTCAACCGAGGAGGCTTTGCACAAGGCGGCAGAGGATAAAAAGGCGGTGGTGATTTATCCGCATGCTTTCACGCAGGAGCACGTGGAAACCCTTGTTGAGCTTGATATTGAGTATAAAGAGGCGGCGGAGAAAATGGGCTTGCATGGTTATTACCGCGCACGCACGGTTGGCACGCATCCGGATTTTATTGCAGGACTTGCGGGTCTGGTGCGGGATCATGCCGGGCGCGGTGATATCGCCGCTGAGGGTTTTGAAGCTATCTGCCCAAGTGGATCGGATCGGTGTTGCATGCGACTTAAAATGGATGAGATGGGCAACATTAAGAAAGCGGCTTAAAAAAAATGCAAGATTTATTGAACATATATTATGACTGGATACGGGCGGTGCATATCATCGCAGTCATTTGCTGGATGGCGGGGATGCTTTATTTGCCGCGCCTGTTTGTTTACCATGTTGCTGCACTAGCGGGGTCGCCAATGAGCGAGACGTTCAAGATTATGGAGATGCGCCTGTTCCGCTACATCATGAGCCCGGCGATGATCGCCACATGGGTGTTTGGCGGGCTGATGCTCTATGCGCGTTGGGATCTGTTCATGATTTCGGGCTGGATGCATGCGAAATTGCTGTTTGTGGTGCTGATGACGGGCGTGCATCATATGTATATTAAGTATATGCGGGCTTTTGATGATGATAAAAACATGAAATCAGAGAAATTTTTTCGTATTCTAAATGAGGCTCCTACGGTTTTGATGGTCATTATTGTTGTCCTTGCGGTGGTTGAACCCTTCTGATTTTAGGGGTTTTTAAAGGAATTTGTGGTTTTATAATCCTTAGCGAATCAAGTTGTGCATAATTGCTTGACTCTTTTTGAAACTGTAGCTATAAGTCAAATTGTCTTTAGGAAAATCCATATAAATTTTGGGTAAAAAAGTTTGCCGGAAGGTTCGGCACGGTAAAAAAGCGGTGTTTAGATTTGAGTTTTTCGCTTTTTTTCAAGTAGATAATAAGGTCAAAATTCCCCCGTTTAAATAATCATAATGATGAGTAATCCATGAATTTAACAGAACTAAAAACACGTTCCCCAGCTGAGCTTCTTGCCTTTGCGGAGGAGCTTGAGATCGAAAATTGCAACACAATGCGCAAGCAGGACATGATGTTTGCGATCCTTAAACAGCTGGCAAGCCAGAATGTGCCGATATCGGGCGTTGGTGTGCTTGAGGTTCTGCAAGACGGGTTTGGATTTTTACGCTCTCCTGAAGAAAACTACCTGCCAGGGCCGGATGATATTTATGTCTCCCCTTCTCAGGTGCGCCGTTTTGGTTTGCGCACGGGCGATATTGTTGAGGGCGAGATCCGCGCGCCTAAAGATTCCGAGCGTTATTTCGCGCTGCTTAAGGTTGGGGCGATCAGCAATGAAGCACCAGAGAAGCTGCGCCATCGCATTAATTTTGATAACCTTACCCCGCTTTATCCCGATCGTAAGATCAAGCTTGAATATGATGATCCGACAAAGAAAACCAATGTTCAGCGCGTGATCGAGCTGACTTCTCCGCTTGGATTTGGACAGCGCGCCCTGATTGTCGCGCCGCCGCGGACCGGTAAAACGGTGATGATGCAAAATATTGCAACCTCGATTGCAGAAAACCACCCTGAGGCCTATTTGATCGTTCTTTTGATTGATGAGCGCCCTGAAGAGGTGACCGACATGGCGCGATCTGTGCGCGGTGAAGTTGTGTCTTCTACCTTTGATGAGCCCGCCTCACGCCACGTTCAGGTGGCGGAAATGGTGATGGAAAAAGCCAAGCGCCTTGTGGAGCATAAACGCGATGTTGTGATCCTGCTTGACTCGATAACGCGCCTTGCACGAGCATATAACACGGTTGTGCCCTCTTCCGGTAAAGTTCTAACAGGCGGTGTGGATGCAAACGCGTTGCAGCGCCCGAAGCGTTTCTTTGGGGCGGCGCGGAATATCGAACAGGGCGGCTCGCTCACGATTATCGCGACGGCCCTTATTGATACCGGCTCGCGGATGGATGAGGTGATTTTTGAGGAATTCAAAGGAACCGGTAACTCCGAGATTGTGCTTGATCGTAAGCTTGCAGATAAACGCGTCTTCCCGGCGATTGATATTCAAAAATCCGGAACCCGTAAAGAAGAGCTTCTGGTTGATAAAGACACCTTGCAGAAAATGTGGGTTCTTCGCCGTATTCTTAACCCGATGGGGACTGTCGATGCGGTTGAATTCCTGCTCGGCAAGCTCAAGCAGACGAAGAATAATGATGAGTTCTTCAGCTCGATGAATCAGTAGACATTTTCATATGTACTAAAATTCTTAAGATGCCGGGCTATATGCTCGGCTTTTTTTAAGCATAAAATTTATATTAAATTATCGGCTTATTTTATTGAAAAACAATGAAAAAATGGAACAAAGTCGAAACGATACTTCTTGTCATAATTACTTAAATGTGTTCTTATGAAAGGATAGAATAATAAAAGTTTAAGGTTGGGTTTGCGGTTATGATAAATGCACGGCAGTTAAAGATAAAGGTTTTTGTCTCCAGCATAGCGGTTCTTTTTCTTGTAAATAATGCGTGGTCATATGAAACACCTGTCATCCATTATGATGTTTCACGTGAAACATCGTTCCTGCAGGATTCTTCTTCTGCAAGTGCAGATGTGTGCGCTCCACTTTTGAATTCTCTTTCTCTCGCTCCCTCGGCAGGCTCTTCTGCTGAACCCCAACGCACTGTTGGAAAAGTCGCTGCACTTGGAATGATTTTGGGGGCTCGCTATGCCCTGGCGCCCAAAGATCAAAAAATAAGTGATATGCTTAACCAAGATGTGAGTGCTGCTCCCCCTGCTCAAATCATAGCAGCCTACCGTCAATGCCAGAAAGCACACGTTCTGCGCACAGCATTATCAGAAAAATAATAAGTGTAGTTAAAGAAAAAGTATGTCCCTTACACGCTGGCCGCCTCTTTTTAAGAGGCGGTCTTTTCTTTATGCGCTCAGATAAAAAAGTGCAAAGCTGGCAATTGTTATGCCGAGGCTGGCATAGAGTATATTGCCAAGCTTGGGCGGTGCTGATTTTTTGAAGCCCTGAGGTAATAACGCGTTCAGAGTTTTGGTGAGCGCAGATTGCGCGGTGCTCTGGATGGTCAGGATGCCCAGATAGGCAATGACGCCAAGGGCGAAAATATCGATAATTGGGTGGAGGGTGCTGATTGTTGCCTTTTCCATGATTGTTGGCCGCAAGGCCATCATATATAAGCCGGAGCCTATCACGCTGATTAGTCCGGATATTCCCAGCCCGACGATGCGTGGCTGTTTGGTGATGTTTTTCAAGGCTTTGTCGGCGGTGGCGATGATATCCTCCAATGCGCCGTCGGATAGACCTAGAGGATTAGAGGCTTTGAGCATTTTTTTTGCTTTGCCGCTGCTATGCAGGGCTGTTGCGACTATACCTTCTTTTATAGTGCGGAACTGGGCGGCGGCCTTAAGGTTTTCGGTGACATCGCCGCGCTGTTCGGCGGCATCTTTTAGCTTACGCGTTCCGTCCTTGATCAGATCATCAAGGAAGGGGGATGTATGGGTCAAGCGCCCCTGTGTGCCGAAAAGAAAAGTGTAATAGGTTTTGTCCTTGATCGTGTATTCGAGGTGGCCATAGGGCAGCGTAACATTATAGAGGATCGGCACGCGGAAATCCTGCCCTGTATTTGTTTCAGTGTTGGTGTGGGCATCGCTATTGACGGTTGCTTTTTGTGATGCAGAAACAACGATTTTTGCATGATCCTTGATCTTCGCGCCGTGTTTGTCAATCATGGCGCTTGCCCTGTCTGGTAGCGTATCGCGCGGGTAGTCAAAGGCGGTGCGCGCCTCTATTTCCATGTTGTATATCATGCTGGTCCAGGCATTGCCCTGACAATTCGGGCAAGGCGTAGTTCCGGAAGAGCGGCAGGTTTTGCAAATGATGTTGCCTTTTTGCTGGCAGGTGGAGCAGCTGCTTTTGCCGCGCCCATGGCAGATGGGGCATTGAGTCTTCTGATTGTTCGGGCCGTTTATCATTTGGGCGCCATTGCAGTGTGTGCATACGCCAAGGCCCGAGCCATGGCAACGCGGGCATATAATCTGGCCTTTACCTGCGCAAGGCATGCAGCGCACCGTGCCTGTGGTTTTACAGGTGTTGCATGGTTCGTAAGTAACGAATTCCTTCTTCCAAAAGGGTAGTGGGATGATTTCGTTATGGCTGGCGAAGCCCTTATCCGCGCGCTCCAAGATTACGCCTTTAATGCTGTGCTCGGTGTTGGCATCCGCGGTTAAAGCCTCGTAAGTCTTTGCCATCGCTGTTTTTACAGCAGCGGTGCTATCCATTTTTATCGGTCCTTGAACACGACCGGCTTTGCGCAGCTCGGATGTTTTTGTGGTGATGGTCAGGGTGGTTTCGGCTTGGAACTGCAGGACCTCACCATCGAATTTTGCTAAAGCGACGTCTTCAGGGCTGGCGTTATTGCCTTTGACCATTGCTTTTACTTGTTCAAGGGCTTTGGTTTTATAACCCTCATCGATCGTCATGGTGTTGGTTTTGGTGTCTTGTGGCGGTGGGTTTGTCACTGGCATAAGTCCTCAAAGCGCGGTATAAAGGGGCATGATACAAAATCTAAGGATGAGGCACAATGAAATTAAAATTTGATATTGATTGCACCCCGGAGGAAGCCCGCGCATTTCTTGGTTTGCCGAATGTCGCGCCGATGCAGGAGCGGATGATGGCCGAGCTGGAGTCGCGGTTGCAGGAGAATATCCGCACGATGAGCCCGGAGGAGATGGTTAAAACCTGGATGCCGGCCACGATGCAGGGTTTGGGCGAGATGCAGAAGATGTTCTGGTCGCAGATGGGCGTGACATCGACAGACGCTAAGCCAGAGAAAAAATGAACGATACGATCTATGCTTTGGCGAGTGGGCGCGGGCAAGCGGGCATTGCGGTGATTCGCGTGTCCGGTTCGCGGGCGTTTGCTGGGTTTTTTGCGCTGAGCGGGCGGAAAACCGCTCCGAGTCGAATCGCAATGCTTTGTGATCTGAAACGGAATGTTTCACGTGAAACATTGGATCAGGCACTCGTGATTTGTTTTGAGGGGCCGCATAGTTATACGGGTGAGGATGTGGTGGAATATCATGTTCATGGCGGGCATGCGGTTGTGCAGGGGATGCTTCAAGCTTTGAGCGAGCTTGAGGGTTACCGTATGGCGGAGCCGGGGGAGTTTACGCGCCGGGCGTTTGAGAATGGGAAGATGGATTTAACGGCTGCGGAGGCGGTCGCGGATCTTATTCATGCCCAGACATCTGCGCAAAAACAGCAGGCCTTGATGCAGATACAGGGCGGACTGGCGGAGATTTATACGGGCTGGCGGGATAGACTGACGCGTATTTTGGCGTATGTGGAGGCGGAGCTGGAATTCCCCGATGAGGATATGCCGGATGATATTTTGGCAACGATTACACCGCAAATTGAAGATTTACGGCGGGGACTGGCGGAGCATCTGGATGATAATCGCCGCGGAGAGCGGTTGCGGGATGGTATTCGGGTGGCCGTGATCGGCGCGCCTAATGCGGGGAAATCGAGCCTTGTGAACGCACTTGCACGGCGGGATGTGGCGATTGTCTCTGACGTGGCGGGAACAACGCGCGATGTGATTGATGTGGCGCTGGATATTGGCGGTTATCCGGTGATCTTGAGTGATACGGCGGGATTACGGCCTGATCAGATCGGCGCGAATGGGCAAGAGGGCATTGAGTCCGAGGGTATAAAGCGGGCCTTACGGACGGCTGCGGAGGCGGATATCCGCGTGATTGTCTATGATGGTGGGTTGGATGTGCCCGATGCACATAGCCGCGCTCTGGAGGATTTTGCGCAGGTGCTGGTGGTGGTGAATAAAGCGGATAAGGGCGTGCGGCTTAAGCATCCCGAAGGTATTGAGGTCTCTGTTGCACAAAATATCGGGATTGACGTGTTTTTGAGCCGTTTGCAGGTGATGATTGAGGGTTTGATTGGTCTTTCAGAGGCGCCGAGTTTGACGCAAGCCCGTCACCGTGCGGCCCTCAAGGACTGCGGTGATAGTTTGAAGCGCGCGCTGAGCGCCGCTTTGCCGGAACTGGCGGCGGAGGATCTGAGGCTTGCTATTCGGGCTTTGGGGAAAGTTACGGGGCGCGTTGATGTGGAAGACTTGCTGGATGTGGTTTTCCGCGATTTTTGTATCGGGAAATAAGGCTTATTCGGCGGTTAGGGCGTCTTTTTGTTCAGATTCTGCACGTGTAAGTTCTCTCACTATTTTAAGGGGTTTTTTGCACAAATCTTCCAGGAATTTCTGGCTAGGATATTTATCTAAAGCCTTTCCTGTCGCTTTTGCCATGTCACCAACATCACGCAGAAATGCTTCGTAGGCATCATCTTTTTTGTATTCTCTGAGGGCGCGGCGCATAAAATAAAGGCCGAGCGCCATTGAATATTCCATTCCAGGGAAATGTCTGTCTTCTTGCGGGTTTTCACCGCCATTGAGTTTTTTTGAGGTGATGAGTTTGTTTAATATTGCTGAGCCATCAGGGCCGAAGGTGCTTTTATATTCTGTTCTTAGGCGGGCTTTTTCTTCTAGTGTAGTTTCAGCTGTGCCAGCTTCTTGGATATGATCCCATAGGTCTCTGGCGCTGGCTTTCCAGGCTTTGATCAGCTCAATGTGTTCCGGTTTTGGAGGTTTTATTTTCATGATGAGATCCGTTTAATTCTTTTTGTAGAAAAAATCAAGAAATTCCTGTATATACGCGGCTATGAGCGGATTTGAAGCAGATTTTGATGTGATTATTGTTGGTGGGGGCCATGCGGGGTGCGAGGCGGCTGCGGCTTCTGCGCGCACAGGTGCCCGCACGGCTTTGCTGACGCATAAGCTTTCGAGTATTGGCGTGATGTCCTGTAATCCGGCGATTGGCGGGCTTGGCAAGGGGCATCTGGTGCGGGAGATCGATGCGCTGGACGGGGTAATGGCCAAGGTGATTGATCGCGCGGGGATACAGTTCCGGATGCTCAATGCCTCTAAGGGGCCGGCAGTACGTGGGCCGCGGGCGCAGGCTGATCGTAAGCTTTACCGGGATGCGATGCAGGATATTCTGGGGGATTACCCGAACCTTACACTGGTTGAGGGGGCGGCGGATGATCTGGTTTTAGATGAAGATGGCGCGGTTAAGGGGCTGAAAACCCTTGATGGGCGCGCGTTTTCATGCCGGGCGGTGGTGCTGACGACGGGGACGTTCCTGCGGGGGTTGATCTATCGCGGAGAGGAGCGGATTCCCGCCGGGCGCGTTGGAGAAGAGCCGACGATTGGACTGGCGCAAACGCTGGAGCGCCTGGGTTTTCCCCTTGCGCGGCTGAAGACCGGCACGCCGGCACGCCTTGATGGGCGCACGATTGACTGGGATGCGCTTGAGCGGCAGGATGCGGATGCAAAGCCCCTGCCCTTTTCCTATATGAATTCAGAGATTACGGTTGCGCAAATTCCGTGTCACATTACCTATACGAATGCTGAAACGCACCGGATTATTGCAGAGAATATCAAGCGATCGCCGATGTATTCGGGGGCGATCAAGTCCACGGGGCCGCGCTATTGTCCCTCGATTGAAGATAAAATTCACCGCTTTGCGGATAAGGAGCGGCACCAGATTTTCCTAGAGCCGGAGGGGCTTGATGATTATACGGTTTATCCGAACGGGATCTCGACCTCCCTGCCCGTGGATGTGCAAGATGCGTTTATTCATACGATTAAAGGTCTTGAAAAGGTTGAAGTTTTGGAGTGGGGATACGCTATTGAATATGATTATGTTGATCCGCGGGATTTGAAAAAGACGCTGGAGAGCAAGCGTTTGCCGGGGCTTTATCTTGCGGGGCAGATTAACGGAACAACTGGTTATGAAGAGGCGGCGGCGCAAGGGTTGATGGCCGGGGTGAATGCGGCAAAACGGGCTGATTCGATTCGGAATGTTTCACGTGAAACATTGGAAGATTTTGTACTGGACCGCGCCGATGCGTATATCGGGGTGTTGATTGATGATCTGACGACACGCGGCGCGCCGGAGCCTTACCGGATGTTTACGTCGCGGGCGGAATATCGTTTGTGGTTGCGCAGTGATAATGCTGATCAGCGGCTGACGGACAAGGGTATTGCGGCCGGGTGTGTTGGCGCGGAGCGGCAGGCGTTTTGGGCGGCGAAGGCCACGGCTTTAGCGGCGGGGCGGGAGATGGCCGCGCGGTTGCAGGCCAGCCCGAGCGCGTTGAATGCGAAGGGTATCAAGATTAATCATGACGGGGTGCGGCGCAGTGTGATGGATTTGCTGGCGTATCCGAATATTGAATGGGCGGATCTGGTGGCGATCTGGCCGGAGATGGAACATGTGGCGCTGGATGTTCGCGAGCAGCTGGAGATTGATGCGCTGTATGCCGGGTATATGGGACGGCATGAGGCGGATATTGCGGCGTTCCGTAAGGATGAAAATCTGGTTCTGCCGGAGGGGTTCGATTTTACGAAGGTGGGGAGTTTGTCGAATGAGATTCGTGCCAAGCTTATTCAGGTTAATCCGCGGACATTGGGAGAGGCATCACGTATTCCGGGTGTAACGCCCGCGGCGGTGATTGCGTTGTTGCAGTATGTGAAAAAGGGCTCGACACAAAAGAGCGCGGCGTAGGGAATGGATATAGAGAATGTTTCACGTGAAACATATGAGAAGCTGGAGCGCTATCACGCGCTGCTGGTGAAGTGGCAGAAGGCTATTAATATCGTAAGTCCGGCGACTATGCCAGCAGCGTGGGAGCGGCATTTTATTGATAGCGCGCAAGTTTCAAAGCTTATTCCGGTGTCTGCTAAAATTTATGCTGATTTAGGATGTGGGGGTGGATTTCCGGGCCTGGTTCTGGCGATGATGCATCCTGATCTGCAGGTTTATCTTGTGGAGTCCGATGAGCGCAAGGGACAGTTTATGCGCACTGTTATCCGCGAGACCCAAACGAAGAATGCGCATGTTTGTACCAAACGTGTGGAGGATGCGTATGAGGATTTTATCCCTGATGTGGTGAGTGCACGGGCGCTGGCGAGCCTGGATAAGCTTTTAAGTTATTGCATGCCCTGGGCTTTGCAAAACCCTGATTTGACTCTGCTTTTTATGAAGGGGCAAAAGGCGGATGAGGAAATTATCCAGGCGCGGGCGCAGTATGATTTTGAGGTGGAGTCGTTTGCGAGTGTTACGGATTCACAGGCGAGGATTTTACGGGTTTCTTGTCTGAAGACCTGCTGTGTTTAAACCACAGCGGACACAGGCGAAACACAGGGGCGGGCGTTACGTTAATTGAGATTTGTGTTTGGTGGTTCCTTTGGTATTGCCTGCGGCGCTGGATGGATGATTTGTTGACGATTATGATTTAGATTCTTCGCTGCGCTCAGAATGACGGGGAGGGAGGGCGCGGCGTGACATTTGAGATGTTTGCTGTCATCCTGAAGCCCTTTGGGGCTGAAGGATCTTGTGGGTTGCAACGAAGTTAAAAAGGGGATTACCGCAAAGGCGCCAAGGTTTTTTTACTACAGAGGGCGCAGAGTTTTAAGGGATGCCTGCGGCGCTGGATGGATGATTTGCTGACGATTATGATTTAGATTCTTCGCTGCGCTCAGAATGACGGGGAGGGAGGGCG
>CAYGNP010000015.1:0-63996 GCA_964351365.1 uncultured Micavibrio sp.
GGCAACGATATCGCAGTTGTTTTGAATTTCATAAAAAGTGAGCTATGCAAGGAAATCAATAAAAAGGCCGGAATAGAAAACCCTGATGGAGCCCCTCCGGTCGATACAGGGGACTTTGACACCACCACAAAATTCACTGGCACCTTTCCCGGCCCCGCCAGCCCCATCGACGCCCCCGAAACTTTCGGCCAGACATTCGGATGCCTGCAAGACTCGGCAAAAACAAAAAACGTCTTTTATTTCGTCCTGCTCGCCCGGTAATTATCGTACAGTCTGTTTTTCGCTCGGCTTTTTCGTCCGGCGTTGTGGTTTTTCCTGCTCGTATTTGAACACAAGCTCTTTCCCGTCATAATCAATCACCACCGTGCCGCCTTTTTGAAGCTTCCCGAACAAAATTTCCTCCGCCAGAGGCTGCTTGATTTTCTCCTGAATAATCCGCCCCAAGGGACGCGCGCCCATGGTCACATCATAACCCTTGGTCGCCAGAAATTTCCTCGCCTTGGCACTCAGCTCAATCATGACATTTTTATTCGATAATTGTGCCTCAAGCTGGATAACGAATTTATCCACCACCCGCTCAACCGTTTTCGGGCTAAGATTTTTAAACGGCACAATTGCATCCAGACGGTTGCGAAACTCCGGCGTAAAAGTCTTGGTAATCGCCTCATTATCTGCATAATCACCATCGCCAATCTCCCGCCCGAATCCAATTGGCGATTTCGCCATAGAAGCCGCGCCTGCATTCGTCGTCATGATCAAAATGACATTTCGGAAATCAATCGTTTTGCCGTTATTATCCGTCAGCTTCCCGTAATCCATCACCTGCAACAGCAAATTGAACAAATCTGGATGCGCCTTTTCAATCTCATCCAGCAAGAGCACGCAATGCGGATGCTGATCGACTTTATCGGTCATCAGCCCCCCTTGCTCAAACCCGACATAGCCCGGCGGCGTTCCAATCAGGCGTGAGACCGAGTGCCGCTCCATATATTCCGACATATCAAAGCGTAAAAGCTCAACGCCCAGTGATTTCGCAAGCTGGCGCGCAACTTCCGTTTTCCCAACCCCCGTCGGGCCAGAGAAAAGATACGAACCAATCGGTTTTTCCGGATCACGCAATCCCGCGCGCGCCATTTTCACCGAATCACACAGCATATCAATCGCCCTGTCCTGATCATAAACCAGGGTCTTCAAATCCCGCTCAAGGCTCTGCAACGCCTCGCGATCATTGCTGTTCATCGACGTAGAGGGGATGCGTGCAATGGCCGCAATCACGCCCTCGATATCCTTCTGACCGATGGTTTTCTTGCGCTGGTCTTCCGGCACCAGCATCTGCGCCGCACCCACCTCATCAATAATATCAATTGCCTTATCCGGCAATTTGCGCTCGCCGATATACTTCGCCGACAGCTCCACAGCCGCCACCAATGCGCTGCGCGTATATTTGATATTGTGATATTTCTCGTAATAAGGCTGAAGCCCCTCAAGGATTTTAATGGCATCTTCGATGCTTGGCTCGGGGACATCGATCTTCTGGAACCGGCG
The DNA here is from genome assembly GCA_964351365.1 of uncultured Micavibrio sp. Classification (GTDB taxonomy): domain Bacteria; phylum Pseudomonadota; class Alphaproteobacteria; order Micavibrionales; family Micavibrionaceae; genus UBA1672. The sequence goes on from CAYGNP010000015.1 coordinate 1,546, forward strand.
CACCAGAGCGCGGTCTTTTTCGAAATGATTGCGGTATTCCTTATAGGTCGTCGAGCCAATACAGCGCAATTTCCCATTCGACAGAGCAGGCTTCAGCAGATTCGAGGCATCCATTGCCCCCCCGCTGGTTGCACCCGCACCAACAATAGTATGAATCTCATCAATAAACAGGATGGAATGCTCAATCGCCTCAATCTCGCTCAATACTGCCTTCAGCCGCTCCTCAAAATCCCCGCGGTAACGTGTCCCCGCGAGCAAAGCCCCCATATCCAGCGAATAAATTACCGCATCTTGCAAAACTTCCGGCACATCGCCGTCATGAATACGCTTGGCCAAACCTTCGGCAATCGCCGTCTTCCCAACCCCAGGATCACCAACATATAGCGGATTATTCTTTGATCTTCGGCATAGAATCTGAATCGTGCGGTCAACCTCGGCTTCCCGCCCGATCAACGGGTCAATATCGCCTTCTGCCGCCTTGTCATTCAAATTAACGCAATAGCTATCAAGCGCCTCTTTACCGGCCTTACTGTCTTTCTCGCCCTCAACCCCTTGCGGAGTCTTGCGTGTATCACTTTGCGAGGCCACCTTCGCAATCCCGTGAGAGATGTAATTCACCGCATCAAAGCGCGTCATATCACGCTCCTGCAAGACAAAAACCGCATGGCTTTCACGTTCGGAGAATAGCGCAACCAGCACATTCGCGCCCGTCACTTCCTCCCGGCCAGAAGATTGCACATGGATAGCCGCACGCTGCAAAACCCTCTGAAACGCATTTGTTGGCTTGGATTCCTCAATATCGGTATTAATCAATCCCGTCAGGTCGTTTTCTATATAATGCAAAAGTGAGGACGAGAGATCATCCAGATCAATCCCGCAAGAGCGTAAAACCGCCATAGCGTCCTGATCACTCGTCAGCGCCAGCAACAAATGCTCAAGCGTTGCAAACTCATGACTTTTCTCATTAGCAATTGCAAGCGCGCGATGAAGTGTTTGTTCTAAATTCCGTGATAACATCCAATATCCTTACCATCTAATGGTTAATATTTTACCACAGTCTTTTTAAGGGCGCTACGCTATTCCGCGTTGATTATGTCTCATCGTGAAATTCAAAATTATACGCACGTACACCAAGCTCGGACATATCCCCGCCAATACGCTCCTGCGACCAGTGCAAACGTATGCCCACGCTGATTTTCATCACAAACCACAAGGCAAAGCTTGTGACCATCACAAAACAGCCAACGGCAAGAATCCCGATAAGCTGGGTCACAATCGAAGCAGCAGGATCAGACAGCACAACCGCGAGTGTCCCCCAAATCCCTGCACCTAAATGAACAGGAATAGCGCCGACAACATCGTCAATTTTCACGCGCACCAGAGCGCAGGACACCAAAATCATAATCAGTGCGCCAACCGCACCAATCGCCATTTTCACGCGCACCAGAGCGCAGGACACCAAAATCATAATCAGTGCGCCAACCGCACCAATCGCCATCGCAACCGGCAGGCTGGGCATAAGCGGCCCGGCCGTAATCGCGACCAGTCCTGCCAGAGCCCCATTGAGCGCAAGCGTTAAATCAATCCGTCCAAAGAAAATGCGGTTATGGATCAAAACCACAATAACCCCTGCCGAGGCGGCGATATTGGTATTGGCAAAAATCTTCGCAACCGCCATCGCATCATCCGCGCTGGCAATCGCAAGCTGAGAGCCGCCATTAAAGCCAAACCAGCCAAACCACAAGATAAACGTTCCGATCGTCACAAGCGGCAGCGAGCAGCCCGGAATAGGGTTCTGCTCGCCCGTTTCCGTATTAAACCGCCCTTTGCGCGCACCCAGCACAATCGCGCCTGCCAGCGCCGCCCAGCCACCCACCGAATGCACAAGCGTCGAGCCCGCAAAATCCTTAAAACCCATAACATACAGCCACCCTTCGCCCCACACCCAACTGCCGGTAACCGGATAGATAAAACCGCATAAAATGGCCACAAACAGCATAAACGGCCAGAGCTTGATACGCTCCGCCAGCGCGCCCGAGACAATCGAGGCCGCAGTCGCCACAAACACCATCTGGAAAAACCAACCCGCATAAGACGCATATCCTGCGCTGTAATCCCCGCTGATCGCTGCCGAATCATCACCATGCCAGGGCACAGGCGTTCCAAAATACCCGCCATCAACACCCATATACATCAAGTTGTAACCAACCAGATAAAACACGACCCCCGCAATCGCATAAAGCGCAATATTCTTGACCAAAATGACGGCTACAGATTTGCTCCGCACCATCCCGGCCTCCAGCATGGCAAACCCCGCCGCCATAAACATGACAAGCGCGCTACAAAAGAGCAAAAAGAACGTATTGATGATAAAAACTGTCTCTTCCAAGAAACCCTCCCACGGTAAGCTATTTAAAATGAACATAGCTATGATGCATCAAACGCAAAGCTAAAATCAAGAGGGATTCACTCTTTTTCCATCGTACATTGCAGGGGCTGCTCGTTCGCCCGCGCAAAATCCATGACCTGCGCGACTTTTGTCTCTGCAACCTCAAACGTAAAAACACCGCACACACCAACGCCGCGCCTATGCACATGAAGCATAATTTCTGTGGCTTCCTGACGGTTTTTCTTGAAAATACTCTCCAGAACATGTACCACAAACTCCATCGGGGTGTAGTCATCATTCAGCAATAAGACCTTATACATCGAGGGTTTCTGGGTCTTTGGCCGCGTTTTCAAGACAAGACCGCGATCCTGCTTTGGCCCTTCATCACCGTCATCAGGCACATCATCACTGCAATAAATTTTCAATATACTCATGTGCAAACCATCCAAAAAAACGTACAATTTCAACCGCGCACAGTATTGCAATTCTGATCAGTTTCGACAACTCTGAATTTAAATTTAGACATAACACCATTTTTTATGGTATGAATAACAAAGTTAAAGGGGCAAAAAATGAAAAAATTACTATGTTTACTTCTACTAGGGCTCTCTTCCGCTGCATTCGCAGAGGATGAATATGGCGCGCGTTTTAACAACGAAACACCACCCGGTTTAGCAGAAGCAACAATAAAAGACGTCCCGCAAATCGCAATGGATGAAGCCGCTCAGGACGTTCAGGATATCATGCCCGCCAGCGGTGAATCACAAACACCAGAGCCTTCTGACGAAAATCCGCCACAATAAATTCACAAAAAAGTCATATTTTTTAACACACCCCCTATCTTTGGGTAAATTTTTTACGTACTATATGCTCAAAACTAAGTACTAAAAATAAAGTAACGGGTGATAAAGTAATGAATATTTCTAATGAAAAGCGCTGGGAATCTCTGATGCGCGGTCAGGTTATGGCCGCAACAGTTAATAAATTCATGACCACAATCCAGCTTCTGGATCAAAAAGCCCAGGTCATGATTTTCTTAAACTCTATCCTTGTTCCCGTCTGCATGAATGCCATAGAGCACGGAACATATAAGGAATCAGCAACCATATCGATTGTCACATCCATCATGAGCATCCTTGCCGCAATCATCTGTATCTACCCAAAACGCAGATATCGCAAATCCGGCGATCGTGAGATCAACCTCTTGCATTTCAACGATATAGGCCATCTCGATAAACAGGATTTCCTTGAGCGTTTTATGCCCAAATTCAACGACCCCGAAAGCCTTGCAAGAACCGTCGTAAATGATATATATGATACATCACGTTATTCTATATTACCAAAATACACATGGCTCAAAACGTCTTACGCGATTTTTGCGTTCGGTAACATAATAGCCATAATGGTTGCCTTAGCAGGAGCATGAAACAGTGAAAATTGTTTTTTGTCATGACACATTCTATTCCAAGAAGCGAGATGGTACCGTCTACAGCTACGGCGACTTCCCCTATAGCCACTGGGAACAGCGCTTTCTGCCGTATTTTGATGAAATTACCGTCATCGGCCGCAAGAAAAAATTACGTCAGGAAGAAACCGGAATCCTGGATATTTCCTCTGGCCCGAATATCGATCATATCCTTCTGCCTAACATAGATGCGCCTGTAAAACGCCTCACAAAATACGCGCACATGTATGAAAAAATTAAACAGGAAGTCGACAAAGCCGATGCCGTTGTTATTCGTGGCCCCGTTGACTTCGGCTTCATGGCGGCAAAAATCGCCCGTGCGAGCGGAAAACCTTATGCCGTAGAGATGTGCCGCTGCGCCTATGACAAAACCTATTTTAAGGGCGATGTCTTCAACAAAGCTTACGCACCCTTTAAATTTAAACAGGACCAAGAAATGGTGCGCCACGCTGGGGCTGTCATATACACAACCGAATCTTTCCTCCAAAGCAGATACCCGACAAACGGACGCTCTGCCTGCGCCCCTCAGGTTGAAATAGATGCGGCCCCCGAATCGGTTCTCAGCAAAAGACTGAACCGGATCAATAGCCGTAATGATATCCTTACGCTGGGCCTGATTGGAAATTTTGGCAATGGCCTGAAGGGAATTGAGTCAGCTCTGGATGCGCTCAGAATTGTAAACCAGCACTGCAATCAAAATCCGCAAGAAAACTTGCCAGATGTTAAACTCAGAATTCTAGGGCAGGGCGTTCCCGCGCTCTGGCATGACAAGTTGCATGAGTATAACCTGCAGGAAAAAGTTGAATTTTGTGGGCGCATCGCACGCGGTCAGGCTGTTCTGGACTGGCTTGATGAAATTGATATCTACCTCCAGCCCGGCGTGAATACAGGCTTGCCCAGATCCCTCATCGAAGCGCTAAGCCGAGGCTGCACAGTGCTCTCCTCTCAAACCGGCGGCGTCGCCGAAGTGCTGGAGCCTGCCTATATCCACGCGCGCGCAGATACACGAAAACTCGCTCTGGACATTATGATGATGATGGAGCAGAAAAAAAGACTGCACAGCGCTAAAACAAACTTCGAAAAATCGAAAAACTATACCCGCGAAATTCTCATCCCACGCAGGCAGGCCTTTTGGAATGATTTTGCAAAACAGGTAAAAAACGCTCAAAAAAGAAAAGCGGCTTAAAAGCGCTAGAGATCAAGCCATCCGCGATAAACGAACACTCTTTCGCTCAGATAGCGCAAAATCCATAATCGCAGAAACGCGCTTATCCCATGTATAGTTCTCTTCCAATCGCAGATACGCATTTCTTGCTATCTGCGCGGCCATAGCGGGATTTTCCCTAACATTATCCAAAGCCTCAGCCCATTTCTCTTCATCCGAAGCCGCCACAAAAAGAGCGCTCTCCCTATCAGTCAGAATCTCATGCATAACCGGCAGGTTCGAGCATAAAATAGGTTTCTCCGCAGCCATATACTCAAAAATCTTCATCGGCGATATCCACCGTGATGTATTGCGCCCCGTCTTAATCAACGCCCTATGCTGATAAGGCGCAACGCACACATCGAACTGACTGAGGTAAGAGGGAATTTCTGCATGATCACGATGACCGTAAAAATAAACATTCCTGAGACGATTTTCTGCCTTAAGCCGCTCAACCTGCTTATCCGTGCCGCCCAGAATGTGGAAATCATAATCAGGGCGGATTTTCGCAATCCGATCAAGCATGGCAACGCCCTTACCCGGATCAAGCGAACCGGTATACCCGACATGAAAGGAATTCGTTCTACCCATTAACACCGCAGGCTTATTGCAGCCGCCAGCAAGATGATCAATAAGGTCAGCGCCATCATGCGCAACAAAAATATCCTCCGCATTCAACTCAGGGCAGGACTGCAAATACGCATTTTTAAGAACATCGCAAACGGTCACAATACCCTTAAGATTTCCGCGCCTTAGCATGGTTTTTAGCGCAAGTTTCTTAGCCGGAGTATCAGGAAGACTGTGCGTTTCGAAAATTACAGGCGTTTTCTCCGGCGCTGCATAAGCGAGCGCAGAAATATCGTCTCCATAAATCAAATCAGGCTTACGCAGCGCTGCACTCTGGCGAAACAGGCGCATCATCTGGTTGGCCTCAGATATAAAAGGCAAACCAAGATACGACGTTAAGTTAAGATTAAAATATGGAACGCTGTCATAAATCTTGAAAATATCTTCGGCGCTTGCGCCATCAATACTCTGCGCAAACAGCGTTACATCATGACCGGCCTTGCCCATTGCTTGTGCCATTTTCATCACATGCACAGACTGAGAATTCTGCGAAGGCAGCCTCATCGTCGTAAAATAAAAAATTTTCATGGATAATCCCTCCAAACACGTTTCCCACTATGATCCTTTTTTCCCAAAATATCCAGCATTTTTTTGCCTCAGCGCCGCGCCCAGGCTTGAATTTTACGCCCCACCAGACTTTCAATGAAGCTTTTATCTTCCTCAAAAAGATCTTCCAACCTCTCACGCATGTTCCCAGACATGGGCATGACAATTTTTTTTGGCTTAGGTTCAGAGAGCATTGTTAAAACATTTTCTGAAAAAAGACTGTCTGGCTTAAGTCCTAAAAACCGCTCCAGCGCCTTAAAATTAAATCTATCCTCGCCCTCCCATTCTTCATAAATTAAAACCAGAACACGGTCTTTGGGATACAGAGTAAGCCAGGGATCAAGATGCGTTTTATATCGGTTTTTATGCACCCAGCATAAAGATGATTTGCCTTGAACGCGTTGGCCCGATAACTCGGCCTCAATTGCTTTTTCAAAGCTTTTAAAGGGCTCCTTTTTCGCCACCCGACCATGAAGAAACTGCTGATAACACCGCTCAACCGGATTACGCAACGTAAAAATAACCCGCGAGCCAGAACAGCTTTTATACGCACGCAAGGCATCAAATTCTTCCTCGCCATACAAAATGCGGCTCTCAGGGATGCGGACGCGGTAATGCGGATTAACGGCATCCTCAAACGCCCTGTGACATGATCTGGGTATATTGGCTAGACCATAACGGCGAAAAAACTTATATTCGGCGCGTTCTGGTATAAAAATCTGCGGATGGCGACCCAAAATTTCAGAGAGTATGCGAAGGCCGCTGCGTGTGGCTCCTCCAATTATAAAATCTGGCCGTCTCACTCTATTATACTCAATCTTATATTTTTTATTTTATGGCTAAAACACGCAAAATTTTTTTACACTTGACTATATTTAATCAAGAATTAAGAGATTTACTCTAAAACTTAGGATATAGCTATTTTTCGTAGCTTTAACTTAAGAACATTACTGAGTAAAGTTTTTTATATTACAGGGGGTTGCACTTGGGTAATTTTCTGTCAATATAAAAAATCAATTAATCTGTTTCAACAAGGTTAAGAGTAACATAATATGTATATAGATAATAACTGGAATGATGTCGAAGGCGAAGAACTCTCAGGATTCTTGGGCCAGATTAACCCAATTGATGGTAAATACCGAACATCTCCGAGCAGCACACAAGTGTCATGGCGAACAATGCCTTTTTACGAAAGCGTCGCTCTCATTCGTGTGCAGGACCCAAACTGGGTTAACAAAAAAATGTGCATTTATTACTTAACCGACGAAGGCAATTTGTTTCGCTTGAATGGAACGTCTCCGCCCATCCATGAGGTGAACAACAAGGCACCGATCAAAATTAACGAAGAAAATGTATTGGAATACCTGAAATTCTTCTGCTTTTTCGTGCGCGGCGATGAAGGCCCGTTCTACATTGCAGAAGATATGTCAGACAAAAACCTGCCCGAAGATATGGACGGCACAACCCGCTCGGTCGTAGAGGGTGTAATCCGCCCCGCCAGCTTCGAAGGCATCAACGAGCAGGGCCATTTCCTCTGTAATGCTGTGGTTTACTACTCGAACGCTCTTTTCATCGCGAATTTTGCCGTTCAGCCAAGCGGCATGATCGAAATGCTCAATGACGAGCCGATTGCCGGTGAGCTGACCTCAAAAATCGATAAACCAATAGCGTAATCAAACCCTTGACATATTAGGTAAATTTTCCTACTATGTGATCACGCTTTTGCGTGGTCATGGCGCGTCGCTTTTCAAAACATGACAAACAAACTGAAGGACATCAAAAACATAATTAATATCAATGGGTTAGATGGTAATAAAATGCCCTCTATACGCGCCGCGCCCTCTGGTTTAAAACAAAAGCCATGAATACGCACTTTGATGTCATTATTGTTGGCGGCGGCTTGGCTGGTCTTTCTCTTTCCTGCCTCCTCGGACAGGTTGAGGGCCTGAACATCGCCTGCATCGATCAGGCCGCGCCCAATGACACCATAAAAGCAGATACCCGCACCACCGCCATTTCTTATGGCTCCAGCAAAATCCTTGAACGCACCGGTCTTTGGGAAAAAATAGCGCAGCAGGGCTGCCCGATCAAAGACATTGAAATATTGGACGGCAACAGCCCGCTTCTTCTTCAATTCCTGAGCGAAGAAGTAGAGGACAAGCCTTTTGGTTGGATCATCCCGAACGCCCATATCCGCGCTTGCCTGATGGCGAAAATGAACGATTTGACTAACCTCACCCATATCGCCCCCGCGCAGGTCAAAGACTTCGAGATCACCAATAATCACGCAACCGTCATCTTGCAAGATGGGCGCAAACTCAATGCCAGCCTTATCATTGGCGCAGATGGCCGTAATTCCGCCGTGCGCAGCTTTATGGATGTCCCCGTGCGCACATGGTCTTACAACCAGCACGCCATCGTCTGCTTTATCCGCCACGAACACCCCCACAACAACAAGGCCGTTGAGCATTTCTGGCCAGAAGGCCCCTTCGCCATCCTGCCCATGAACGACAAAGAAGACGGATCGCACTGCTCCTCTTTGGTTTTCACTGAGCATAAAAATACCCGCAGACCTTTGATGAGCCTGAGCAACGAAGACTTCCAAAACGAAGTTGCCAGCCATTTCCCTGCAAGCTATGGCCGGATTGAGGTTATAGATGATAAGCGCATGGCCTACCCGCTCTCCCTGATCCACGCCGCAGAATATATCGCCCCGCGCATGGCTCTGGTCGCCGACGCCGCCCACGGTATCCACCCCATCGCTGGCCAAGGGCTCAATCTGGGCTTTCGCGATCTTGATGTCCTTGCAATCCTGATTGCACAAGCCCATGCCAGCGCAAAAGATATCGGCGCGCCCGAAATCCTAGAGGCCTATCAACGCAAGCGCAGACCAGATAATATGGCCATGGTCGCCGTAACAGATGGCCTCGTGCGCCTGTTCTCAAATAATTCCCCCCCTATAAAACTCATTCGCCGCGCTGGCCTGCGGGCAGTTTCACGCATCGCAAAGGCGAAGAAATTCTTCATGCGCCGTGCCATGGGCGAGTAAAATCATCACAAAATGAGCATAGTTTTATTTGACAGCCCCCCAACAAGCCGTTATAAAGCCATAGAATTTTGACAAGGTAGTAAGAAAATGAAACGCACATTCCAACCTAGCCGCATCGTTCGCGCCCGCCGTCACGGCTTTCGCGCCCGTATGGCCGACAGAAATGGCCGCGCCGTATTGGCTCGCCGCCGTGCTAAGGGCCGTAAGCGTCTAAGCGCTTAAGAGTTAAAATGTATTCAAAAACATCAGAGCGCACAGCGGGAATAATGCTGGTCAAGCGCTCTGATTTTTTGTGCGTCCAATCAAAGGGACAAAAATGGGTCTCCCAGAGTTTTGTTATACAAATACTTAAAAATGACCTTGATGTGATCCGCATTGGGTATACAGTAAGCAAAAAGATATTTAAATCTGCCGTAAAGCGTAACCGCGTAAAAAGACGCCTGCGTGCTGTGGCTGCAGATGTCATTTTGACCCGCGCGGTGAGCGGATATGACTATATCCTTGTCGGGAGACAGCAAACCCTGACCAGACCTTACGAAGAACTATTATCGGATGCAAAATGGTGCCTGAAGAAAACGAACTGCCTAAAACCAAAAGACGCTCCGCGGTAACGCGCCTGATCCAATCCTTGATTAAGCTCTATGCCTTTATGATTTCCCCCCTGATCGGACGCAGCTGCCGTTTTCACCCGACATGCTCGGCCTATGCCCATGAATCACTGGAATGCCACGGCCCACTTAAAGGACTATACCTGACCATCCGCAGAATTCTGCGCTGCCATCCCTGGAACACCTATTCTTTTGATGATCCCGTACCAAAGCAGTTTGCGTGGAGAGATATCTTGCGCTATAAACGCTCTCAAAATCATAAAAGAACCGGATAACCATGCAAAATAACAAAAAAGATCAAATGCACCCCGAAGATATGCGCAACCTCATTATTTTTGCGCTTTGCTCAATTGCAATCTGGTTTTTATACGAAACATACATACTCGGTCCCCAGACAAAGGCACTAAAGGAATCTAAACTTGCCAAAGCAGAGATGATCCTCAGAGATCCCAAACTTCTTGATCCCGTGATAAACATCACCCGCGAAGAGGCCATATCACAGGGCCCGCGCATAACATTTAAAAATGACGAAGTCTTCGGAACCATTTCCTTGAAGGGCGGCCAGATTGATGATCTTAACCTGACAAAATATTTTGAAACCCTTGAGAAAAAGAAAAACGTTTCCATCCTCAAGCCGCCAGGTACAAAAGAAACGCGCTTCATGGATTATGGCTGGGTCACGCGCGATAAAAATCTCAACCTCCCAAACGCCAACACGCAATGGCAAGTAAAAGACAATGATATCCTCCAACCAGATTTGCCCGTAACCCTTTACTGGGATAATGGCCAGAACATTCGCTTCGAGCGCATAATTGAACTCGATGAAGCCTATGTTTTTACCATCACCCAAAAAATCATCAATAATTCCGGCAAAGACATTACGCTGCATCCCTATGCGCTAATTTCTCAAAAAGATATTCCCTCAGATTACACAGGCACATGGGTATCCTACGAGGGGCCCATGGGCTTTATCGGCGGCAAGCTTGAGCAGATCAGCTATGCGGGTATGACGAAAAACCCGAACGAAAAATTTGAAGCGCAGCGCGGATGGATTGGAATTTCAGATAAATACTGGTTGACGGCCATCATCCCCCAACAAAATGAAACAACAAAATTCCGCTTTAAACATACCCCCGACCCGCTCGCAACAGAACGGCGCAAATATCAGACGGACTTCACGGGCGCAGAGATGGAAATCGCCAGCGGCGCGCAAGATCAGTATACAACCCGCATCTACGCAGGCGCTAAAAAGGTACTAACACTAGAGGCATACCAGAAGGACATGGGCATCGATAACCTTGACCTTGCCGTCGATTTTGGATGGTTTTGGTTCTTCACCTATCCTTTCTTTCTCGCGCTGCACTATCTGGCGCTAATGGTGGGCAACGTGGGCGTAGCCATCATCATTCTGACCTGCATCATCCGCACCGCAGTCTTCCCGCTGACCAACATCTCTTTCCGCTCCTTTGCCAAGATGAAAGTCGTTGCTCCGCAAATCACTGCGATACGCGACAAATACAATGACGATAAACAAAAAATGCAGCAGGAAATCGTCGAGCTCTATCAGCGCGAAGGCGTAAATCCCATGTCGGGCTGCTTGCCGATGCTGTTGCAAATCCCGATATTCTTCGCCTTCTACAAAATCCTATTCATTACGATCGAAGTCAGGCACGCCCCGTTTTTTGGTTGGATCGATGATCTTTCCGCCAAAGACCCCACCTCAATATTTAATCTTTTTGGACTGTTACCCTATCAGGTTCCAGATATCTTGGTGATCGGGGCATGGCCGTGCATGATGCTGCTTGCCATGCTGATGCAGAAAAAACTTAATCCCCCGCCGCAAGATAAACTCCAGCGCGACATGATGAATATCTTCCCCTTCTTCATCACCTTCATCATGGCGAGCTTTGCCTCGGGCCTTGTGATTTACTGGACCTTCAGCGCCGTGCTCTCCATCATCCAGCAATCCATCATTATGCGCTCACTCGGTGTGCCCGTATATTTCTTCAATGTGAAGAAATACAAGGAACTCGAAGCGCAGGAAAAAGAAATGCTGAAAAAAGGCGGCGATGCGTATCCATTGATCGACATGGCAGAACAAGAAGCCGAAAAAGCGCTGTTCGGTGATGACGGCAATGATGGCGATGCACCCATAGAAAACATCACCCCGCCAAAGCACAAAAAGAAGAAGAAAAAGAAATAAGCCGCTATGGACGAGGAATTCTCAAGCCAACAACTGGAATCGGCGCGCAAACTTTTCGCTGGCCCGTGCGATTTTCTGCTCGGCGTAGCAGGCCTTAGCCAATTGCCTGAGAGTAATCTCTCGGAAATCGCCTTTGCTGGCCGCTCGAATGTTGGCAAGTCCTCGCTGGTCAATGCACTTACAGGGCGCAATACACTCGCCCGCACATCCAATACACCCGGCCGCACCCAAGAGCTGAACTATTTCAATCTCGGCGATAAGATCTACATGGTCGACATGCCCGGATATGGATACGCCAAAGTCTCAAAGGATAAAATCGCCGCCTGGACAGACCTGATTTTTGCCTACCTCAGAGGCAGACCAACGCTACGCTGCGTATTTATTCTTGTGGATGGCCGTCACGGGCTGAAAGATTCAGACATCGAGCTTATGAAAATGCTTGACGGCGCCGCCGTATCCTACCGGATCATCTTCACAAAGATCGACAAAGTGAAACGCGAAGACTCGGAAAAGACTACGCGCAAAACGCTCGACATTATAACAAAGCATGCCGCTGCATACCCCCAAATTCTGCACACAAGCAGCCTCAAAGATATTGGCATCGCCGAGCTGCGCGCCATCATCCAAAGCTACGCCTAACGATCTGTAATAATACTGTAAAAGCTATAGGCCGTCTCGCTCGCATTACTCACGCACAAGGAGGCAAACCCCTCACAGGCCGAGCAAACAGTATCCGTCAGATTTGGATTGGTCGATGTATCAATCAAAAAATCTTCCGTATCTCCGGGCAGAGCAGGAATACTCGGCGAGCCACTAATCTTGTCATTCAAAGACGCACATACAGGCGCCGTCAAATTATGCGCCGTCAAAATCATGTCGGTCGCCGCGCTCGGGCTCCATTCAACATTGTTGAAAATACCCAGATACCAACCAGGGGAGAGTTCTGCATTCTCTTGCACAGCATTCTTTGGTAAATTCGCAATGGATAGTCCACCTCCCTGCGGATGAAACACTTTATGAATATGCGGCGCAGTATTAAATCCGCTTTCTCCTGGCTGGACGAAATCGAATTCATTCATGGATGTACCCGTTATGGTCATCTGATCAACAACAGATTGAACCTGCCGCGCATAGCCTATAATCTCCGTTGCATAAAGCTCAACGCGTGCATCATCCAGCTCTTCTGAATCCGTGTCACTGGACTGCCGCGCAATCACAAAGCTGAGTGCCCCGAACAAAGCAATCGCAATCAGCACATAAAGCAAAATATTCCCGCTCTCACAGGCTTTCCAATCACTTTGTTCACTTTTTGTTTTCATTTTGCGATTTTTCAGTTAAGCTACCACTCACGAATCATACATCAGAAAGAATCACGATGATAGAATTTTGGTATGCTTTATTGGGATGTGTCCTCGGCGCTCTGGGCGTGGCATTTTATTTCCAGAAGGAATCGGCAAAAAAAGCAACCCTCGAAGCCCGCTTGAGCCAGTTTCAAGAAATGGCCAATGCGCTGGAGAGCGAAAATAAAATCCTGCAAGCTGAAAACCAGAATGTTAAAGAGCAAGCCATCCGTCTGGAAGCAGAAAAACAGTCTTTTCTTACGCAAATCGAACAAAGCAAAGAAGAGCGCACAAAAATGGAAGAGCTTCTGATTGGTAAATTCGAAAATCTCTCCCACAAAATCTTTGAGGAAAAAAACGAAGCATTCAAGAAACAATCGCAGGAAAGCCTTGGCGTTCTGCTCTCACCGCTCAGGGAAAAACTCCATGATTTTGAAAAGAAGATTGAAGAATCATACGGCAATCATGCCAAAGAACAATTCTCCCTCAAGGAGCAAATAAAAAATATTGTCGATGTGAATGAAAAAATGCGGATGCAAACACAAGACCTCACCAACGCCCTAAAAGGTGACAGCAAAACCCAAGGCAATTGGGGCGAGATCATGCTCGAGAAAATCTTAAGCGATTCAGGATTGCGCAAAGGCATCGACTATACGGCGCAAGCCGCCGGCATGAATGTAAAAACCGAAGATGGCCGCACCCAGCAGCCCGATATCGTTATTCACCTGCCCGAGCAAAAACACCTTATTATCGACTCAAAAGTCTCCCTCACCCATTATGAGCGCTATTGTACCGCAGATCAGGATGACGCACGCGCCCTGCACCTAAAACAATTCCTGATCTCCGTTAAAAAACAAATAGACGAGCTTGATACGCGCAGTTATCAAACCTCTGAAAAACTCGGCGCGCCTGATTTCGTATTGATGTTTATACCGATCGAGCCCGCCTACATGCTGGCGCTGCAACAAGATCCCCAGATGCAAAATTATGCCTGGAACAAGAAAGTTGTGCTCGTTTGCCCGACAACTCTTTTTGCAACATTGCGCACCGTGGCCTCTGTCTGGCGGATCGAGATGCAAAATAAAAACGTTCAGGAAATCGCGCATCAAGGTGGCTTGCTTTATGATAAGGTCGCTGGCTTTGTCTCTGACATGCAAAATCTTGGCCGGCAGATCACAACGGTCGAAAAAACCTATGGCACGGCGATGAACAAGCTCTCACAAGGCACTGGCAATATTTTAGGCAGAACGGAAAAGCTCAAACAACTGGGCGCAAAGACATCAAAAACCTTGCCCCCCGAACTTTTAGACACCCAAGAGCCCCAAAACCTACCGGATAAAACCGATCAGGCGGCTTAAACCTTGACCTTTTGGGCAAAAAAGACTATCCGTTTTGGGATGAAAGAATACAGCATTATAACCATTCCCGATCCGGTCCTCAAACAGGTCGCCCAGCCCATCGATAAGGTCGATGACAATATCCGCGCGCAAATGGATGCAATGCTGCGCGCCATGTATGACGCCCCCGGCATTGGCCTTGCTGCAAATCAGGTAGGCCTGCTTAACCGCGTGCTCGTAATGGACCTCTCGCACAAAGGCGAAGGCGAGAGCCCGGCGCCTATTTTCATGGCAAACCCGGAAATTATATATAAATCCGAAGACATCAGCGTGATGGAGGAGGGCTGCCTCTCTATCCCCAAACAAAATGCTGAGGTCGAGCGTCCGGCCGTTGTGCGCGTCAAATATCTCGACTACAACAACAAGCCCGCCGAACTCGAGGCGCAAGGGCTGCTCTCCCATTGCGTGCAGCATGAAATCGATCACCTGAACGGTGTGCTGTTCATCGACTATCTCTCGGCCCTAAAACGCAATATGATTGTCAAACGCGTCCTGAAACAGCAAAAGCAAAATGTGCTCTAACTCATGACCAGCCCCTTAAATATAATCTTTATGGGAACGCCGGATTTCGCGGCCACAGCTCTGCACGCCCTGATCGAGAGCTCCCATAATATCATCTGCGCCTACACCCAGCCCCCACGGCCAAAAGGCAGAGGGCAGAAGGTACAAAAATCCCCCGTTCATATGCTCGCTGAAACACACACCATCCCCGTGCACACACCAAAATCCCTCAAAAGCCCGCAAGAGCAGGACATCTTCGCCGCCCATAAGGCCGATATAGCCATCGTTGCGGCCTATGGTTTGCTCCTCCCTCAGGCCATATTGGACGCGCCCAAATTCGGCTGCCTCAACATTCACGCCTCGCTTCTCCCGCGCTGGCGCGGCGCGTCCCCCATCCAGCACGCCATCTGGAAAGGCGATGAGAAAACCGGCATCACCATCATGCAAATGGATAAGGGGCTGGATACAGGCGACATGATCGCCAAAGCACAAATCGCAATCGATGAAGATATGACAGCAGGCAAACTGCATAATGCCCTCGCGCAAATGGGGGCGGAGCTTATTCTCAAAACACTGGAAACCCTTCCCCTTAAGGGTAAAAAACAGGATGAAGCCCAAAGCTCATACGCGCCCCTGCTGAAAAAATCGGACGGCCAGATTGACTGGTCACAAACCGCGCAGGACATCGACCGCCAAATCCGCGCCCTCAACCCATGGCCTGGCGTCTGGGCAGAGATCCAGGGCAAACGCTTTAAAATTCTGGCGGCAAAGCCAGGGCATAACAAAGGCTTCCCCTGCGGCCAAGGCACATATCTCGACATCATAACCCTCCAGCCAGAGGGCAAAAATCCCATGACCCTGACCTCGGCCATCAATGGCGGTTATCTTAATGCTGACGCGCTATAAGCTCACCATCGAATATCGCGGCAGCGACTATGCTGGCTGGCAGCGCCAGCCCGACAGGCCGACCATCCAGCAAGCGATCGAAGAGGCCATTTTCAAATTCTCTGGCCAAAAAGCTGAGCTCTCCGTCGCCGGGCGCACCGATGCAGGCGTTCACGCCCGCGCTCAGGTCGCTCACCTTGATCTGGGCGAGTTCACAAAACCCATGGATGAGTTTGCCATCATGAAGGCCATCAACGCCCATTTGCGCCCCCAGCCCATCAGCATCATAAATGTTGAAACCGTCGCGAGTGATTTTCAGGCACGCTTTGATGCCAAAAACAAGCTCTATCAATACCGCATCATTAACCGCCCCAGCCTTCTAAGCCTCGACCATGGTTTGGCATGGCAGGTGCCCAAACCCCTGAATATCGAGGCCATGAAAGAAGGTGCTAAATACCTGCTCGGCCACCATGATTTCACAACATTCCGCGATACGGAATGTCAGGCAAAATCGCCGATGAAAACCCTCGATCGCCTTGATATAAGCGCAGCAGGCGGCATCACAGATGAAATAATAATTGAAACCGAAGGTAAATCGTTCCTTCACCATCAGGTGCGCAATATGGTCGGAACATTATGCCTTGTGGGTCTTGGGAAATGGCAACCCAAGGAGATAAAAACCGCTCTAGAAGCCAAAGACCGCACAAAAGGCGGCCCCACAGCCCCCCCGGATAGCCTCTACCTGATGCGCGTAGACTATTAAAATTTGTAAAATCGCCCGATTTATGCGATAGTGTGACCTAGGAGATTTAATATTATGAAAATTATACGCACTGCAATATTGTTACTGTGTTTTATCATCAGCGCCCCCGCCGGAGCGCAGCAGGCCAGCGACTCCAAAACCATCACAAAACAAAGAATTCTGAGTGAAATGAATCGCATTAAGCCGCTGCAAAATCCCGGCTACGAAAAATCAGAAGAGATTTACAAATATAATATTCTAGACAGCGCAAATAAATCTATCGGTGAACTTAAAGACGTTCTGGTGAGTAAAAACGGCGATGTCTCATCCGTATTGGTATCATTCGATAAATTGCGCCTGACTCAGAGCGTATACCTGAATTTTGACAGATTTGATATTGGCGGCGTGACAACCGGATACCGTCTAGGCTTTCGCGAAAACGAAATTGCAGGGCTTTACCCAACATTACTCGCAGGGATTGAAACCGCCGGTGAGGGCGATAAAACCGCTCTCAGCAGCATCCTGAACCGCCCGGTTGTAACCAACAAGGGCGCACGGATTGGAAAAGTTACGCAAGGCCTTTTCAACAAAAACGCATCACGCCTTGTGGCGCTGTATGTCGAGGTCACTTACAGCACGCTTCGCAATGATCCAATCGCAATCCCCTTAAAGGAAACAAATTTTGTCAAACGCGGCAGCGGATTGGATGTCATGGTCGATCAGAGCTACGCTGATCTTATGATTAACTACATCCGCGAGCGTTAAGAAAAATACAGCTCAAGTAAACGCGTAAACACCCGCGTTAAATCCTGTAAATCCTGCACTTTGGCGTTTTCATTGACCTGATGTACGCTTTTGTTAACCCCGCCAAATTCCACCACCGGGCAATATTTCACAATAAACCGCGCATCCGACGTGCCGCCATTGGTCGTAAAAGCTGGTGTTTTACCCGTCACATCAACCACCGCTTGCCTCACCGTTTCAGACCACGCACCGGGCTGCGTGAGGAAACTATCCGCCCCGCAAGAAAGCGCCAGCGTATAATCATGCCCGCAAGATTTGATAATTTCATGCAGCTTGGCCGATAAGCGCGCCGCGTCCCAATGATCGTTAAACCGGACGTTAAACACCGCACGCCCCTGAGCCGGAATAACATTCTCCGCCTTATTGCCCACATCAATGCTGGTAATCTCAAGGTTCGTGGCAGGAAAAAAATCCGAGCCCGTATCAAACACAGCCCCCGCAAGCGCGTCCAGTATGGAAATCAGCCGCGGCAAAGGATTATCCGCCAAATGCTGATACGCAACATGCCCCTGCTTGCCTGAAACACTTAAATGCCCTGTAAGCGATCCCCTGCGCCCAATTTTAATTTCTTGTCCAAGAATGTTCGGATTTGTCGGCTCCCCCACCAGCGCCACATCAGGGATATGACCGTGCTCCTCCATCCATTCCAAAACCTTAACCGTGCCATCCACGGCCGGGCCTTCTTCATCCCCCGTAATCAAAAGGCTGATTGAACCCTTGGGCTGATGAGTGTCAAGATACGCCGCAACGCCCGCAACAAATGCCGCAACCGAGCCCTTCATGTCGCTCGCCCCGCGCCCGTATAAAACACCATCTTCAATATGCGGAGTAAACGCGCCATACGTCCACGCGCCCTCATCGCCCGCAGGCACAACATCCGTATGCCCGCCATAGCAGATATGCGGAGCCGTAGTGCCAAGGCGTGCAAATAAATTCGGCACATCCCCGAATGTCAAATGATGACACGTGAAACCAAGCGCCTCCAGCTGTGCGCCCAGATAAACAAGCGCCCCCGCATCCTTGGGCGTTACCGAAGGGCAGGCAATCAATTTCTGTGCAAGGTCTATAACATCCAGAGCCATGAGACACTCTACGAATTATGCGGGGTGATGTCCATCAGGCAAATAAACAAACCGCCCTTCCATATAAGCTTGATACATCAAAACGTCTTGTGATCTGCGATCTTCCCCGATCAGCGGCGCAAAGGCAGGGTATAGCGCGAAGTTAAGAATAGCCTTCGCCATACTGTTTTCCCCCTCCTGCTGCGCAACATGTTCCAACCGCTCGAGCATCAAGACATCTGGCCGCCATCCAGCCGGAAGACAGCTCAAAGCCTCGCGCGCAGGCCCTACATAACGATCAATATCCGCAGGGCGCGCGCCATAGGGATTATCCCTGTTATTTTTATCAAAGTAATGATTAACCGTCTCAAGCGAACTTACAATAATGCCAAGAATAGAGTCCATGCTAAGGAATGCATCGGCAAACACCGGGTTCTTATCATTAGCCTCTTTCGCATAGGGATATCCGCTATAATGCGCGCGGCGTTCCTTAGCATATTTCACATTATCCGCAACCGAGAATTTTTTGCTATCATCATGCATGCGCTCTAGAAAATCAGGCATAATCCGGCTATCTGCGCCGCAAATACTATCAATAATCTTCGCCATCGCCGCCATAGGATTCCTGATTTGCCCTTCATGATATTGATTTAAATCTCCGCCGAAACGGTCGACCTTTAATCTTTTCCCGTTTGTCTTAAGCACAAATCCCTGCTTATCGACAAGAGGAGCAGAGGCGAAATTAAATCTGGATAACAACGGCATTTTTTCTATGATATTTGATACCCAAGATAAATTAAACGGCCATTTTTTTTCAGGAAGAACTTGATCTGCGCGTACAGGCACTTTCCGCGTCATCAGCTTCACGATTTCAGCAACGCCTGCAGCCTTGCGCTGCAAAACATACTCTTGTTCTTTAGTAATAGCACCTGTCCTCTGTGCCTCATCAAGATCGTGCTCTAATTCTGCATAAATCTCCATCGGGGTTTTCCCATGATCCTCCCAGCTATCATGGCGCAATTGAGCGCTGATCATAACCTCAGCCCCGCCGTATTTATCAAGAATCGCTTCATCAATTTTTCCGGATTTAACCAGAGCCAGAAAAATCATGATTTCACTTAGCTCATGATACCAGCTCGGTGTTTTCCCATCATCACGCAGGGCAAAATCACCGCTTTTTTCCTTCATCAATTCAGAAAAACTGACCTTTCCCAAAGGCCAGCGCATTTCATCAAGGAACTCAAGAAAAGCAGCCTCAGTCTTGGCAATATTCTCTGGCTCTAATGTTTCAGCTTCTGTTTGGAAATTAATCTTTGAAAACAAATTATCGATGGCGCGCACAAGCGGGGTGCCTTGATCGCCCCCACCAGAACGTGACGCAAATTGCCTTGTAGGCTCTCCATCCATCATGCACCCTAAGATCCTTTAAAATAATCATAGTGCAAATAACGCCAAAAAAGCAAAAAGTAAAGATAAATTTACGTAAAAACCTAGGCTCGCAGCAATTCATTAACGCCGGTCTTGCTGCGCGTGCGCGCATCCACCCGCTTGACAATCACCGCACAAGCCAGGCTTGGCGCAGGCGAGCCATCAGGCATTGTCTTACTGGAGGGCAAAGTCCCCGGAATAACCACCGAATAGGCTGGAACGCGGCCCTGAAAGACCTCACCACTTTCCCGGTCGATGACTTTTGTCGAGGCCCCCAGAAAAACGCCCATCGAAATAACCGCACCTTCTTCAACAATCACGCCCTCGGCCACCTCAGACCGTGCGCCGATAAAGACATTATCCTCGATAATCACCGGCTCGGCCTGCAACGGCTCTAGCACGCCGCCAATCCCGACACCGCCAGAGATATGGCAGTTCGCGCCAACCTGTGCGCATGAGCCCACCGTCGACCACGTATCGATCATTGTTCCCTCACCAACATACGCCCCGACATTAATAAAGCACGGCATCAAAACCGCGTTCGGCGCAACATAGGAAGAATAACGCACAATCGAATCAGGCACAGCGCGAAACCCTGATTTTTCGTAGCGCGCATGATCCCAGTCCTTAAATTTGCTATCGACTTTATCGAACCAGTTTGCACCGCCCGGCCCGCCAGAGATAATATGGTTTCCATTCAAACGAAAAGACAGCAAAACCGCTTTCTTCAACCACTGATGCACAACCCATCCCTTATCAGACGGGCTGGCAACCCGCAGCGCACCGCTATCAAGCATCTTGAGCGCCTCATCCACCGCATCACGAATCTCGCCTTTCGTCCCCGCGCTGAGCGTATCGCGCCCATCCCATGCTTTATCAATAATGCTCTGTAATTTCGCCAAGTCAGCCATATGTCTCTCTATTTTAATAAATAATTGAAATCCCATTGAATTCAGCACGAAGAGCCGTCAAAATCAAGCGATGATCAAACAGGCATCCAAAAAAACTGCAAAACAATGCACTATTGTGTGGGATGATATAGATCACTCCCATTTCATCAAGGCGCATCGCAGCAATATTCTGCAATCCCCCGATTACGGGCGCGCCATGGCAAAACTCAGCAACCAAAAGCTGCGCAATGGATTGATCCAAATAGATGGACAGGAGGCCGGCTTCATCCAGATTCTTGAGGCAGGCATATTTAAAAACGCGCTTCACGCCCTAATCCTTGATCGCGGGCCTTTATGGTTTGAAGGATTTGGCAGAACCGGGGACTTCGAAGCTTTCATGAGCGAACTGCGCGCGCAATTTCCCAAACGCTTCGGACGGCGCATGCGCTTTATCCCTGAAATGAAGGCGACGCCAAAAACGCAGAGCCTGATGCACCAGCACGGCTTTAAAGTAATTGGAAAACCATACGAAACCATCTGGCTCGATCTCAGACCGGATATCAAAATACTGAAAGCCAAACTAAAGAAAAACTGGCGCAATGCTCTGCATAAATCAGAACAGGAAAACATGCAGATCATCTGGAGCGATGAAGGAAAAAATTTCGCCTGGCTGCTGAAAAACTACGAACAGGATAAAAAACAAAAAAACTATGACGGCCCATCGCTCAAAACCCTCATCATGATGGCCGCTGAATTCTCCCGTGGGAAAAACATGCTTCTGGGCACGGCGATGTTTGACGAAACACCAATTGCCGCTATATTGATCTTCATTCATGGGCATAGCGCAACCTATCAAATCGGCTACACCGCAGATATGGGACGCAAAAAGAACGCACATTATATGCTGCTCTGGCAGGCGCTGGAGCGGTTAAAAGAAAGGAATATATATGATTTCGATTTGGGCGGTGTTAACGAAGGGACGGCAAAGGGCGTTAAAGATTTCAAATCCGGTATGGGCGGTCAAATCTTTGAAACCCTTGGCCTGCACACTTCTTAGTCTGCTGATCTTGATCACACCGTCAATTGCAAAAGCACCAAAGCCTTATGAAGTGCAAAAAATAAAATATGATGTCTACGCCAGCGGCTTTCAGGTCCTCGATGCCAATATGGAGATGAATTACGCAACGCCAGGCCGCTATTTTCTGATGTTTGATGCGCGCACACACGGATTTCTAAAAGGTCTCGTGCCATGGTCCGGTGGCTTTTCTGCAGAAGGCTGGGTTTTAAAAG
The DNA here is from genome assembly GCA_964351365.1 of uncultured Micavibrio sp. Lineage (GTDB taxonomy): Bacteria > Pseudomonadota > Alphaproteobacteria > Micavibrionales > Micavibrionaceae > UBA1672. The sequence continues at coordinate 23,975 of CAYGNP010000015.1, forward strand.
GCCGTAAACTTGTCACGCAGATTCATGAATCTGTTTCAAATTGGCGCGAGGAACATGAAACAAAAACCTATAAATACGCCAAGGACGGCTCTTTCATTGATTTAACAACGCTCTATAAAGGTAAAAAACCCAAAACCGTTGTGCCCGAAAAGCATCTCACCAAAGACTCTACAGATGCTCTTACCGCCGCACTTCTTGTTTTTGAAAAAGTGTCTGACGGTAAAAATTGTGAGGGCGAATCGATCGTCTTTGACGGCAAGCGCCGCTTTAAAATAGTTTTTAGTCACGTTGGCTTTGTTATGCTCGAAAAAACCCGCTATAACGCCTATAGTGGCCCCGCGGCGGAATGCACTATGGAAGTCGTTCCCGTTGAAGGCGCCTGGCACGAAAAACCCCGTGGCTGGTTCTCCATTCAGGAACAAGGCCGCAAAAAAGGTGAGCTCCCAACATTATGGCTCGCGCAAGTCAGCGAGAATGCCGTCGTTGTGCCCGTGCGCATTCGTGTGAAAACCGATTACGGCACGTTATTCGTTCACATGACAAGCTATGAGAGCGGCGAGAAAATTCTGAAAGTAGAGTAAAATGAGCAAACAAAATCCTCTATCCGTTGTCATTCTTGCTGCGGGCAAAGGCACGCGGATGAAATCCGATAAGCCCAAAGTCATGCATGAAATTCTTGGCCTGCCCATGATTAACTGGCTGCTCAAAACCGTTGAAAGCCTGAGGCCTGAAAAAATCATAGTGGTCATCGGCCCTGACATGCCCGAGCTGGAGGAGGCCGTTAAACCGCACGATACCGTCATACAAAAAACACGTAAAGGCACGGGCGATGCGCTAAAAACCGCCCTGCCAAAACTCAAAGGCGCCAAAGGCGATGTCCTCGTTCTTCTGGGCGATACGCCACTAATCACAAGGGAAACGCTGAGCCATCTCATTAACGCGCGCAAAGATGGCGCGGGCCTGTCCGTTCTGGGCGTGCACATGGAAAATCCAGCCGGTTATGGGCGTTTGCTCATGAGTGCACATGGCGAATTAGCCGCCATACGCGAAGAAAAAGACGCCAGCGCAGAAGAGAAAAAAGCCCAGACCGTCAATACAGGCGCATTTTGCCTCGATGCTCAAAAAATTGAATCCTGGCTCGGCGCACTCAAAAACGATAACGCGCAAGGCGAATATTACATCACAGACTTGCCTGAAATTGCCGCCAAACAAGGCGTAAAAACCAAAGTGTGCGTAACCACTAACGTCCAGGAGGTCATGGGCTGTAATACCCGCATTGATCTTGCAAAACTCGAACAAACCGCGCAGCAAAATTTGCGTGAAGCTTTTCTGATTGAGGGCGTATCAATGCAAGACCCGCAAAGTGTTTACTTCCATCACGACACACAAATTGCATCCGGCGTTACAATCGAGCCAAATGTCTTCTTCGGTGCAAATGTTCGCATAGAGACCGGCGCCCACATCAAGGCCTTTTGCCACATCGAAGGCGCGAAGATAGGGCCGGGCACTACGATTGGCCCGTTCGCAAGGCTGCGCCCCGGGTCAGATATCGGCCAGGATGTGCGCATCGGCAATTTTGTCGAAGTTAAAAAATCAACCATCGGCGACCGCAGCAAAATCAGCCATCTAGGCTATGTTGGCGATTGCGAAATGGGGCAGGATGTGAATTTCGGCTGCGGCGCAATCACGGTGAATTACGACGGATACGATAAGCACAAAACAACAATCAAAGACCGCGTAATGGTCGGCAGCAATGCAAACCTTATTGCGCCAATCACAATAGAGCAGGGCGCGTTCATCGCCGCCGGATCAACAATCACGGCGGACATCCCCAAAGACGCCCTCGCCCTGGAGCGCACGGATCTTGAAATCCGCAAAGGTTGGGCAGAACAGCGGCGCAAGGATAAATCCTGAAATAATGCGTAAAAATTTGTGACTTTTATTCCCGATCATTTTGCTTATTGTCATCCTGAAGCGCTTGCGCTGAAGGATCTAAAGCAAAGAGTAAAATGATTTTTCAGGGTTAAAGTCCTTTAGAATAAAAACAAAAGAGGCATAGAGGCATAAATGTGCGGCATATTCGGAATAATCGGTGAACAGAGCGTAGCGCCTCTTCTGCTCGAAGGGCTCAAGCGCCTCGAATATCGCGGCTATGACTCGGCTGGAATTGCAAGCCTGAACAACGGCCACATAGATCGCCGGCGCGCCGAAGGCAAGCTGGTCAATCTCGCCGATAAAATCGCGCAGCAGCCCCTCAGCGGTACAGTCGGCATTGGCCATACCAGATGGGCAACGCATGGCCTGCCGAACGAGCGTAACGCCCACCCGCATGCAACCGATAAAGTCGCGGTAGTCCATAACGGCATAATCGAAAATTATGCGGAATTGAAAACCGAGCTTCAGGAAAAAGGCGTAGTCTTCGACACCCAGACCGATACCGAAGTCATCATCCACCTTGTGACCCAATATATGAACGAAGGCGATGAGCCTGAAATCGCTGCGAACAAAGCCATGGACCGCCTGCACGGAGCCTTCGCGCTTGTGATGATTTTCGCTGGCCATCACGACTTGATGATTGGCTGCCGCCAGGGAACGCCTCTCGCGCTGGGATATGGGGAAGGGGAAATGTTCGTCGCCTCGGATTCCTATGCCCTCGCGCCCCTAACCAAAAAAATCTGCTTTCTGGAGGATGGCGACCGTGTCAGCCTCAACCGACAAAGCGCAAAAATTTACGATAGGCATCAAACCCCGGTTGAGCGCGCGATACGCATCACCGAACAATCCGGCGCGGTAACCGGCAAAGGCGAATACCGCCATTTCATGCTCAAGGAAATTTACGAGCAGCCCGCCGTCATCGGCCAGACCCTGAACACGTATATCAATGCGGATACTGGAAAAATTTCTCTTCCAAAAGGTATATTGGAGGTCATCACCGCCGCCCCGCGTCTCACACTTATTGCCTGCGGAACGGCCTATTATGCCTGCATGGTTGCGAAATATTGGTTCGAGCAAATCGCGCGCATCCCCTGCGAAATTGATGTCGCCAGCGAATTCCGCTACCGCGAGGCGCCAATGCCAGAAGGCGGCCTAGCGTTGTTCATCTCCCAGTCAGGCGAAACACTAGACACGCTCGAAGCCTTGAGATATTGCAAACGCCAAAACCAAAAAATCCTTTCTGTGGTAAACACCATCGAAAGCACCATCGAGCGCGAATCCGACTTCGTTCTGCACACACTCGCCGGGCCGGAAATCGGCGTGGCCTCAACCAAAGCCTTCACAACCCAGCTCTCAACTCTGGCCTGTATCGCCCTCGCAGCCGCCCGCAGCAAAGGCTCCATCAATGAGGAAAAAGAACAGGAAATGGCGGATGCCTTGCGCCACCTGCCCAAAATCGCCGCGGATATTTTGCGCCATGATGAGGAAATTCTTGCCATCGCCCGCGATGTCGCCGATGCGCGTGATGTGCTTTATCTGGGCCGTGGCAGCCTCTACCCCATCGCCCTCGAAGGCGCGCTTAAGCTTAAGGAAATTTCATACATCCACGCCGAAGGCTACGCATCAGGCGAGATGAAACATGGCCCAATCGCCCTTGTCGATGATCGCGTCCCCGTTGTGGCAATCGCGCCGGAAAACGACCCGCTATTCGAAAAAAACGTCTCGAATATTCAGGAAACCGTCGCCCGCGGGGGTAAAATATTCCTCATCTCTGACATCAAGGGCGCGCACGCCCTCAAGGAGCAGGCAACCTGGAGCGTCGGCATGGGCGCGGTTCACCCCTTCGTCGCCCCCATTCTCTACGCCATCCCCGTCCAGCTCCTCGCCTACCACGTCGCCGTCCTTAAAGGCACAGATGTCGACCAGCCCCGCAATTTGGCGAAGTCTGTGACGGTGGAATGACGTGATTAAATTGTCATCCTGAAGCGCCTGCGCAGAAGGATCTTAACAAAACTCTGTGTACTTTGTGTACTCTGTAGTTTAAAAAAAATAATTGCAGCACACAAAATAAAGGCATTCAAATGAAACAGGCGCTCTTGGCATTATTAATCATAGTATCAACCGTGTCTTTTGCTGTTGCAGGCGAAAAAAAACTATGCATCGGCTATGATGGCCCCGGCGGCCCATGTTACGAAGCTCCGGGCAGTAATATTAATCCTGAATCAGCATCACAAGACACAGTCGGCGGCGCCTGTTACTCTGGCCCCGGAGGCCCTGCTTATGATGGCCCCGGCGGGCCGTGCTATGACGGCGCAGGAGGGCCATGCGCACAAGGCCCTCAAAGCCCATGTCCGGAAATTTGTTCGAGCTGTAATAAATAGGAACCCCACCATGACCCAAATTGGAACTCCATTTTCTGACACGGCAAAAAAAGTGCTGCTCTGTGGCTCGGGCGAGCTGGGCAAGGAGGTCGTGATCGAGCTCAAACGCCTTGGTTGTGAGGTCATTGCTTGTGATAAATACGAAAATGCTCCGGCCATGCAGGTCGCGGACCGCGCGCATGTGTTGTCCATGCTGGATGGCAAAAAGCTCAGAGAAATCATAGAAAAAGAAAAACCTGATTTTATTGTCCCCGAAGTCGAAGCAATTGCAACCGATACGCTAGTAGAGCTTGAGCAAGAGGGCTTTACAGTCGTCCCCACCGCCCGCGCCGCAAAGCTCACCATGAACCGCGAAGGCATCCGCCGCCTCGCCGCCGAAGAGCTAAACCTCCCGACCTCGCCCTATAAATTCGCCGAAAATATCGAGGACTTCAAAAAAGCCGTAAAAGAAATTGGCATGCCCTGCGTCGTCAAGCCAATCATGAGCTCCTCCGGCAAAGGCCAGAGCGTGATAAAATCCGAAAAAGACATTCAAAAATCATGGGACTACGCCCAGGAGGGCGGACGCGCCGGAGCAGGCAAAGTCATCATCGAAGGCTTCATCGATTTCGACTATGAAATCACGCTTTTAACCATCCGCCACATCAATGGCACATCGTTTTGCGAGCCCATCGGCCACCGTCAGGAAAATGGCGATTACCGTGAATCCTGGCAGCCACAACCCATGAGTGATATCGCCTTGAAAAAAGCAAAAGACACCGCGGAAAAAGTCACCACGGCTCTTGGCGGGCGCGGTCTGTTCGGCGTAGAATTTTTCATCAAAGGCGATGACGTCTATTTCAGCGAAGTCTCTCCCCGCCCGCACGATACTGGAATGGTAACGATGATCTCACAGGATCTCTCGGAATTTGCCCTTCACGCTCGTGCGTTTTTAGGATTACCCATCCCGAACATTCACTTTCATGGCCCCTCGGCCTCGGCTGTTCTGCTCGTGGAGGGAACATCAAAAAAGCTAAGCTTCAATAACCTCACGCAGGCCCTGCAAACCCCGAACACGGATCTGCGCCTGTTCGGCAAACCTGAAGTCACAGGGCAGCGCCGCATGGGTGTCGCTCTGGCACGCGCACAGACGGTGGAAATCGCCATAGAAAACGCGCTGAATGTAATCAAAAAAATATCGGTTGATCTTAAGGGCAACAAATCCTGAAACTTTTTCTTTAAATTTTCCGAATAACGCTTCATAGTCGAAATACTGGAAGAATGATGGAACAAAAAAAATCGAATAACGGCAAAATTTTGACCGCTCTGGCCGCTGGGTTTGGATATGGCGGATGGGCCGTTTTTGCCAATCTTGATCACGGCGCACACATCGCTTTTATGGCTGGCGCGGTTCAAGCAACATACGCCGTCTTCTCAACGCTGCTCATCACGATTGTCGCGCACCGTGTATATGTGAAATATAAATGCGGCATAAGAGGAATAACAACAGGCTTTGCACTAAGTTTCTTGGTCATGCTGGCCATACCGCTTCTTGTGCATAATTATTTCGGCACGCCAAATATTTGGCAAACGATATTACCCGGCCTGATTTGGGGAAGTATTTACCTCATGAGCTTTTTGGTCACCCTTGAGGTCAAGCAGCGCAAAGAGATAAAAAACGCAGAAGACATTGTAATTTAAAACATGGAAAAAAAATATCCATTAACGAAGCAGCAGGAAGGCCTTTGGGTTGAATATAAGCTGCACCCGGATAACACCTCCTATAATACATGCGTGAAATTAAGATTAACCGGAGAGTTGGACAAAACCCGCTTCGAGCAGGCTTTACGGGATGTTGTAAGCTTTTTCCCTTCTTTACGTGTTTATTTTGTCGAAGAAAACGGCCTGCCATTCCAAAAAACCAAACAGGACAGCAGCTTTGATCTGGAATATGAAGATTACTCTATCCCGGGACAAACCTTAGAATCACAAGGCCAAAAAGCAAAAGCAGAAGAATTCTTGGCACGCAAATTGCGCACACCGGTAGATTTAAAAACCTTCCCTATCGTTCGCGCAGGCCTAGTCAAAACTGCGCCGGATACGCATTATTTCATCGGCCTCGTCCCTCACATGATCTCCGATGGTGTGTCCGCAGTGTTATTCCTCGAAGCAACATCCATCGCCTACAACAAAGGGCATGCTGGCCTGATCGAAGCCTACGGCGAGAATGTAAAAAACTGGGATGATTATTTCAAAGAGCAAACTCAAGACCAAAAAATTTGGAGCAACGCAGCAGCGTACTGGCGCGAGCGCCTCAGCACCGCACAACATGTCGTAGACTTCAGCTACGGCCACAAGGAATCAGATAGCAGCGCCAAAAACGGCAAGCGTGTTTATTTTGATCTTGATCACGATCTCTCGCAGCGTTTGAATGCCTTCTCGCGCGCGCATCGAACAACACTCTTCAGTACTCTGGTTGCGGCTTTTGGAACGCTCATAAATCGCTATTACGCGCAGGACGATATCCTGATCGGCTATCCGGTCAATATTCGCCCCCCCGGCTATAAGAATTTCTTCGGTTTTTTTGTGAACATCATCCCGATACGCTTTAACCTCTCTGGCAATCCAAGTTTCGAAGAGCTTGTCTCCCGCGTCTCTGAAGCCCGCAAGGCCGATAAAAAGCACCAGACTTTTCCCGCACTCGATATCGTACGCGAAATCAGAAAATCCCAACCCGGTTTTGATGGCCGCGTCTTTAACCTATCAATGGCGCAAACCGTCTCACGCCTCGTAAATTTGCGCTTGGATGGTATTCATTCCGAGCCGCTTGAGGCTGAATATAATGACGTCAATGATGACCTTTCTTTGTCTTACGAGCTGCTCGAAGACGGCCGCATAGGCTTGTGGCTCGAATACCGCGAATCTCTCTTTGATCCCGCTTTTATAAAGCAGATGATCGCGCATATGCAAAGCCTTCTGAGCCAGATTGCACAAAACCCTTCCGCGCGCACAAGCGATTACCCCCTTCTTGAAAAGCCGCAGGAAAAACTTTTTTTAGAGAAATGGGCACATCCCGATGCGCCCGATCCGTCGCCATCTCAATACAGCACAATCCATGAAATCATCGAGGCGCGTGCAGAGAAAATGGCAGGTGAAATTGCGCTCGTATACGCGGATGAGACAACCACCTACCAGCAAATGAACGAGCAAGCCAATCGTCTCGCGCACTACATCCAATCCAAAGGAATAAAGCCGGGCGAAAAAATCGCAATCTGCCTGCGCCGCGGCCCAGACCTCATCATCTCGCTTCTGTCTATCCTAAAGGCTGGCTGCGCCTACGTCCCCATCGCGCCCTGTTACCCGGCCGATCGCGCCGCATTCATCCTCAAAGATGCGCAGTGCAAAATGATTATCACACAGGACATGCTGCAGCAAAAATTCACCTGCGAAACACTTTGCGTTGATTTGCTGCAAAAAGAATTCAGTGCGCACAGTCCCAAAAACCTGAGAGCCCCCTGCACACAAAATCATGATGCCTATATTATCTACACCTCCGGCTCTACAGGGAATCCAAAGGGCGTTCGCCTGAGCCACGGAAATGTCATCCCGCGCCTGCAATGGCTGCAAAGCGAAATGACGCTGGATGAAACAGATATTGTTTTGCAAAACACAGACTTCAGCTTCGACGTCTCGGTCGCAGAAATATTCTGGCCCCTGACAACTGGCGCGCGCCTGATCCTCACAGAGCCACAGCATTATAAAGATCCTGCATACATTATCGGTCTGATTGAAAAACATAAAGTCACAACCACGTGCTTTGTGCCCTCACTCCTCAATAGCCTGCTCGCGGTGTTGAAGGGAAAGCTAACCACGCTCAAACATGTCCTCGCCGCAGGCGAAGCGCTCTCGCCGACTTTGGTTAAAATCTACCATGAAAAATGCACCGGCAATCTCTATAACGTTTACGGCCCGACCGAAGGCACGATTTACGCTTCCTACACGCTGTGCAGGCGCGATGAGGATCTCCCCATCATCCCGATCGGCAGGCCAATTGGCGCGACAACCTTATATATTCTGGACAGCCAGCAACGCCCTCAACCTGTTGGCGTAGCAGGAGAGCTGCATATAGGCGGGGCAGGGGTCGCACAGGGCTACGTCAATCGCGCGGATTTGACGGCGGAGAAATTTATCCCCGACCCATTCTCCTCAAAAGAAAATGCAAAACTTTACCGTACAGGCGATCTCGCACGATTTAAACCAGACGGTAACATCGAATATCTGGGCCGTGCCGACGCGCAGGTCAAAATTCGCGGCTTCCGGATTGAATTGGCGGAAATTGAATCCGTAATCTCCTCCTTTGACGGCATAGATGACGTTGCTGTAATTGATTACGATAAACGCCTGATCGCATATTATGTGTCACATTCAGAAACTGACGAAATGGCCCTGAAAAATCATATCGCATCAAAGCTGCCCGAATATATGGCGCCTGCATTTTATTTGCGCATCGACGAAGTCCCGCGCCTGCCCAGCGGAAAAATTAATCGCCGTGCTCTGCCCGACCCATCAAAACTCTTCAAGAAAAGCAAAGATTATTCTGCGCCCACATCTTATATCGAAAAAGAGCTCGCGCAAATCTGGGCCGGCATCCTTAAAATCGATGCAGCCAAAATCAGCATCCATGACAGCTTTTTTGACATAGGCGGGGATTCTCTTATGGCCATTCAATTTGTCTGCGCCGCAGAAGAGAAGGGGATCATTTTTGATACAAACGCCCTGTTCACTAACAAAACAATCGCCGAGCTCGCCGCCGCCGCAACGGCCAATAACGCCAGAGCGAAAGTTGATCAGGGTGTGATCTCAGGAACCTATCCGCTCATGCCGCGTCAGGCAAAATTCTTCGCCGATAATTTCGCCCAGCCTCACCACTGGAACCGCTTTTTCTACTTCGCAGTCGATCATGATATGGACATGGCAACACTTAAATCGGCCGCCGACAAAGTGCTTATGCATCACGATAACATCCGTATTTCCTTCAAAAAAGACGATAGCGGCAACTGGCAACAGCATTGTGCGCCGAGCCTACCTTCCGCAGAATATGTTTTGAGCCACGACCTCACAAACCTGCCCCAAAATCAGCAGGAAGAAAAAATCATAGCGATATGCAATGATAATCACGCTGCCCTTAATCTCGAAAAACCCCCGCTGCTTCGCATCGTACATTTCAAGACAAGCGGCAATTCCGGCAAACTGGCAATAATAATCCATCACCTCCTTGTCGATATTGTATCTTCACGCATCATATTCGAAGATTTGCTCAAAACTTACGAGAGCCAGCGTTTAGGCCTTGATCTCCCCCTCGCGCCCAAAACAGCACCAGTAAAAGAATGGGCAACATATCTGAGCCACTTGGCAAAAACCGGTGATTTCACAGCCGACCTTTCTTATTGGGCCTCACCGAAAATGAAGCCTACACCCGCAATAAAAACCGATTACCCCGGGGTAACAAAAGGCTACGAGCACAGCTGCGCCGCCGAAAAAATCATCCTCGATCGCGCAAGCACCAGCGCATTGCTCACCGATATCCCAAGCCATCACGAGATGAGCATTCAAGACGTGCTTCTCGCTAGCCTCCTGCAAACCACAAAAGCATGGACAGGCGAAAATCAGATGCTGGTTAATATCTGCGGACATGGCCGCGACCCGGTAAGCGGATATAATTTCGGGCGCACCGCAGGATGGCTCAACACGGTTTTCCCTGTGCATCTCTCCCACGATGGGCTGGATAATGCCCCCACCTCTCGTATTATGCAAGCTGTACGCACACAGTTAAAACGCGTGCCAAAAACAAACGCAAATTACAATCTCTTGCGCTATATCGCCAAGAACCTCCAGATTACAAAATACGAAACACCACAGCTTTTCTTTAATTACGTTAGCCAAATCGACGCGCTTATGCCAGAGGGCGCATCCATACAGCCAATCGTCGAGCCGCAAGGAATTCAAAGCTCTCATGGCGATAACCATTTGTGCTACCTGCTCTACATCGAAGCCGGGATTATCGATAAACGCCTGAACATCCACATTACCTACACGCAGGATATATTCAAACCGCAAACAATTTCTAATTTCGCCGCGCTATACAAAGATAAAATCATGAATAACATCAATAGTTTGACAGTTTCAGGAGAAAAAATGCTCGTCAATGGATAATTTTTTTAATCCTGCCGTAACGAAATACTCTGGCAAAAGGAATTAATCCATAACAACAAACAATTTTTTATCAAAGGAATTTAATCAATGAAAAAATATATTCTTGCAACCGCGTTACTCGCATTTTTTGCGTTTGCCGCACCGGCCAGCTATGCCGCCGAACCGATCTACACAGGGACGTTCAGCAACAGTGCAGTCGGTGGCTATGACATTGTCTCATACTTTACGGCCGGAAAACCTGTAAAAGGTGATAAAAAAATAAAAACCGAGTATAAGGGCGCAGACTGGTATTTCTCCTCACAGGAAAATCTTGATCTCTTCAAAGCCAACCCTGAAAAATACGAGCCACAATATGGCGGATACTGCGCATGGGCCGCCGCGCATGATACCCTTGCGAAAGGCGATCCAGAGCAATGGCACATCATTGATGGTAAACTCTATCTAAACTACAACAAAAAAATCAATGACCAGTGGTTCCCCCGCAGCCAGGAGCTAATCCCCGTTGCAGATAAGGCTTTCCCTAAGTTATTAAAAGATAATTAATCATAGAAAGAGACTCTATGCCTGCCAAAACCCTGAGATCAAATGACCTTATACAAAATGAAGCAGGGGATCTGACAAAGGCAAATAGGCAGATAATCGATCAACTCATCCTCTATCTTACGCAGATAGAGGATGAACTTTATACAAAAAAGCCCGATCAAAATACATCACCTGTTGGCGGCCATGTCCGGCACATTATCGAATTTTATCAGGAATTCATAAAAGCCGCGCAGGATAATTTTGCCAAAGGCCTATGCTATGATAATCGGCAACGAAACGTAACGCTCGAAACCTCCAAGGCCGATGCACTTGATCTTCTTAAGCAGATCAAAACACGAATAAAATATATAAGCCCTCAAGAAACCAGCATCACCCTTTATGTAACCCTCGATCCGGCGCAGGGCGAATTAACGCAAGTCTCCTCATCCGCAACCCGCGAGATGTTTCACCTCCTTGATCACGCAACGCATCATATGGCGATGATTAAAATGATCGCCCAAAGCTTTGATAGCGCGTGTGATCAAAATTTTGGCATGGCAAACGCAACGCTCGCGCACCAAAAAAAATGTGCACAGTAACAATCGCTACGCAAAGCGATGGCTTTGAAATCATCATGAACCGTGACGAGCGTTTTGACCGCCCCCCCGAATCACCTCCAGGGTGGATCACACCCGATATCTTTGGCCCCCTCGACCCACAAAGTGGAGGAACATGGATCGCGCATAACAAAAAAGGCGCGTGGGGGTGTTTGCTCAACGGTTATTTTGAATTGCACGACACAGGCACAAAAGGCAAAAAAAGCCGGGGGAACATCCTGTTGGACATGCTCGCTCAGGAAAACCCATTAAATTATGCTGCAGCATTTAAGGCCTCACCCTATCAGAGTTTTCGTCTCATCATCGGAACAAAGACGCAGCATAAATTATTTGTCTGGGATGGAAGAATTTATAAGGAACAGGATTTTTATGCTGCACAGGATAAAGCCTTTATGATCTCCTCCTCATCACTCAGGCAGGATGAGGTCCTCGCGCACCGCAAAAATTTATTCCTCAATCACAAAGGCCCGCTCATCGATTTTCACAAAATTAATAACAGCCCCGAAATCGACCCCCTCATGCGCCGTGATTATAGCCGTACAACAAGCATTACTGTAATGAACATCACAAAACACGCAGCGCAAATGAGCTACTTCGAAGAACTCACAATAAACCCGCGCGTCGAGAGATAAAGCACGAAGCCATTTAAAATATGCCACAGAAAATGCGTACCAAACGGAATCTGTGTGCACACCGACATATCAATTGAGCGTAAAGTAAGAGAGACCATGAACACAAGTGCGGCAATCACCAAAATAAAACGCTCTCTTTGGCGCGTGATAAAATGCCATACCCCAAGGCCAAGCAGAAAAATAATCGCCGGCGCATAACCAAGCGAGCCATTGAGTATATGCGCTGGCGCTTGCTCCGCCGCGACCGTCATGGCAATAAAAACCGCAAACAGCGCAGCGCTTTTAACCGCGCTCAGCCGCATAACGCCAAGCGCATAAAACCAGATAAACGCCATCTGATAAAACAATATCGGCAAAACATCCGACAGCATGGTCAGCTTGGTTGCAAAGGTGTGAAACAACGTGCTGCCAATCCCAATCAGGCAGAGCAGGGCAATCAGAACCATACTTTGCGGTGTCAAAGCATTCTCTTTGCGCGCCAGAAGATAAACAAAAAACGCCGCCACAAAAAACGCCGCATTTGTGACCGCATTCAAAGGCTCCGCCCACAATCCTGGCTCCAACCTCTCGCAATAAATATCGATATAGTTATTCACATCTTGACCTGTAACGAATGAAATACGTGTAACAAAACGGCAATAAAAAACATAAAAAATTTAGTGTAAGCCATAGAAATACAATTTGTTCAAAACTCACACCATGAAGGTTATTTGCGATTTTATCAAAATCCCCATGGCCATGGGCTCCTTTTTGCTCATAATAAACCAGCCTGAAAACTGAGCTTTTTAGCAAGCCATAACCTTCTATAAAACTTTGAAAAATGATACCAAATCCAAAAAAGGAATTTAAAAATCTCTCAACATTACCACGAGGGGCAAGGTCTAATAAAGCACGAATAAGGAAAAAGCCTGCGATCAGACTTTCTGCAACCGGCCCCATAAAAATTATCATAGACATATGATATGGGCTAAAAGTAACTGCACAGTTTAAAGCAATCAGCACGGCAATAAAAATCTGCGCAATGCGCTCTTCACGAAGAAGCCATATCCAATAGCCAAATGCACCCCAAACAAGCAAGACAAGAAAAGGTTGTTGTTCTGTCAATGGCAAGGACAATCCGCCACCATGATTAAAATCAAATATGGGAATAGCGATGTATCCATAAACCCAAAAGAATAAAGTATGCCCGATTTCATGAAAAAAAGTGCCCATATAACTTATGCCAACCATGAACAACGAAAAAGAAAACCCGTTGAAAAAAGGCCAGTCTTTGCCAAAAACGAGCGCATAAAACGAGATATTAGCCAGCAAAGCGAATACAAAACCAGCAAAAACAACCCGCATTTTTCATTACCTGAGATAAAGTTTTATTAACACCTAATTCCTGAGCGGCTTTCCCGTCTCCAGCATATGCTCAATCCGTGCAAGCGTCCCGTCATGACGCAAAAGCTTCATAAACTCGGAAAGCTCCAGCTTAATAAGATCATCCTCGCTCATGGGTTCGGTATAATCCTTGCTTCCGCCCGATAAAACCGTAGCCAGATGATCGGAGACTACAACGTCATAAGGCGTAGCCTTGCCGGATTTGCGCAAATCAGACACCGCCATATCAAGCGCGAGCTTCGCCCCCGCCCCGCCAAGGCGGATATCTTCTCTTTTGACTGGCGGCGTATAATCCTTGGCCATGGCCAAAGCGCGTTGCTTGGCATCATACAGCAGCCGGTCGCGGTTCATGGAAATGCCATCACTTTCGCGGAAATAACCAATATCCACCGCTTCAAACGCCGATTTAGAAACCGTGGCAACGCCGATGGTCTCAAACGCTTTACGCGGCGCGCCAACAGGCGTTGTATCGGGTGAGAACCAGACATTCTTCTTGCCAATTTTACCCATATCCGCGGCAAACTGCGCGCGCTCTTTCTCCTGAAAGCGCAGGATCATCTCCTTGCATCCGCCCCATCCAGGAATGAGGCCAACACCAACCTCAACAAGACCCGTATAGGTCTCCGCATGCGCCTGCACCGCGTCCGAGGCCAGTAAAATCTCGCAGCCACCGCCAAGAGCCATACCGCTCGGTGCGGCGATAACAGGAAAGCCAGAGAATTTCAAATCCATAAAGACTTTCTGCCCGCGCGCAACAAAACCCTCCACCTGCGGCCACATGGCGATATTAATCATGAAAATCGCCAGCCCCAAATTCGCCCCCGCAGAAAAATGAGAGGCTTCGTTGTAAATCACCAGCGCTTTATAATCCTGCGATTTGGCAATCAGCTTGTTCGTCTCCTCCAGAAGATTAAATATCTCCTCATCAAAGGTGTTCATCTTCGATGTTTTCTCAAAGCATAATACCCTATCGCCGATATCCCAAACGCTGGCAGATCTATTCTGCAATACCGGCTCCGCCGTCAGCTTGATATCCCGCAGCAAGAGAACGCCTTTTGGCCGCACGACATTGTGATATTGCCCGTCCGTGCCGAAATATTGCTGCTTGCCCTTATGAATGCGGTAAAACGTGCCATCGCCCACTTGCTCTAAAATATCAGGAACGCCGATATCATCCGCGAGCAACTGCTCGGCAAACCATTTCGGCCCCAAAGCATCAATCATCTCAAACGGGCCGAACTTCCAATTATAGCCCAGCTTCATACCCTCATCGATGTCAAACACCGTATCGGCAATCTCACCCACCAGCTCGGCGGCGTAAAACAGCGTTTTCTTCAAAACCGCCCAGGCATAACGCCCGCCCTCATCATCCGAGGTCACAACCGCTTTGAGGCCTTTACGCCCCGCATCCACACTCGCCAGCTTCGGCTTATCGGCCTTGGCATACTGATCTTCTGAGAAGGAGTCCGCGTTAATCGCCAGAGCCTGCTTCTCTTTTTTCGCCGCTGCATCCGGGTTCAGGCGGTAAAACCCGCCTTTGCCTTTGCGCCCCGTATACCCGGCCTTGATCATCTCATGCACAAATTTATGATCGATAAACAAATCACGATACGCATCATCTTTAGGCAGGTTAGACAATAAGCTCTCCGAAAGCTTGGGCATCAAATCAATCCCCACCAGATCAATCAAGCCAAATACACCTGTTTTGGGAATGCCCACAGGCTTGCTCATCACCGCATCAGCAACTTCAATGGATACACCTTGATTGATCGCCTCATTCACCCCCGCCGTCAGCCAGTAAACACCAAGACGGTTGGCGATAAACCCGGGGCGGTCATGACACGCAACAACACCTTTTCCAAGGCGCACATCACAAAATTCCCGCACGGTCTTAATCGCATCCTTACGCGTATCCTCAGAGACCACCAACTCCAAAAGGCGCATATAACGCGGCGGATTAAAGAAATGCGTAATCAAGAAATCAGCCCTGAAACTCTCCGGCTGTCCCTGTGCAAGCTTATGCAGCGGAATGGTCGAGGTGTTGCTCGACACAATCGAGCCCTTCTTGCGATGTTTCTCCAAAAGCGCATAGGTCTTATGCTTGATCTCTAAATTCTCGACCACCACCTCGATGATCCAGTCCACATCCGAAAGCTTGTCCAGATCATCCTCAAGATTACCGCAGGTAATCAAATCCGCATTTGACTTGCGCATAAATGGCGCCGGATCAGCCTTTAGCATTTTCTCAACCGCGCCCTCAGAAAACGCATTCCTGTTCCCACCAAAATCATCAATTTTCGGCGGCACGATATCCAGCAGCACGACAGGCAAGCCCGCATTCGCCACCTGCGCAGCAATCCCGCTACCCATAACCCCCGCACCAATAACGGCTACTTTATTTATTTTCATCACAAACTTCCTTTTTTTACTAACCACAGACGAACACAGTGAAGTCACAGGAGCGTTCATTACTTAAATACTTACTCAGCGGCAAAAATAATATTTAAAGAATAGTAAAATCTCAGCCGTTTAAAACTCAATGACCCCTGTGTTTCTTCTGTGGCCACTGTGGTAAAAAATAAAAACCACAGACGAACACAGCGAAGTCACAGGAGCGTTCATAAAACAAATCTATGTATTCCGTCTTTAATAAGTTTTGTATTAAAATTAATCAAATAACCTAGTTGCGCTTGGTGAAGTTTCATGTATGTCAGCAATTGTGCTTTATGGACAGGCTGTATTCTCTCGCAGGCCTTAAGCTCAAGAATAATTTTTTCTTCAACAAGCAAATCAACTTTATAAGCATTTTCTATTTTCAATTTCTCAAATCGTAGCGGTAAATTTTTTTGTCGCTCTACCTTTAAATTTTGATTTTCAACCAAATCATAGAAAAGACATTCCTCATAAGTACTCTCCAACAAGCCTGGTCCAAGAGACATATGAACCTTAAACAAGGATTCACGAATTTTCGCAGAAATTTGGTTCAATGGATGCTGTGAATCATCAAGCGCTGAGCGCCCCTGTGCTTCTTCTGTGGCCACTGTGGTAAAAGACATTCTTAAATACCCTCCAGCACCGTCGCAACGCCTTGCCCGCCGCCGATACACATCGTGGCAAGCGCATATTTCTTCTTCTCGCGCTTGAGCAAGGATGCCGCCTTACCCGTAATCCGCGCGCCTGACGTGCCCAAAGGATGCCCCAGAGCAATCGCCCCGCCATCCAAATTAACCTTCGCCGGATCCATCCCCAGCTCCTTCATCACCGACAAACCTTGCGCAGCAAACGCTTCATTCAGCTCAATGATGTCAATATCCGACAGCTTCAGCCCCGCCCGCTCCAGCGCCTTTTGCGTCGCCGGAACCGGGCCGATACCCATAATCTCCGCCTTGCATCCGGAAACTGCCACAGATTTAATGCGCGCAAGCTTAGGCAGCTTATGTTTATCTGCATACTCTTCCGAGCACACAATCACCGCCGCCGATCCATCCGTGAGCGGCGAGGAGGTCGCCGCCGTGACGCTCCCTTTTTCCAAAAAGGCAGGCTTGAGCGTGGCCAGTTTTTCCACACTCGAATCAGCGCGAATCGTACCATCTGTCTTAACATCTCCAATCGCCACAATCTCATCATCAAATTTACCAGCCTTTGCCGCCGCCGCCGCTTTTTTATGCGAGGCCACCGCAAATTCATCTTGAGCGCTGCGGTCAATCTTATATTTTTTCGCCAGATTTTCCGCCGTCTCCCCCATGGAGATATAAGCCTGCGGGTAATCCGCAAAAATCGCCGGATTAGGCATCGGGTTAAACCCGCCCATCGGAATACGGCTCATGCTCTCAACCCCTGCGGCAATAAAAACATCCCCCGCATTCATCTGGATCATCCCCGCCGCGATGTGGATCGCGCTCATCGATGAGCCGCAGAAACGGTTGACCGTAATACCCGCAACGCTCTCCGGCAATCCGGCATGCCCAGACACAAGCCGCGCAATGTTAAAACCCTGCTCGGCTTCGGGAAAGGCACAGCCCATTACCAAATCCTCAATATCATCACCCTTAACACCCACAGCGTCGACCAGCGCCCTTACAACAATCGCCGCCATATCATCCGGGCGCACGCTCGCCAGATCGCCCTTATTCGCAAAATGCATAGGGCTGCGCTTAAAGCCGCAGATGACAACTGATTTTTCCATGGGTCTGTCCTTTACAAATGATGTTACTTCGAACGCAGAAGATATTATCGTACTATGTTCCGCGTAAGGGGTCTATAATGCATGAATAATTCTTTACGCTTATTTATAATTGACACAGCTTTTAAAATAGGGCAGTTGAGAGTTAAAAATCAGGAGAAACTAAAGTGAGCAAAAAAGCAGTAGCCCTAAATCCAATGGGATTGAAAAGAATTTGTACCAATTGTGGCCTACGGTTTTACGATTTAAACAAGCGCCCGATTATCTGCCCGGCCTGTGAGACGGAATTCACAGGTGATGTGAAACTCAAAACTCGCAGAGGCCGCTTAGCTGCAATCGATCCTAAAAAAGACGATGCCGTTGTCAAATCATCTGAAGTTGAAAATGATGATGAAATCCTCGATGAAGATGAAGGCATCGAAGTGGTAAGCCTCGAAGACGCAGACGACGACATTGTTGACGATGATGATGACACAATCTTGGGCGATGATGACACATTGGAAGATATTCCGGACTTCGAAGATGATGGCCTGGATGATCTTGACGAAGATGATGATGCGATTCTCGAAGATGATGAAGACTAAGGCTCAAAAACCCTTTGTACACAATCACCATCTATATTCGCAAAGATTTGCCCGATGAGATAGCCTTCACCCTTGCCGAGAGCTTCATAGAAGAAGCGCTCGCAAGCTCGGCAATGCGTGAAGGCAGAAAGCATAACGGCCATTGGTTACTCGAATGGATCATGGAACGCGCGCCTGCCCCTGAGGATATTCTCACCCGTATCGCCCTGCAATGCGCCGCCCACAATATTGAGGGCATTGAAATTTCGCATGATCAAATAGAAATCAAGGAAACACCGGATATAAACTGGCTCGAAAAATCCTATCAGGACTTCAAGCCCTTCTCCATTGGCCCCTTCTTTATTTACGGCAGCCACTATACCAAGGGCGCGCCGGAAGGGCAGATCGGTCTGCAGGTTGACGCGGCAACCGCTTTCGGCTCGGGCGAGCACGAAACCACCAAGGGCTGCATACAGGCGATGCTGGATCTCAAAGGCAAAGGCGCATGCCCGTGGAACATCCTTGATATGGGCACAGGCTCCGGAATATTGGCGCTCGCCGCCTGGAAGCTTTGGAAAAGCCCGATTCTAGCGGTTGATAATGACGCCGAGAGTATAGTCGTAACCAAACGCCACGCCGCCCTGAACGGCGTAAATATCGCCAAATCCGCTCTAAGTACGGCATGCGGCGACGGCTTCAACACCCCTGAAGTGGATAGACAAAAACCCTACGAGCTCATCCTCGCAAATATTCTCGCTGGCCCTGTCATTGAAATGGCGCCTGCACTGGTGCGGGTGCTCGATGATAATGGCTACGCCGTTCTGTCAGGCATGCTCAAGGAACAATCCGATCTCGTCGCTGCCGCCTACGAAGGGCTGGGCCTGAGTCTTAAAAAACGCTATGATATTGGTGAATGGTCAACGCTTGTGATGCACAAGCCCTAAGCCGCCATAGCGGCCTCAATCGCCTCTATATGTGCTGCTAAATTAATCTCAAGCGAGGAGGCAACCTCCAGATCCCGGTTTTCGTAAACATAGCTCTCCGGATGCTCCGTCTTCCAAATCTCAATCTGTGCATCACGCTTACGCAGCAGCTCAGCAATCTGAGGCCGGTAAAGCGCAATCATGCTACTGACCCACAAATTCACGGCCCATGAGGGGCGCACATCATCAATCTCATACCGCTCAAGCAGGGAAATCACGTCTTCCGCCTTGTGCCACGTCTCGCCCGTAACCCACCTGTTAACCGTAAACAACCGTATAGGCGTTCCCATCGCATTCATTCCAATGCCAATAATATGCGTATTCACCTTGCTGATCGCCATCTTCGGATCATACCCCTCCAGGGGCAAGGGCTTTATATCCTGCGGTATCCCTTTGCCGCGGATAAAAGTGTGAAAATGCCCGTGCTCATCATCATGCAGGCCCTTGCCGTCTTTCGATTTACTATGCGCATGATAATAATACTGACTGTGAGTTTTTCGGTCGTAAACATCTTTGGGCGGAAGGTGCTTCCACTCAACGAATTTATCCGCCGTTTTTAAAATTTCACCCACCACATTGGTCTCGGATTTCTGCAAAACCCTCATGGTCTCGGACACCACAGCCGCCGCGCCGTACATATCTTCTAATTGCTCCGGTGATAGAGAACTGTAATCAATCATAGCCAATCCTTTAATACAGAAATGCCGACCATATCAAAATAGCCGGCATCTCAAAAGACTTTAAGTCAACAAGCAAATCTTAGTGCTCTGTTGCTTCACAAGGGCTATGACCTTCACAGGGGTTGTGCCCTTCACAAGGGTGTTCTGCGCCACAAGGATGCTCGGCACCACAAGGGGCAGGAACATATCCTTCACAGGGGCTATGGCCCTCACAGGGGTGCGCCGCGCCGCATGGGCTTTCATGAGCAGCACTTGGCACCACATCAAGATCCTCAGCAAATGCCGGGGCAGTTGCACAAACAGCCAAACCAACGCCAACAGCCGCGCCGAGTAATGCTTTTTTACTTACTGATTTTTTAAATATATCCTTTTTCATCTCTTAAACTCCTTTTTATCACGAGAGACCGAACGCCCTAAACGGACTATTCTTAGGATATAATTAGGGGTCAAAACCTCAACGCTGACAAGTGTTATTTTATATTTAGCCAAAGAATTACAGCAAAAGAACGAAGAGCTTGACTTTAGCAAGGGTAAATGTGTATAAACGCCAAACTTACACAAAAGTGTATGCATATGGTCTGGCTAAATTCGGCTGCCTCGACCATAGATTATTGACCATTTAAGGAGAAGAAAATGTCGAAAATGAAAACGCACTCCAGTGCGAAAAAGCGGTTTAAAGTCACCGCAAAAGGTCGTGTAAAGGCCAAACAAGCCTTCACAAGCCACATGATGATGAACAAGCCAAAATCTATGAAGCGCAAGGCTCGCGGCCTTGAGGTTCTTGCTCAACCCGACGAGAAGATTATTCTTGGAAATTATCTTCCCTATGCGCGCAAGACCCGCAAATCAAAGCCCTACAATAAAAAAGCAATAGGGGGGAACTAAGATATGGCAAGAGTTAAAGGGGGCCCACGCGCCCGCGCAAGACACAAAAAAGTCATTAAACAAGCTGCAGGCTACTACGGCAGACGGAAAAACTGTTTCCGCACGGCGGTTCAGGCTGTTGAAAAGGCAGGCCAGTACGCCTACCGCGACCGCCGCGCCAAAAAACGCACCTTCCGCGCATTGTGGATACAGCGCATCAACGCCGCCGCACGTTTGCATGACATGACCTATGCAACATTTATGCACGGCCTGAAGCTAAGCGGTATCGACCTGGACCGCAAAGTTCTCTCCGACATCGCCATCCGCGAGCCGGAGCAATTCGCCGCTATT
This sequence comes from uncultured Micavibrio sp., assembly GCA_964351365.1. GTDB lineage: Bacteria > Pseudomonadota > Alphaproteobacteria > Micavibrionales > Micavibrionaceae > UBA1672. Next base: position 45,261 of record CAYGNP010000015.1, read on the forward strand.
GCAAAAACGGCTTCTGACGCTTTGAAAAAAGCGGCCTAAAACACCCGACCGTCATCCCCGCGAAAGCGGGGATCCGGAAATCAAAATGACGACCCAAAAACTCGCAATCTTTGACTGGAACGGAACCATCCTTGCAGACACACGTCAGGCCTGGCTGGCATCCAATGAATGTCTGAAATTCTATGGCGCCGAGCCTATAAGCTATAAAAAGCAGCTCGAAACCTTCGACTTCCCGATCATCCATTATTACAAACGCAACGGCATAGATATCGACCGCGTTCTGGCCACAAAGGATGAGGCCAATGAAATTTTCCAAAATGCCTATGACAGCCTCGCCAGAAATGCTCGCACCCGTGCCGGAGCGCGTCCATTGCTAGAATGGCTAAAGCAAAAAAATATCGATTGCATCATCCTGAGCAATTACCTCGAGCCCAAGATCGAATCTCATCTAAACCGCTTGAAAATAAGGCATCATTTCAGCTTTATTTCCGCCAATACCTGCAACGGCACCAGCATTTTAAACACCACCAGTAAACTTGAACGCCTTTCGGACTTCATGGTCAAACGCGGCTATCATGTGCATAATGCCTTCATCATCGGCGACAGCCGCGAAGAGCCGGACATTGGACGCCATTTAGGCATTACCTCCATCGGCATAACAGGGGGATGTATCAGTGAAAAACGACTGCGCGCCGCAAAGCCAGACCACCTAATCTCGTCCCTCACCGAAGTGCCGGGGATTTTGAAAAGGATGTGGAAACTTTAATCACGGCGATGCAACGACCCAGTGCTCAATGCCAATGCCATAAGGATGTTTCGGATCATCAGAGCGCACAACGACAACGGTCACAAGCAAGCCTTGGTCATATCTTCGAGCGCCAGCTTGATATGCCAAATTTAGAGGCAACTGAACAACCCATTGATAACGCCCTGCAACGACCCCTTCTGATAATAGTTTAGGAGCGCTATGTGGTGCTGCAGAATCAGTTTGTAAGTTGGCGCGCACTTTTTCAAGAATTCGACTTTTTTCAAGTGCCTTAGAAAACTCTGCCCATCCCTTGTCTGTAAAATATCGTGACGATTTAGAAAGCCTGGCCTCTATATCATTAAAAGAAAAAGTCATAGTGTCTGCAACACTCAAAGCAACCCAAGTTAAAATATACGGAGTTGTCATATGTGCTTCATCAAAGGGAACATCTTTTTTGAAAAATTCACTGACATCATGGCTGGCTAAATCACGATACAGCGCTTCCATTTTTTTGGCGCGCTTAGGATCGATCTCACCATCAATTCCGCTGGGATTAGCGTAACCTTTTTTCCACTCTGCTTCTTTTTGAGCAAGCGTTTCAATAGCTAAAGGGCCTCCAGTCCAAGATTCAGCAATAAATCTGTTTAAATTCCTAAAGACATCACTCCCTAAAAACATGAGAAGGATCATGACAAAGGAAATGACAACGAAAAAATATAATCCAAAAACTGACGTCTTACTCATAAAGTTCTCCTCACAATTAGAAAATGCTACCATAATTATATATGAGTTTAAAAGGTTTTTCCCCCTTTATCCCCCTGACCGCAGTGCCGGGGATTTTGAAAAGGATGTAGCAAATATAAAAAAATCAAACATCATTCGCCACCAGCGCCATATTCGCGGGGCTTTTGGCATTATCAACCACCTTGGGGAATAATCCGAATACCGGCTCCAGTCCCAAAGCGCGCCGCGTCTCATCAATCCCCCTTTGCGTCTGGATCAGCATTGCAGCTGTCTGCGCGCGGTCCTGATGGAGCTTTTTAAGCGCATTTTCCGCAGCCTCAAGCTTGGCTTGATTGCTCTCAAGAACACTGCGGACATAATCAACCTGCTCCAGAAGAACTTCCAGGCCCGGGGCTCCAAGAAGATCAAAAAACTGCTCCTTCAGATTATCCGCAAGCAAAACAGCTGTATAATCATTCTGGATCTGGATCAGAATATCCAGCTGCGCAAACAAATCGTCATAATCGGCGCTGATGTCCTTCCCGCTGGCTTTGGCATGGCTCAGCAGGTCAAAAAAACAATCCGGATTTTCCAGCGGCCTTGCAACATCCTGATCAGGCATGGACAGGTCAAAAAAAAGCTGCGCCTTGATCAGAACAAGCGACTGGCTCAGGGTTCGGTGCGTCTCACGCCTGAACTTAGTGTCCAAAGGCCGACCATTTTCAAATAAAATGCCGTTGTAATTGGAAAGAAAACCATCGAGCGCCTCAAGACGGGCCATTACCGCGCGATGAGCAAACCCCCGGGCGCCGAAAAGGCTTCGGAAACTGCGCACTGCCTCTATGATATGCCCGATATGTCGCCTCTCCCGCTCAATCATAGCCTCATAATTATTATCAACCATCGCTTAAACCCTTATATAATAATGCATTTCCTCAATCATAGCACATTATTTACATAATTTACAATTTTGCGCCTGAAAAGCGCGTTTTCCGCTTTATTTCCCGCGCAATCTCGTGTTAAATCCAATCCCATGAATGATATAAAACAGCTAAAAACCGAAATTGCAGGTGAAATCACTGCCGCCAACGACCTGAAAACCCTTGATGACGTGCGCGTTACCGTGCTCGGCAAAAAGGGGCGCATCACTGCGCTGATGAAAACACTGGGTCAGATGGACGAGCAGGAGCGAAAAACCAAGGGCCAGGCGCTGAATGCGCTCAAGGACGAAATCGCCGAGCTGATCAAAAAACAGGAAAGCGCCTTGAAAAAACAGGCCATTGATGCCCGCCTTGTCGATGAAAAAATCGATATCACCCTCAGCCCGCGCCCGCACGAAAAGGGGACAATCCACCCCATCTCTCAAACCATAGAGGAGCTCACCGCCATCTTCGCGGATATGGGCTTTTCCGTTGCCGAAGGGCCGGATATCGAAAGCGATTATTTCAATTTCACAGCCCTGAATTTCCCGCCCGGCCACCCCGCGCGCGAGATGCAGGACACCTTCTTCCTTCCCGATGATGAAAGCGCCGAGGAAGAGCACGTCAAAAAATTGCTGCGCACCCATACATCAAGCGTTCAGATACGCCATATGCAAAATAACAAACCTCCGCACAAAATCATTTGCTTTGGTCGCACCTACCGCTCTGATTACGACATGACTCACACGCCGATGTTCCATCAAATAGAGGCACTCGTCATCGATAAATCCACCCATATGGGCCACCTCAAGGGCTGCCTGCAGGACATGGTCCGCGCATTCTTTGATATCGAGGGCTTGCGCGTACAGTTCCGCCCCAGCTTTTTCCCCTTCGTTGAACCGGGCGCAGAAATTGATATCTCCTGCAGCCGCAAAGACGGCGGCCTCAAAATCGGCGCAAATAAAGACGGCAGCGTTGATGGCTGGATGGAGATTGGCGGCTGCGGAATGGTGCACCCCAACGTGCTCAAAAATTGCGGCCTCGATCCTGATGAATATCAGGGCTTTGCTTTTGGCATGGGCATAGAGCGCATGGCGATGCTGAAATACGGCATACCGGACTTACGCACCTTCTACGAGAGCGATATACGCTGGCTTGGCCATTACGGCTTTGATCCTCAAGACAGGCCTTAAAAAGCATCCAATGAAAAAACACGATTTCTTTCTGCTAAAACGTTTGAGCGATGACTTGGTCTACGAGTTTGACCGAAAGAATGTGAGCGATAATAAATATGCGTATAAACGACGAGATCAGGACCTTTGGATAACATACAAAAATGATTTGGGCTGGGTCGCTTACGACGAAGACACGAAATCTGTTATGGGTAGGCCTTGGGACGTTCAAAAAGAAGACCAAAATAATGAACATCCGCCAGAAGGTATCTGGGTAAGCAGGAAAGGCAAAAAATCATACGTTTATGATTTGAAATATGAGGCTGTAGTCCCATGAACCGACTCACCATACGCCCCCTCGCGCTGGATGATTTCGGCAACTGGCTGCCCCTTTGGGATGGCAACAATCTTGGCCAGCGCGACGAATCAGTCACCACCGAAACCTGGAGCCGCCTGATCGACCCCAACAACACGCAGGTCAACGGTATAGGCGCACATATGGGCGATGATCTGGTGGGCATAGTGCATTACATCCTCCACCCCACCACCGGCCAGATCAACCCGGTCTGTTATATGCAAGATGTGTTCGTCGATCCCGCGCACCGGCGCAAGGGCATCGGCAAAAGAATGGTGAACGAAGTTACAAAAATCGGCAAAAAGGAAAACTGGGCAAGGCTTTACTGGCTCGCTCAGTTTGGGAATGTCGAGGCCAAAGCCATGTATGAAAATTTTGGAATAAAACTGAACTTTACATTATATGTATTGCCATTAGGCTAGGACCGCAGACAAAGGAAAATAAAATGAAATTCACGATCAACGCATTGAAAAACCATTTGGACACGGACGCCAGCGATACAAAAATCTGCGAAACCCTTACCAACATAGGGCTTGAGCTTGAAAGCTTTGAAGATAAGGCCGCTATCTTCGCACCCTTCAAGGTTGCCTATGTGGAATCTGCCGAAAAGCACCCTGACGCGGATAAACTGCGCGTCTGCATGGTTAAAACCGATCAGGGCACGATGCAGGTTGTTTGCGGAGCCCCCAATGCGCGGGCAGGGATGAAGGGTATCTTCGCCCCTGAAGGAACCTATATCCCCGGCCTTGATGTAACCTTAAAAAAAACCAAAATCCGGGGCCAGGACTCAAATGGCATGCTTGTCTCGGAAAAGGAAATGTGCCTCTCTGACTCCCATGATGGCATCATAGAGGTTGATGATAAATTCGACATCGGCATACCTATGGCCGAAGTTTTTGGCCTGAACGACAAGCTCGTTGAAATCGGCGTAACACCAAACCGTGCGGACTGTACGGGCGTGAGGGGCATCGCGCGCGATCTTGCCGCCGCAGGTTTAGGTACACTAAAACCCATCGATGAAAGCGCCGTAAAAGGCACATTCAAATCCCCCATCAATGTTAAAATCGAAGACAAAGACGGCTGCAATGTTTTTTATGGCCGCCTGATCAAAAACATCAAAAACGGCCCATCACCAGCGTGGCTGCAAAATCACCTCAAGGCCATTGGCCTGCGCCCGATATCTGCGCTTGTGGACATCACCAATCTCATGACCATGGATTACGCCCGCCCGCTCCATGTGTTCGACGCAGATAAAATCAAAGGCGATATCATCGTGCGAAGCTGCAAACAGGGCGAAAAACTAGACGCCCTGAACGACAAAAGCTATGAAGCTATCGACGGCGTAGTCGGCATTACAGACGGCTCCGGCCTGATAGGTTTTGGCGGTATTGTCGGCGGTGTATCAACTGGCGTTGACGAAAACACGGTAAACGTCTTTATTGAATCAGCCTATTTCAATCCCATGCGCATCGCCCGTGCTGGACGTGATCTGGGAATCCTCAGCGATGCGCGCTACCGTTTCGAGCGCGGCATAGACCCCGAATTCACAAAAACCGGCATCGAAATCGCCACGCGTCTGGTGCAGGAGCTCTGCGGAACCAGCGAAACACAAATCAGCGAAATCGTTAAGGCAGGCGAAGAACCGAAATGGAAACGCAGCATAAATTTCGATTCCGCGCTCACTGAAAAGCTTTGCGGCGTAAAAATTGAGCCAAAACAGCAAATTCAAATTCTTAAAAATCTAGGCTTCACGGTCGATGGCGATCTGGTATCCCCTCCCTCATGGCGCGGCGATATCGAAGGACCCGCAGACCTGGTCGAGGAAGTTATCCGCATACATGGCTTTGACAAGATCGAGCCCGTGTCAGTGACAAAAGACAGCGGGGCAGGGCGCATAAGCGAAACCCAAAACCTCAAAAATTCCCGCACCGCCCGCGCTGCAATGGCCATAGCAGGCCTGAGTGAATGCGTCACATGGTCTTTCATGCCAAAGGCGCTGGCAGCTCATTTCGGATCTAACGATAATCCTGCGCTCACGCTGTCAAACCCGATCAGCGCAGAGCTCGATCAGATGCGCCCCTCCATTTTGCCAAACCTGATACAGGCCGCACAAAGAAACGCAGATCGCGGATACGCCGATGTGGCCTTGTGCGAAGTCGGGCCGGTTTTCCAATCCACCAAACCGGATGGGCAGGCCTTCATCGCTGCTGGCATTAGGGCAGGGGAGAAAACCGGTCGTCACTGGGCTCCCGATCTACAAAAACGCAGCGTCGATGCCTATGACGCAAAAGCCGATGCACTCGAAGTTTTGGCCGCATGCGGCGCGCCCGCAGCAAATGCACAAATCTCAAATGATGCACCCGGTTATTACCACCCCGGACGCTCCGGCGTTATGCGGCTTGGCAAAAATGTAATTGCGCAGTTCGGCGAGATTCACCCCGCCATTCTTGATGATATGGATATCAAAACCCCGATGGTCGGCTTTGAGGTCTTCCTCGAAAATATTCCCGCCCCGCGCAATAAGGGCACGGCAAAACCTTTACTGCATCTCTCGTCGTTCCAGCCTGTCTTTCGGGATTTCGCCTTTGTCGTAAAAGACACGGTAAACGCCGATGATCTGGTGCGCGCGGCAAAATCCGCCGATAAAAAACTGATCACTCACGCTGAAATCTTTGATGTCTATGTTGGAAAAGGCATAGAGCCTGGCTTCAAATCTCTCGCTTTGACAATCACGATCGAACCGACTGAGGCCACGTTAAGCGAAGAACAGCTCGAAACCCTCTCCGCCGCGGTTATTGATGCAGTGGCAGAAAAATGCGGCGGGGTTTTACGAAGCTAATTCATGATGCTGACAAAGCCTGCGCCACAACATCCTTACGGCTGAGTTTGCCGATCATCGTCTTGGGCAAGGGCTCGTCCCTGAACTCAATGCTTTTGGGAATTTCCATCTTGGAGATTTTATCCTCTAAAAACGCGCGCAAATCATCTTCCGATAACTCCCGCCCGTCCTTGAGCTTGATCCAGGCCACAACGCGCTCTCCTCGTTTTTCATCAGGTAATCCCGCAACGATGCACTCCTCAACGCTTGGATGCTTGTATATCGCCTCCTCGACATTGCGCGGATAAACATTATAACCGTTCGTGATAATCATATCCTTCAGCCGGTCGACAATAAACACGTAGCCCTGCTCATCCATAATCGCAATATCGCCCGTATGCAGGCGCAGATCCCCATCAGACGTTTCACGCAAAGTATCAGCATTCGCATTGGGTTTACGCCAGTACCCCATCATCACCTGCGGCCCGCGAATGCACAGCTCCCCGCGCTCACCGATAGGCATCAGGGTTTTCTTATCCTCCACATTAACGATCTCGATGATCGTCTGCGGAAACGGCAGGCCGATCGATCCCGCCTTGTTCTCCCCCTCCACCGGATTAACACATACAACAGGCGAGCTCTCAGTCAGGCCATAGCCTTCAATTAAAACGCATCCGGTTTTTTCCTCAAATTTACGCTTGACCTCAACCGGCAGAGGCGCACCCCCCGATAAACAATATTTCAGCGAGGACAGATCATATTTTGTCCGCAAGGGCGAGTTATTAATTCCGCTATAAATCGCTGGGACCGCCGGAAACAACGTCGGCTTTTTCCGGGCAATAACCTTGAGCGTATCCTCAAGATCAAAGCGCGGCAGAGCAATAATCTCCAGCGCGTTCGCAACGCTGAAATTCATCACCGCCGTCATCGCAAACACATGAAAAAACGGCAGCACGCCAAGCATCTTATCACCGCCCGGTTGCACATCATAAAACCACGCTTTAGCCTGCATCGCGTTCACATAGACATTATTATGGCTCAGCATCGCCCCCTTGGGCAGCCCCGTCGTCCCGCCCGTATATTGCATCACCGCCATATCATGCAGCGGATCAATCTCGGGGATAACCGCATCACCTTTATTATGACACAGACGGTCAAAGAAAATAATGCGGGCATCCGCTTCGATTTTTGCAATGTCTTTCCGTTTAAAAATCGAAAAAAGAATATTTTTCGGAAACGGTAAAACATCTTTAAACGGGCAAATAATAATGTGACGTAGCCGCGTGGAGTGCAGCATCTTCATCATCTTCCCATGCAGCATCTCAAGATCGGACGAGAACACATAATCAATCTCGCTATCCTCGATCAGATGCGCAAGTTCGTCCTCCGCGTAAAGCGGATTCAAATTCACGACGCTCGCCCCGCTCATTAAAATGCCATAGTATGCAACCAGAAAATAAGGCGTGTTCGGCAGGAAAATACCAACATTTTGCCCCTTGCCAACGCCCTGATTTTGAAGGCCTCGCGCGAGTTTGCGCGCCATATCATAAATCTGCGCCCAGTTATATTTTTTGCCCAAAAAATCAAATGCTGCATGATCAGGATATTTTTGAGCTGTTTCCTCCAAAAGAGCAAAAACAGGCTTAGGCACAATTTTTTCATGCCAGTTTACGTGCTCGGGATAATATGAAAGCCATGGTAATACGTCATCATTCATAATAAAAATTCTAACATAAAACAAATAAATGCAAGTATGAAACATGTGCTGCACAGCATAAAAAAGATCAAATAAAAAATTAAAAAGAAAAACAATCCACAAGAGGGCTGGATTTTATTTAAAAAATAGGGCACTATGAAAATGGTCGTTCTGACCTCATCATTTCTGTGTGTAAAATAGTGTTTCTGTTAAAATAAAAGGCGTTTCTATGGTTAAAGATAGCGTTCAAAAAGCTTCATCTCCCGAAGAAGACCTCTCTCTTGTTAAAATGCATCTCAAATGGTTTAACGGTGCCAAGGGTTTTGGCTTTGTTGTCCCTGAAGACGAGAGCTACGATGCATTCCTCCACATAACCACTCTTCAGCAAATTGGCATGCACTCCATTGGCGAGGGTGCAGTTTTAATGTGCAAAGTCTGTAACGGCGATAAGGGCCATCAAATTCGTGAAGTTACGGAAATTTTGGACAAAGGCACCATGAGTACAATTCCCGAAATGGATGAGGAAAATGGAACAATCACAATGGGCGGGCTCGTAAAATGGTATAAACCGGAAAAAGGCTTCGGTTTTATTATCCCCGATGATGGCATGAAGGACGTTTTTATCCATAAAACCCTTCTCGATAAGCTTGATTTAACTGATATTGAGGCGGGCCAACGCGTAAAAGTGACCCTGAAAATCGTTGACAAAGGCCGCGAAGCCGTTGATTTACAACTGATTTAACGGCTAATATTTAAAAAACTTGCATTTTTCTAAATGATAGGCTCTCTTATTTCATAAAATTTTAAGTAAATCCATGATAACGTTAGAGGTGTATAGTTCTTATTTTAACAAAGAGCACTGGTAACGAACATGCTAAAATATTTTGTATTCAAAAGGAATACAGCCAATAACAAAAAAAATAATCAAAGGGGCTTTTCACTGATCGAAGTCTCTGTTTCTCTTCTTGTTATAGGCTTGATAGCTCTTCCATTTCTGAATGAGTATCGCCGAAATTCAGTAAGAGATAGCTACTATGAAACTCAAGGTATCCTCGCTCAGGCCAGAGATGGTATAAATCAATATTACGCAAGTTTAACAAGCTCATATCCATGCCCGGCAAGCCTTGCGCTTGGCCCAGGAGACACAGATTACGGAGTGTCTGGTGATTGTACATTAGTAAACCTAGATTTGTGCTCGAGCGGATCTTGGTTCGTATCAGATGGAATATGCAAAACAAGTGATACGGCTGATGCAGTTATTATAGGCGCCCTCCCCTTTGCAACCATAAAAATGCAACAGCAAAGCGAGCTAGATTTTTGGGATAACAAAATTATCTACGCTGTAACTCACCAGCTGACAATTCCAGCTTCAACAAGCGGAGGAAGAATAAGAGCAAGGGTTTATGATGCTGCCACAGATACTTTTCCAACGATAGTAAATCATGAAATTCTGCTATTTTCCACCGGTGGCTCAAAAGTAGGCGGTTTTTCTAAGGACGGCGTTTCAATATCTCCCTGTGGACCCATGTTGGATGGTTATGATAATGAAAATTGTGATTTTGATGAGGAATTCATAATTAATGATGATTCCCGTCTTTTTTCTTTGGCTAATGGCCAAAGATTCTATGATGATGTCACAGTAGGACAAGAGACCTTCCCTTCAGTACTATGGTTTGAGCATAGAAATAACATGGCTTATCCTGATAACGAATATTCACTCACACTTGCCGCGAAAGTAGGCGTGGGAACCAATAATCCTGCAGCAGCTTTGCATGTAGATGGCGGTATTAAGATAGAGAGGAAATACGATCCCACTGACCCTCTATATTCAGTTGGCACTAATGCTGATGACGGTGGGCGTTTAAAAGTGGATGTTCTGTGTGACAACTCTGCAGATTGCATGGATACAGAACTTATAACCGGGAGCCGTCCAGAAATGAGATGTGATGCAAGTAATAATTTTTATGGTGAACAAGCTGTAACAACAATTGGAACAAAAGAACCTGTGCCAGGTACTAAAAACACTGGTGTTTTCTGCCAAACTCTCGTGGACATAACTGATACTAAAATAGACCCACTGGGAAAAGTTTTAGAAGTCTCTGGCTATGCTGATGTTGATTGTAATTCATCTAATCTGATTGCAAACGGCGTTAACGCTCTGGGAGAGATTATATGCGTCCCTATCAACTAAAATCACAAACAAAGCAATCAGGCTTTTCGTTATTAGAGATATCGATAGGCATGATCATAGTTGGAATGCTGATGGTATCCGGGATGTCGTTATATAACGGCCACCTTAAGCAGCAGCAATACGCGATAACGGAGGCGCGGATCAGCGACACGCGTGATAACATTAGTGCATTTAGTGTTGTTTATGGCCGCTACCCGTGCCCTGCTTCAAGCACGGCAGTTCCAGGTGATTTGGATTACGGTTTTGAGCTTTCAGATTGTTTAACGACGGGTCCAGCGATCGGGAGCTGCGCGAATGGTTTGTGCACATACGCGAGTAATATAGGTGGCCAGGCTGTGATTGTTGGATCTTTGCCATTCAAGACATTGAATATTCAGGAATTTGATTCCTATGACACGTATCAGATGCGTTTAAGATACGCAGTGACACTGGATATGACAGATGAAGACAGCTTTGATATGGCTGGAGGCGGTATAGGGATTGTCGATCAGGCGAACCCTTCCTTGTCATTGGTGAGTCCGAATGACCGGGCTCATTTTGTAATTATATCAAGCGGTCCGAACCGGATTGGTGCCGTGACGCGCACAGGCAACGTTGCGAGTGTGTGTACGTTGGGCTCAGCCGGGGAGCAGGAGAATTGTGATGGTGACTCTGTGTTTGCATCTGGAGAATATGACGGGTCTTATGATGACCGGACGCGTTTTTTCAGCTCTGTTTTGCCGACGGAATGGAAGCGGACAGCGCCTGGGAGTTCACTGATTTATTTGAAGGATTCAGACAGCATAGCGATAGGCGCATTAGTGACATCTGACCTGAGCAACAAGAACGAGCTGGATGTTTTAAATAACGGCGCCGATAATGGGACGGTGATAGCAGAAGGTGACATATATGTGGAGCGGCTGTGTGAGGAGGGGGCGACGAGCAGTTCGGATTGTTTTCAGCCCAAGCTGTTATCTGGTAATTTGTCAGGGAGTAATCCGGAGGAGCTTATATCCTCAGGCGCAGAGGGTATGAGTTGTTACGATGGTATGACAACGAAATATCTGGTGGGGATAGAAAACGGTGGTCCGATATGCCGGGAGGAGATTTTCATGTCCTGCCCGTCAGACTCCTTCATAGCCGCGGTTGAAGGGGGTAAGGTAAAATGCAACGGTTTGCCCCCGCCCTCCTGTTCTGCGATGGAGGTTCCAACCACATGTGGGCCGGACCGGACCCTGCCGAGTGTAACGCAGGGCAATTACAGTGCGGTCTATTCGGGGGAGTGCCGCAAGCTCCCCTCACCGCCAGCTACTTATTTCAAAGACAAGTTAATAGCCGCTCTGCCAAATATAGATTTGATATATGCCGCCGCTGCAGGCAATAGAACGACATTAAAAGAGCTATTATCAAATGTGGTCGGCGTGGACGCGCTCAACAGCCAGCCGAGGGTGATAGAAGATTGTGGTCCCAACCACGATACAGGACTGGTCAAAGATATTTATCAATGCAACGATTCTACATCCTGGGAATATAAACATGCTCATGAGAGAATAAAGTTAAGCGCATCACAGGCCTTTTCTGAGCCGCCTAACTCAACAGACTCTCGCGCTATGGCTGAGACATCATACACGGGAGAAGATCTAGACAACAACAATAGTTACCATGACTGTTGGTGCCGTGAAGACTATAGAATAGCATTAGAGGTTTGCGGAAACAATTCTGATAGAGACAAGATACTTATCCAGAAACACCAATGTCCTCAAACGGAGCATAAATGGTCAAATGTAACAACGCTTAATAATTTATGCAAATGCCAAGAGAACGAGGAATTGGAAGAGGCTCTGAGTTGCAACGAATATTATGATTTAATGAATAAAACCACTGGCACAAACGGCTTGGATGGAATAGTAACCGTAAAATATAAAGCAAAATGCGTATCAGGCAATCAAGTACTTAATCCTGAAAACATTACAGCGGTAGAAAATTTAGATAGTTGCAGATGTAAAACCCAGAATAATCCTCCCGCTACACGTACTTACTGCCCGCCAGGGTACACAAATAACTGGACATCAACTTTTGGATCTGAAATCGGCGTAACGGACATCAAAACAACTGAGTGGGTTTGCCCAGCAACATCCTCCTATGGTGTTCCTGACCCAGGCTATTGGGGCCCGGAAACAAGCTATCCGGGAACAATTCCATCTTGTGAATGTAATAGCAGTGAATACAAAACAGAAACATTTGGTTGTGATGAACCCCAAAAAGAGGGTTTAGGAGCAACGTACAAAAAATATTTTAACTGTGATACGAACACATTCGAAACAGATCAGGAAAAATGGGAACTTGTTGATTTACCCGGCCTTGAGGGATGTTTCGATTGTAATATAAAGCAACCTGAGGGCGCGCCTATATCAACAAATAGTACGGTTGCTTTAGGCAGAAAAGTAGATAGCTCGTGCACCTGTGGAACAACCGCACAAAACTGTCATAAATTATCAGGATCAAACGCAAGCGGAGAGCCGACATACACAATTTATGGTAATTGTTTGTGTACATCGGGACAAATATTTTGATAATATAAAACATAAGCAAAAATTAATTAGGAATATATATACAAAATGTATTGGCATAAAAAAGAAAAAACGGTCGCAGGCTTTTCGTTATTAGAGATATCGATAGGCATGATAATAGTTGGAATGCTGATGGTATCCGGGATGTCGTTATATAACGGCCACCTTAAGCAGCAGCAATACGCGATAACGGAGGCGCGGATCAGCGACACGCGTGATAACATTAGTGCATTTAGTGTTGTTTATGGCCGCTACCCGTGCCCTGCTTCAAGCACGGCAGTTCCAGGTGATTTGGATTACGGTTTTGAGCTTTCAGATTGTTTAACGACGGGTCCAGCGATCGGGAGCTGCGCGAATGGTTTGTGCACATACGCGAGTAATATAGGTGGCCAGGCTGTGATTGTTGGATCTTTGCCATTCAAGACATTGAATATTCAGGAATTTGATTCCTATGACACGTATCAGATGCGTTTAAGATACGCAGTGACACTGGATATGACAGATGAAGACAGCTTTGATATGGCTGGAGGCGGTATAGGGATTGTCGATCAGGCGAACCCTTCCTTGTCATTGGTGAGTCCGAATGACCGGGCTCATTTTGTAATTATATCAAGCGGTCCGAACCGGATTGGTGCCGTGACGCGCACAGGCAACGTTGCGAGTGTGTGTACGTTGGGCTCAGCCGGGGAGCAGGAGAATTGTGATGGTGACTCTGTGTTTGCATCTGGAGAATATGACGGGTCTTATGATGACCGGACGCGTTTTTTCAGCTCTGTTTTGCCGACGGAATGGAAGCGGACAGCGCCTGGGAGTTCACTGATTTATTTGAAGGATTCAGACAGCATAGCGATAGGCGCATTAGTGACATCTGACCTGAGCAACAAGAACGAGCTGGATGTTTTAAATAACGGCGCCGATAATGGGACGGTGATAGCAGAAGGTGACATATATGTGGAGCGGCTGTGTGAGGAGGGGGCGACGAGCAGTTCGGATTGTTTTCAGCCCAAGCTGTTATCTGGTAATTTGTCAGGGAGTAATCCGGAGGAGCTTATATCCTCAGGCGCAGAGGGTATGAGTTGTTACGATGGTATGACAACGAAATATCTGGTGGGGATAGAAAACGGTGGTCCGATATGCCGGGAGGAGATTTTCATGTCCTGCCCGTCAGACTCCTTCATAGCCGCGGTTGAAGGGGGTAAGGTAAAATGCAACGGTTTGCCCCCGCCCTCCTGTTCTGCGATGGAGGTTCCAACCACATGTGGGCCGGACCGGACCCTGCCGAGTGTAACGCAGGGCAATTACAGTGCGGTCTATTCGGGGGAGTGCCGCAAGCTCCCCTCACCGCCAGCTACTTATTTCAAAGACAAGTTAATAGCCGCTCTGCCAAATATAGATTTGATATATGCCGCCGCTGCAGGCAATAGAACGACATTAAAAGAGCTATTATCAAATGTGGTCGGCGTGGACGCGCTCAACAGCCAGCCGAGGGTGATAGAAGATTGTGGTCCCAACCACGATACAGGACTGGTCAAAGATATTTATCAATGCAACGATTCTACATCCTGGGAATATAAACATGCTCATGAGAGAATAAAGTTAAGCGCATCACAGGCCTTTTCTGAGCCGCCTAACTCAACAGACTCTCGCGCTATGGCTGAGACATCATACACGGGAGAAGATCTAGACAACAACAATAGTTACCATGACTGTTGGTGCCGTGAAGACTATAGAATAGCATTAGAGGTTTGCGGAAACAATTCTGATAGAGACAAGATACTTATCCAGAAACACCAATGTCCTCAAACAGAGCATGTTTGGTCACCGGTCATAACGCTCTCCAACCTTTGTACCTGTGTGGATGGTGGGCAAGCAAGTAAAACAATGAGCTGTAATGCATACTACGATCTGGAAAAAGGGACAACCGGAACGAACGGGCTAGACGGTAACGTCAATGTAACCTACACGACAGCATGTGCTGATCCAACAACAGCGATTTTTGATCCGCAAAATATCACAAATGTTTCTGGCTTAAATAACTGTACTTGTAAGTCAAATTCAGACGCAATTAGTGATAATCTTTGTCTACCAGGCCATAAAAATAGCTGGACATCGCCTTTTGGTGCCAGAACTGATGTCGCATCTGTAAGCGAGAAAAAGTGGGTATGTCCAGCAACGTCTTTGACAACGGCATACGGTAATATTCCGAACCCAGGCTATTTTCAAAGCCCAATAGTCCATCCTGGGCCTACATGTACGTGCGACAGCTCTGACTTTATACTTGAGGATATTGCGTGCCCAGACCCAATGACTGAAGGGCCAGGTACACAGTTTAAAAGATTCTACAATTGCGTCCTGGGTCAGTTTGAGCCTGACCCTAATCAATGGTTGCAAGTGAGCACTACAAAATGTTCACCATGTAAAGTTGTAAGATCAGAAATTGCAATTGGTGATGGGACAGCGCAAGATGTTGGATTAGGCTATAATGTTGGGACATCTTGTACATGTACCGATAACATTTCACTATGTCATGTTGGTGCTGGCCAAAACGCGAGTGGCAACCCCCTGTATAAAAACTATTCAAACTGCCTATGTACTTCGGGCGAGAATTTCTAAAGATATTAAAAAGGAATGGGAAAATGAAAAATAACATAAAAAACAAAGATGGTTTCTCCTTGATAGAGATGGCTCTTGTTCTGATTGTCTCAGGCTTTGTGGGACTCACAATTGCAAGCTCACTAAAATATTTTTTGAAAAACCAGGAATTACAAAAAACAAAAGAAAACGCAGAGATTATAAAAACTGCTTTATTCCAATACTATAGAGAGCGGGGCGTTTATCCATGTCCTGCCGACCCGACATTATCAGCAAACGATCCAAATTATGGTGTCTCGCAATGTCGAAACTTTGCAGATATCGCGTTTGACACAGAGAGTTGTGCAGGAACCCCTGGCGGACTTAGTTGCACAACATCGTTCAGCCGAGATGTGGATAATAGCTCAAATGGTGACGTCGTAATGATAGGCGTGATTCCGTTCAGTACAATTTTCAATCAGGTCGGCGATAGATCAAAATTCAGATGGAGCGTACGACAAGACGGCTATGGATCCTTATATAGCTACGCAGTCACTGAATCAATGACAAATACTGCGATTCATGGGCCTTTGAACCCCGCTAATCCTGAAACAGGAGCCATACGCATCATAGATGAAAATGATGTAAATTTAACTACACCGCCTGACTCTGCGCATTATGCCTTTATTTCTCATGGTCCGAACAGGATGGGTGCTTATAGCATAGACGGAAAGCAAGGATTTGACTGTAATTTAACTGTTATTGATATGATTACAGGAAACCCTGTAACCCCACCCCCGGGCTCATCAGTTGGCGGAGGTGCGCTACCCATAGACTTTGAAAATTGCGACAATACAGATGCGATTTTTGTTCAGGGAATTCGATCATCAGCGCAAAATAGTAACTATTATGACGACCTCTTATATTACGAAAGCATAGGTTTCGATAATCTCTGGGAGATATCACCATTTAGTACAAATTCTCAAAGAGTGATAAATAATACCAATCTGGGTGACGTTGGAATTGGTACAAGAAATCCCGCAGAGAGACTTCATTTAAGAGGGGATATGAAAGTCGAGACCAGTACAGCATCAAGTAGATATTGCCAAGGAACGGACAGCGTAGATTGCCTAGATCTGGAAGTGCTGCTTGATACCGATCCATCAACGGGCAATGTATGCCCAGATGGAAAAGCAGCTTATGCAATAGGAAACAATAAAATTAAGTGCAAAACTGTGAACTGGGTTATTCCTACAAAAACCTGCGCACCAATATCAGGCGTACCGACATTTTTGAGAGGAATTTCCAACGCAGGAAACATTTACTGCTGCACGAAAACTGGAAACGTGTGCGCACAGCAATAAAGTTAAAAAACTTACGCGGAAGCTTTTTTCGAACGACCTTCAACTGCCTGATCATCAGAAACGACGGCCTTTTTCTCTTCCTTAAAGATGCGGTTACGTGTCGCCGCCTGATAAGCAACTTTCGCATGCGCCGCACAATAGGGAAGACCGGCCATAGCACTATCACCACAAAAGCCGAAATCATCATCACGCGGGTCACCGCAAGGCCAGCGGCACATCCGCGGCATAAGATCGGCAAGTGAATACAAATCCTCTTTTCTCATAACAGGCTCTTTATAAACCTCGTTATTTGAATTGCTGCGCTTGAGCGCAACAGATTTTAATTTCTGTGGTGCTTCTGCCTTACGCGCTTCATTCTTGTTTGCCGGTTTAGGCAAAGACGCTGCGGTTTTATTTTGCTGAATAGGAGAAACGCGGTTCGAGAGTTTCAACCTGTGAGCCTTACCAATCACTGCATTACGCGTAACACCGCCAAGTTTTTCGGCAATTTCTGCAGCTGTATGTCCCTCGCCCCAAAGCTTCGTTAAAAGTGATACACGATCATCAGTCCAGCTCATTTAATCCTCCAGGCTAAGGGTACAAAATAAATAGACAATCATACCTAAAGTATTGATTGCGCATAGATTTTTCCAAAATTTTTCAAGTAAAAACACTTTATCAGGAACTCATTTTTTTCGCTATCACTTAAAAATAAAAAAAAATCTTTATCCACAAAACGAGCGTTTATTTCACAGCGCTCAGTCCAAAAACTTCATAAAACTCAGGGCGCTCCGGCCAGTTCTCCTGAACACGTACAAAAAGATTAAGATGCACGCGCCGTTCCATCATCTCTTCCATTTCAGTGCGCGCTGCCTTACCAATAGATTTAAGTTTAACCCCGCCTTTGCCCAAAACAATTCCTTTTTGACTTTGCTTTTGCACATATACAATTTGAGAAATTTTTACATCGCCATTATCAAACTCTTCCCAGCTTTCCGTCTCGACATAAATTGAATAGGGCAATTCCTGATGCAGCTGATTATAAACTTGCTCGCGCGTAATTTCCGCGGCCATCAGACGCATGGGTAAATCACTGATCTGATCCTCAGGATACAGCCACTCCCCAACGCAGAGATGTTCCGACAGATAATCGGCAATATCCTCAACGCCCTTGTTTTTCAACGCACTAATCATGAAAACACCAGCATAAGGAAAATCTGCGCACATCTCCTGCGCCAGCGTCAAAAGCTTTTCTTTTTGGAACTGGTCAATCTTGTTAAGCACCAAAAGTACATTTGTATTTTCATGCTGATTGCGCAGCATATCAAGGATCATCTGGTTACTGCGCAGCGGGTTTTTCAAATTAACATCAACGATATGCAGAACAAATTCAGTATCCTCCACACTCGAAAGCGCCGCACCAACCATAGCTTTTTCCAACGTTTTCTTGGGCTGAAAAATACCGGGTGTATCAATCAGAATAATCTGCGCGTGATTGTGCATAGCAATGCCCATAACACGCATGCGTGTTGTCTGCACCTTGCGCGAAACAATTGAAACTTTAGCCCCGACAAGTGCATTCACCAAAGTCGACTTACCCGCATTAGGTAAACCAATAACACTCACAAACCCGCAGCGCTGCATCGGAGT
>CAYGNP010000016.1:0-60820 GCA_964351365.1 uncultured Micavibrio sp.
GGTCAAGGAGCGGGGCGCGCCGGATAATCGTGCTGCGTTGTTCCTCTGGGCTGTTTGTTTTCTTTATGGGCATGAAGATTCATTAATATATTAATGAAATGGTTTTAGCATAGCGGCGCGGTGATGGCTATGGTGGAAATTTTCTATATTTAATATGTTAATTTTCTTGTTGCTGAATACAAAATATGTTAATTTGCAAAAAAATTTGATTTATAAGGGAGTGATTATGTCAGAAAAATTTGATGCATTTAATATTGGTGACGTTGCCAGGGCGGTGGCTTTGGAGTGTCAGTTAAGAAAAATCGGTGAAAACGAGCTTGGTACTGCTCTATTTGTTGAAGCAACAGCTAGTTTCTCGCAAACAGCTACGGGTGAGATCGTTCAAAATCCTGATGGTTTTACGCCGGAGCAGCTATTTGCTTATGATGGTGAACCTGGTTTGAGTGATCGTGAGGCTGCTATTTTGTATAGTCGTTATGGCGCTATTGGTTTAATCTCTCCGGAATTTTTTCCCGATTTGGATTTAATGACAGAGGATCGCCAAATTAGACCTGTTGACCAAGATCTTGTTGCGCGTTTGCAAACACATTATGGAATTGGAGAATATGAAGCTTACGGCCTTGCTGTTTTTCATGATCAAGACGCGGATGCTGTCATGGGATATGTTGCTGAGACAGATATTAGCACAGTAAGGGAGACTGTAATCGCAAGTGAGCGTGAGGTGATTAAGACAGAGCTGCATTTTGCTGGCGAGCAATATGATGATGATAGAGTTAATGAAATTCTTGATGAGAGGATGCCTGAAATTGATCGGAAGCTAGAAGCTCTGGGCATTGCTTTAGGACCTGTTGACGATGCTATTCGTACGGAATGCGGCCCCCTAATGACTGCACCTAAGTTAAAATAAAAATCTAGTCATTAAATTTTGGAAGGGCGCTGCCTTGGTCTTGGATGGCGGCGGGGGGCTCTGGCTCAGGCTCATCTTCAGGGGTGAATAGTGGCTCGATGCTCTGAGGGTGGTCGAGTTTTATGTGCGGGCCGTTATAGGATTCGATCCAGCCGCGAACGCGCATATTTTTTCCGTTCCATGATTCCGGGGTTATCTTTTGTGTGGTGAAGTTGCGCAGATTTGAAGATGTAATCGACACCGTAAAATCATCGCGCCAGTTATCGCCGAAATTTAAGTAGAGGGTATTTTTCTGGCGGGAGACGGTGCGTACACGTCCCTCGATGATTTGGAAGGAGCCGATATGATCTGCGGCCTTTTCGGGCGTTAAGATTTGGAATTCGGGGATGTTCCAAAGGCCTTCCTTATTTGTGCGGGCGGTGTTTTCGAGGGCAAGCATTTGTGCAGCCATGTCGGGGTTGTATTGCGTTGTGCGCACGCGGGCTAGGCCAAGGGAGAGCAGCATGCCCTGTACCCAGACATCTTTGTCGGTGCGCACAATATGAGCAATTTGGTGGTTCATGCGGTTTATGCGTCCTGCGCTTGATGATTTTGTCTGGTAGAGCGTGATTGTGCGACCTTTCAGGAAATCGTTTAAAATTTCAACAGCGGTTACTGCGTAGTCACCGGGGGTGTAATAATCAAGGTCAGGGTAGTCTAGGCCAGTGAGATGCACGAAACGCCCGTCGTCCAGTTTCAGAGTGAGGGGGGAAACGGCTTCGGTTACAGTTGCCTTGCCGGTATTTGATAAGGCAGAGAAATCTCCACCGGGTAGGGTCAGTGTGTTTTGTTTTGCGCTGGCCTCATGTATAAAAAAGAGGTTGGTCAGCAGAAGGATTGCCGTTAAAATCTGTTTCATAGATGTATCTGACCCCTTTGGAGGCTTATGGGCAAGCGTTTCTTTACTGTTTTTGGATTTTTATTTGTTGCGTTTGTGTTGGGCGGGTGTTCGACAAATCCTGCTACGGGTAAAAGCCAGTTTGCGCCATTTATGAGTCCGCAGCAAGAATTGCAGATCGGCGCGCAGATGCACGCGGAGGCGGTTAAGCGTGACGGGTTGTATAAGGATGAAAAGCTGCAGGCCTATTTGAATGAGATTGGCAAGAAGGTGTCGCAATATACTGAGCGTACGGATATTGCGTATAAATTTTACTTGCTGGATACGCCGCAAGTCAATGCGTTTGCTTTGCCGGGTGGGTATATCTATATGACGCGCGGGATTATGGCGTTGGCGAATAGCGAGGCCGAGTTTGCGGCCGTCCTTGGGCATGAGGTTGCGCATGTTACGGCGCGCCATGGGGCGGAGCGTTATTCACGCAGAGTTATGACAGGATTAGGGCGTGAAATTATATCGATTGCAGTGGGGCAGCCGGGTGTTTCCGAAGTTTTGGGTCTCGGGGATCAGCTTTATACGGCCTCTTATTCACGGGGGCAAGAATCTGAAGCGGATAGTCTGGGTATTCGGTATATGAACAGATCAGGGTATCAGCCGGGCGCGGCGGCAAGTTTTTTTAATAATATGCTTCTGCATGAGGCTTTAGAGATGAAGAAAGCAAAAAATAAAAATTCACGCACGCCGAATTTTCTGGCCACGCATCCTGCGACGGCTGAGCGTATTCATGAGACCCGCGCAGAGACAGCAAAATTTGCCGGTCAGGGTGTTGAAAACCGTGAGCGGTATTTGCGTATGATTGACGGGATGACCTTTGGTGACAGTGCGGATCAGGGGTTTGTGAAAGGGCGGAATTTCTATCATCCGCAAATCGGATTTATGTTCACAATCCCTGAGGGTGCGAAGTTGTCTAATGGGACATCGCAGGTCAGGGTCTCTTTTGAGAGTGATCGCGGGGATATGGTTTTTGACTTTGTGAAAAACGATCGTGGTTATTCGCCGTATCAATATTTGAAGGATGTTTGGGCGGCGGATTATAGCGGTGAGGTTGTTGTAGAAAATGTTACTGTTGATGGGATGCGCGCGGCTATGACTAGCCTGAAGGGGGTTTCCAATGACAAACAGGTTGAGCAACGTTATTTTGCGATTGCGTGGGAGGATCAACGCATTGCCCGGTTTGTCGTTGAGCTGCCGCAAAATGCTGCACGGGGGGATGCTATTGCGATGCGCGATAGTGTTTATAGTTTCAGGCGGTTGAGTTTGAAGGAGCGTGAGACGCTTAAGCCGTACCGAATCAAGATTATTACCAGTGCGTATGGGGATAGCGCGGCAAGTTTAGGTAAGAAAATGGCTTTGCCGAAATTCAAGGAAGAGGAGTTTCGCGTCCTAAACGGGTTGGGCCCGCGTGATGAAATCGTGCCGAACAGGCTCTATAAGATTGTTGTCGATTAATTAGATTTTTATTCTTTTAGCACAAAAGTGTGTCGATGATGTTGCCGTTGCTGGCGAAAGCGGTGCAGGCGAGGTCTCCGCCAAAGCCGCAGCCACCGTCGATTGTTGCTTTTACGCAATTATAGCTTGGGCCTTTATGCGTGGGGTCGTAGCCACGGATGACTTTTTCGAAGGGAAGGTAGGGCTCGGTGATTTGGTCAAAGCGATCATGCGCCCACCAGAAGCTATCGCCCTGTTCATCGAGTGGCTTTTGCGTATCTATGCCGGAATGTACAAAGAGCATTGGATACTGGGCATCTTCGGGAGAATATGCGGCGCGCACGAGCTGGGTTGTAAATGTTTGATGGCCAGCATGGTTGTTCAGACGATCGCGGATATGGGCGGTCCATTTTGAGAGGCCAACGATGCCCTGGCGGCAGGCTTCGATTCCGTCATGCTGGCATAAGCCATAGGCGCCGAGCGTTGCGGCCAGCCCGTTGCCGAGCATCCAGGTGAATGTTTTCGTTGGATCAGGCGCGAATTGAAGCTGCAGCAATTTTTGCCACATTTCCTCCTGCGCGCCGCGAAGATAAATTATGTCAGAGGGGATCATGCTGCGTTTTGCAAGGACAGCGCGGCGAAATGCCAGAATTTCATCGATAACGTAAGCGGAGTTTGGCCCATAGCCGATGTAGTTTCCTGTATAGATGACGCGGTCACCAGGTGAAATGTGTTCATAGATATTATCGTGCAGAAAAGCCAGTTTTTCGACCTCCCCGTGAATTGCGGAGATTGCAAAAATGCGGTTTGCATAGCCTATTGCCGAAAAACGGCTATCGATTTGAGTTTTTGTTTTCAAAACCGTAACACAGTTCGTATGAGTTAAAATTGAGTATTGGGTAGAATTACCCAGTAAGATGCTCATATCGTATATAAAATTTGGCCACGGTGAAAGTTTTTCTTCACCATGGCCATAAAATATATGTGTTTAATTTTGTCTTATGCTGCTTTTACGGCTTCGTCCGTATTGGCAGATTTGATTTTCGCTTTGCCCATCAGATCTTCAAGCTTTTCAGTGGCTTTTAGTTCGGTGATGTTATCAACGGCGGCGACTTCACGAGCCAAACGCTCCAGCGCAGATTGGTAAATCTGGCGTTCGCTGTAAGATTGCTCGGTGTCGTCGTTGCTGCGTTTCAGGTCGCGAAGCACTTCTGCGATTGAGACAGGGTCGCCGGAATTGATTTTTGTTTCATATTCCTGTGCGCGGCGGCTCCACATTGTGCGGCGAACGCGTGAGCGGCCTTTCAATGTGTTTAATGCATCGTCCAGACGTTCGGATGAGCATAGCTTGCGCAGTCCCGATGTTTCAGCGCGGGCAACTGGAATTTTGAGACGCATACGGTCGCGCTCAAAGCCTACGACGTACAGGCTGAGTTCCATGCCTGCAATAATTTGTTTTTCAACACCTTCAATTTGACCAACACCATGCGCCGGATATACAACGCTATCACCTTTTTTAAAATCAAAATTGTCGTTATGTGCCATAGTCACTTACCTCTTTCTTTATAGTAGGTTTGTCTTTTTCGCTAAATTTTAAGGGCAATAAAAAAAGCAACCGAAATATTCGAAATTGGTTGCTCAATGCGCGTTTTGGCTTTGCTCTCTAATTCAACATGAGAGGGAGCATATCAAAAAAATGGGTTTTTTTCAACATAAAAAGGTTAAATAGTGGTAAATATTTTACATATGCAAAAAGTTGTGGGTTTACCTTTGATGGGGTATTGATAAATTGAGAGATTATTTGTGCAAGGATTCGGGTGTGTTCGACCATAATTTAAGGTTACAAAAGCCGTTGGAGGATTTTGTCGAGCTTTGGGAGAGGTTAAGCCCGCGTACTGTGGCTTTGCTGGAGGGGATGCTATTGCCTGAAGCGGTGTTTGAGGACCCTTATTACAGGGCGCAAGGGTCTGAAAAAATAGAAAAATTGTTGCAGCACAGGTTTGTCGTGCATCCAAATTATAAGATAAAAGTCCATGATTTTTCATGGGGGCGCAGGCAGGGGCTTGCGTTTATGCACTGGAGCGCTGAGGGGATGGAAGCCATGAGCAGCATCAATTTTATGCCGGGGGGCAAGATTTTGAGCATTTCAGAATTTTGGGGCGCGCATGAGGGGTTTCAGATTAAGGCTTACAAGCGCCTTAAGATTTGATTTCAAATGATTTTTTATCTGTATTTATACTGGCTGTTGCGCCGATGGGGTAGGCGTAAAATTCGGTGGTGTGCCCGAAAGGCATATCCATAAGGATAGGTATGTCCAGACCTTCTGTGTGTTCGGTAATGATGTCTTTCAGGGTAAAGCCAAAGGGTTTTGTTGAGTCCTGAAGGTCTGAAAATTGACCGAAAATAAGGGCTTTGGCGTTTTTGAATACGCCAAGGCGTTTGAGATGCGCGAGCATACGGTCGATGCGGCTGAGCTCCTCGTTACAATCTTCGAGGAAAATGATCTTATCCTTGTAAAAATCGTTTGGTAGAGTTTGGGGAAGGTATTGAAAAAGGCTAAGGTTGCCGCCGATAAGAGTGCCTTTTACCGTTCCGGCTTTGAGGATATTTTTCTTTTTTAGGGACGGATAGCTGGCTTTTTTGTGGTTGAGCAGTTTAAGAAGATGGTCTGCGTGTTTGTTTTTATGAAGGGTTTTAAAAACCGGGCCATGGATGGTGATTATATCCGTATGGGCGTAAACGGCGTTCAGGAGGGCGGTTACGTCGCTGAAGCCGATCAAGGTTTTTGGCGATTTTTTGAGGCGTTCAAAATTTATGGTTTCGAGCAGGTGCAGGCAGCGATTACCTCCGCCTGCTGCCCAGATGGCGTTGATGTCGGCGCGCTGCCAAAGCCCTTGGAAAGCGAGTGCTTTTTGCAGGTGTGTGCCAGCAGATTGGTTGTGGCGCTCGAAGGTTTGGGGGTGGATAAATACCTTGTAGCCCTTTGATTCGAGCATTGATTTTGATTTTTCGATGTCGGACTTCTCAACCCAGCTGGAGGGGGCGAAACCGCCGATTGTATCACCGGGCTTAAGGGGCGGGGGATTGATGCTCATGGGTTATGATGCCTTGCGTTGATGGTAGCCGCCGACCACTTCGGCCAGTCCGTCGCCTTCGCCGATGATTTTGAATTTTCGGGTATAGTCATGTTCGAAATGATCTACAATATTTACAGTAATCTGATCGTAATTTTCAAAGACTTTGCCAATTGTTTCCAGGGTTGCGCGTTTGACTTGTTCTTGCAGGTTTAGATTTATCAGGACGAAGTTGAGTTGCATGGTTTTTTGGCCGTCTGGGTTTTGGTCATGACGCAGCATGAAGTGAATGATGGGGCCCTCGAGTTCCTTATTTACCTGATTGATGAAATCGTTGAAGAAGGAGGCAAAATACATGTATCCATCGGCGCCGATAAGGTAGTCGGAGTTTTTGCCCTCAAGGGATGTCAATGTCTGGCGGCCATCATCATAGGTGTTTACGCGGCCCATATCCTCGATTTTATAGCGCACGAGGGGGAATGCTTTCTGGTGATAGGCTGTGATCAGTATAGAGTGATCGGGGCCATTTTCAGCAAAAACATAGTCGCCGAAAATATCGTAATCATAGCTGGATAGGCCTGTTTGATGAGCAATTTCGCCGAACTCTACCGCGCCGTAGGTAGATTGGATGTCACTGTCCGGGAATTTTGTCTGGATAAAGTTTTTGCTGCAGTCGAGGAAAAATTCTCCGCTGACGTTTATGCAGGGTAAATGTTCGAAAGGCGGGATTTTTTCGGTATGCATAATCTCGGCAATGCGCTGGAGGACACAAGGGAAAATCACAAGTAAGGTTGCTTTGGTGGTTTTTAGGGTGGCTAGAAGGTTTTCAACAGTTTCCTTTGTGATGGTTTCAAAGGGAACCATGGTAAAGCCAAAATAGCGGCTAAGCGTTTTTGCATGCTGCGCGTAAATGCCTGTGAAATATGATTTCAAAGGGTAGAAGACAACAAAGCTCTCACCCTCGCTCCAGCCGTTACGTTTGAATGAGTCGAGGAAGCTGTGGGCGAAGATTTGTGCATCATTATAATCAAGCCAGCGGAAAGTCGGTGTTCCAGATGTTCCGCCTGTTGAGATCGTTGTGAAAAAATCTTTTTTATAGATGGCGGTCAGAAAGTCTTTAGGTGAGGGTGTATTGCCGCTTTGTAATATGTCATTTTTTCCGGTTAAGTGGTTAGACATGAAGTCTTCGTTTTTCTCGCGTAAATCCTGCTTTTCAACAATCGGCAGGTGCGAAAAGGCGTAGAAAAATTCTTCGTCGGTGAAGTCTTTTTGAGCGTTGAGGAATGTTGTGAATACGTTTTTGTAAAAAGGCGTGGTTGCGTTTGCATGTGTGAGTATGTTCACCAGTTTTTCACGCCGTGTTTCATGCGGGTGGTGAGGTGAAGGCAAGATAAAACGATACCCAGTGTTTTTTCGGAAGAATTTCATACCATACTCAGTGTTTGGGCATTTTTCATCCGGGGGTGGTCTACCCGTCTGCGTTAATGCGGGTTATCAGATCTTGCAGGACTTCTTCTGCCTTAAGGTTTGGTACCTGACAGGTTCCTGCGGCGTTGTGTCCTCCACCGCCATATTCAAGCATCAGTGCGCCAATATCGGTTTTGCTGGAGCGGTCAAGGATCGATTTACCTGTTGCAAAAACGGTGTTTTGCTTATTTTTTCCCCAGAGAATATGGATGGATATATTGCATTGTGGAAAGAGGGCATAAATGACAAAGCGGTTACCGGCCCATATGGTTTCTTCCTTGCGAAGGTCAAGTATAACAAGATTGCCCCGTTGGGTCGCGCAGCGTTCGATTTGTTCGCGGCATTTGATCTGGTGTGCGAAGAAGAGATCAACGCGTTCCTTTACATCAGGAAGTTCAAGGATTTGATTGATGTCATTATGGTCACGGCAAAAATCAATGAGCTTCATCATCAGTTGATAGTTGGAGATATTGAAATCACGGAAACGGCCAAGGCCTGTTCTTGCGTCCATCAGGAAGCTGAGGAGAACCCAACCTTCTGGGGTGAGGATTTCCTCTTTAGAAAATTGTGCAGAGTCGGCTTTGTCGACAGCGGCCATCATTTCATCAGATACGCGTTTGAAGGTATTTGCTCCGCCAAAATATTCGTAGACAACGCGCGCGGCGGAAGGGGCATTTGGATTAATCACGTGATTTGCGTGCTTGCCGGTTACGCGCTCAGCTTCACTCGCATGGTGATCAAAAGAGAGGTAGGCTTCTTCAACGAAGGGGAGATTTGTTGTGATATCGTCCGGGCCAACCTCTAGCAGACCGTCCTGCATATCCTTGGGGTGAGCGAACATAACATCGTCAATCAGGTCAAGCTCTTTAAGCAAAATGCCGCATACAAGGCCGTCCATGTCGCTTCGTGTGATGAGGCGATATTTTTTACCTGGCTCTGGCATAATCTTTTGGGCTTTTGTCATTAGGCGGATGCTCCTGCTTGCGGGAATGGATTCTTTAAAAAGTTACGCAGTGTCAACATTTTTATCATACCTTTTAAAGGGCTTTAAGAAAAGTCACTTTTTGTTCAGCGTCTTTTCAAGGAAATATAAGGGGCGGCGTTTGGCTTCGCCGAAAATGCGGCCTATATATTCGCCGAGTATGCCGATGCTCAGGAGTTGGATACCGCTCAAGAAGGCGATCATGACGGTGAGTGAGGCCCAGCCGGGGACGTCAGTGCCGAAAAATAATGTTTTTATAACGATATATCCAGCAAAACAGAAAGATACCATGGATATAAACAGGCCAAACAGGCTTGCGATTCGAAGTGGTGTGGTACTGAAGCCAGCTATACCCTCTAGTGCCAGATTCCACAGGCCGATATAATTCCATTTGGTTTGGCCAGCGGCCCGGGGGGCGCGGTTATATTGAAATGCAACTTGTTTAAAGCCAATCCAGGCAAACAGCCCTTTCATAAAGCGGTGTTTTTCGCGTAATTGCACGAGTGCATCGATTGAGCGGCGGTTCATGAGGCGGAAGTCGCCGGTGTTTTTAGGGATTTCAACTTTGTTTGCGATAAAATTGATAACATTATAGAAGCTGGTTGCGGTGAATTTTTTGAACCATGTTTCGCCTTCGCGTTCAAGCCTCTGACCGTAGACAACATCTGCGCCGGTGTCTTTCCACATTTTGATAAGATCAGGTATGAGGGCGGGCGGGTCCTGGAGGTCTGCGTCTAAAATGATGAGGGCATCGCCCTTGCAGAAATCAATGCCTGCGGTCATGGCGGCCTCTTTGCCGAAATTACGGGAAAGAGCGAGCACGACGACGCGCTTATCCTTTTTGTGCAGAGCCTCTAGATGTTCCTGTGTTGCATCCTTGCTGCCGTCATTGACATAGATTATTTCAAAATCATAGGGCAGGGTATTGATGGTTTGCGCGATTTTTTCATGGCACAGATCAATGACTTCCTGTTCGTTATAGCAGGGTACGATAATCGAAATCAGTTCTTTACGTGGTGTTTTATCTGAAGTCATTGTCTTGTTTTAACACATAAACGTCGTGGATTACTATTTTATCCTTATTTGTATTGTTCATCATCAAGGATGTATCGAAGGGAATAGTAGCTTCAAAATCATAATTTTTCATGAATTTTTTAAAATTTTCGTTTTTCATCAAAAAGTTATAGAAATTTTTTGTTGGCTCTTGTGTTTGTGGATCTTTGTATTGGGGGATGGTTATGACGCTGGGCTGATAGCGCTGCATATCTTGGGCAATTATGTCAACGTAGCGCATCATTTCTGATTTGATGCTGCTTCGCTCTTCTTCTGTTTTTGCCAGATCATAATTCAGGGAAAGGCCATAAATTGGCCAAAGCTGGCCGAAGCGTGAGCCGTGTTTTAAATCTGTAATGTAGGGCAGAACGGTGAGCAGGGACTTGAAATCATAGCTCGCGTAGGTGCGGTTCCAGGCACGCTCATCAATTGTATCGATTAAAGGCTGTGCGCGGAATTGGCCTGCAGTCTGTAATTCTTTTTTCCCGCCGGTTGTGAAATTTATTGAGAGCATAATAACGAAAGCAGTTGCTATCCATAGCCTGATATCTTTTGGGGCCGCTAGTTTTTGCGCAGTGTAAAAAACGCCCAGAAATAGGGCGGCCATTCCAAAACCAAGCATGGGGAGGGCGTGGTAATGGAAGCCCTTACCCTGAATCATGTAGGGGATTGTTGTGAGCAAGCTTAGCGTTGCCAGAGCGAAGATGATCTTTTTTATTTTTCTTTCTTCAATAAAGAATGTGCAAATAATTGCGATAGCGGCAAAGGCAAGATAATAGAGACGTGAGGAGATAGGAAAAGGCTGGTCGATGCTATAGATGTTTATGATCTCTGGCAGTATCTCGAAAAATTCAGGTGTGAAGATTGCTATGAAGATAAGGTACGCTAGGCCGAAGGAGAGAAGCCCCAAAAAATCCGCACTGAAGAGGCAGGACTTAATGGATTTTGATACATATAGTCTGTGTGCGAAGATTATTGCGGGGAGCAGACCGTAATGAGGCTTTAGGGCTATGGCTAAGCCGCCCATGATTATGCATAAGGCTGTTATTATAGGCTTTGGCGGTTTTTTTAGTGTTATCAGAAGTTGTGATGTTATTAGGGTGGGGAGGAAAATGAAAATCAGGTGATCTTTTGAGCCAAAAGAGATGCCCATCACCCATGTTTGTGTAATGATGAGAGCGGCTATGAGCGGTATGATCTCTCTCTGGTCTCTCAACATTAAGAACAGTATGATATTTGAGAGTGTAATGTAGAGAAAAAAGCACAACACAACAGCAGTTTGTGTATCCATGGCAAGATAGCGATATAACGGAAAGGCGGGTAGATAGATCAAAAAGCTAAGAGGTGGGTTGGTTTCATAGAAATCTTTTGTGTATGTCCCTCCATCCAAAAACCTCTCAAGGCATATCAATAGCCAGCCTATATCGACGTCGATTAAATTTGTAAGATAAAGTTTGATCCAAAATAAGATGGCTGCCATAAATAATGCTGCACTTATGAATGGATGGTATCTAAAACCCTCTTTAATTATTGGTGACACTTAAATTACCCTGATTGGTGATAATATAGAAATTATGCGAGATATTGTTAAAAGTCATTATAAAAATTTTGGCAAATTCGGCATCGTTGGCGTTGTTAACACTGTTTTGGATTTTTCAGTTTTTTACATCCTGTATGATTTATACGATGTTTGGTACCTTGAGGCACAAATTCTGGCTTTTTTGATAGCGCTTTCTAACAGTTTTGTTATGAATTCTCTGTGGACATTTAAGAAACTAAAACGAGATCAGTTGATTACACAGATTATCAAATTTGCTGTGGTCGGTGTAATTGGTTTGGGCCTTAGTTTGATTGTGCTTTATGTTGCGAATCTATTCATGTGGGTTTATTTTGCAAAAGTCTTTGCTGTAGCGGCCTCATTTTTCTGGAATTATGCTGCGTCGTGGCTTTTTGTTTTTAAGGATTAATCAATACGTCGGTAAACGTCGTACTTGTATATATAAGATTGTTCAAGAGTTGTTCCCTTGAAATAGTCTGTACGGTCTATTTCAAGGATTTCAATGTGCTTGTATTTTTCTTCAAAAATTTCTTTGATGCCCTGATTTTTGCCAAAATAATCCAGAAAATTAAATATTTGTGTCTCAACGGGGAGATCTTTGGCCAGAATAATCAGTGAGGGTTTGTAATACTGCAGATCCTCAAGAACAAATTGTGTATATTTTTGGCGTAGAGCATCATATTTATCAGGGGCCTTCAGAATTGCAGGAAGGAACCAGAAGCTAGGAAAGCGCGATGCGTGTGTATATCCCATCGCAGCGGCGGTTGGATTGAAAATTTCGATATCGCCGTGGAAAGCGAAGAACGTGCAGGGTTTGCGGCAGTTTTCATCTAGGTATTTTGCAACGGGCAGATTTGGTATGTCGCTCTGCTTAGGAAAGGCTGTGCTGAGTGGTGAGAAGAGATTTATTATTACTGCTATCGCAATCATTGGGATAATGAGGCCAAGAGCCCCGTATTTATGCTTAATGCGAAAACTTATGCTCATGGATATGGCCATCAGGAAGAGCGCATTTGCGGGGAGTAGGTGATTGTAAAAGCCCTTTGCTTGTACGTAATAAGGCACCATAAAAATCAGGCAGGCTGTGTAGAGAAATAAAACAAAGCGGCGCTGGTCTTTTGAAAGGTCATCGCGGAAGGCTTCGAATAGGAGAAGAATTATGTAGAGTGTAAGTTGTACGCGCGTTGTATTTATTATGTGTAATAAGTTTTCAGGCGAGTTTGCGTAGAGTGAGAGGACATCTGGCAGGATTGTTGTAACATAGTCCTGAAACATAAATGTAACCAGGAGAATATAGGCCAGAGTCATAATACTGAGGGTAATGAAGTCAGGATCGCGGAAGGTTTTTAGATTTTTACGTCGAATAGTTCGATCAATAAGCATTATTGTTGGGAATAAGCCATAGTGAGGTTTAATTAATATGCACATTGCGCCAATTATAAGGCTTGGCAAGAGGAGCTCGCGCTTTATCTGAATATTGTGGGTCAGGGCATACTGGCATAAAATGAAGGGCACTATCCCAAGAGCGATGAAATGCTCTCGTTCAGAATAAAAAACTGTGATGCCGAGTGTCATTCCGGCCAGGCATGCGAGAAGGAGCGCTGCTTTTTCTTCCGTGCGCAGGAATGAAAATTTTTTGATTATGGCGCATGTCACTAAGAATGAGGCAATTACAAAAATTGAGCTTATATAGAATGAGGTGATGGGCAAAGGTAGATTAAAAATGTGCGCAAATAATGCGTGCGGTGTATAGATGAGTATGCTTAGCGGTGGGTTGGTTTCATAGATGTGTTGCAGCATATTTTGACCATTTATGAAGCGGTCTGCGGCTATCATAAGCCATGATACATTCCCTGTTACGTAGTAATTTGCCTGAATTGTAAGCCAAGGGTATAAGATGCAAATCAGTGATAAAAAAAATGCTGCAGCTAAGGTGTACTTTTTTATCATTTTTTGTAGATGTCCCACGTTAATTCATAGGGTTCATCATAACCAAAAATAGTGCGGTCGACCGTAAGGGTGTCTATTTTTTTGTATGGTGCAATTGCCTTTCTGAATTCTGGGGATGTTGAATAAAATGTTATAAAATTAGGGTCTTCGTGTTTAGAGTTCGGAATAACAAGAAGGCTGGGGTTCATTTTTTTAATATCTTGTGCAATCAGGGAAGAAAAATGAGCCTTAGCATCCGCAAGGTTAATATCCTTATCAACACTTACAAACCCTTCGAGCGCTGGTTGAAACCAGAAAGCAGGAAAACGCGAAGCATTTACATGGGTGTCTTTATTGTAGAATGAAATTTGATTAACAATATCCATATTTGTATGTAGGAATAAAAAGCTACATGGCTCTGCACAATTTTGTTTTATGTATTTTGTTATTACATTGTTTTTATATTCTTCATGTGTGGGGAAGTGAGGCCGAAGTGGAGCAAAAAGATAAGATAGCCCAAAAATCAGGATTACTATTAATATGTTATTTGTTTTTAATGTAATGGTTGTTAAGTATGTGCCCAAAATCCAAAAAATTGTTATAAAAGGAAGGAGTTGGTAGAAAAAACCTTTTGCCAGAAGTGTAAAAACGAAAAGGCATATCCCGGATGTAACGCAAAGGATTTTTAAAAATTTTTCATTTGGGTATGTTATTAAGGCTAATGCTGTGGCAATCATCCACAGGGGGAAAAAGACCTCAAGTTTTTTAAAAACATCAACAAAGTTTATGTAGGGCAAGTAAAAATCGACGATATAGGGCAACATTTCTGTTACGAAATCGTTGTAGAATATAAAAACGACAAGAACGTATAATATGCTGGTAGCGGCCAGAATTATAAAATCTATATCTTGTATGATCCATAGTTTTTTTTGAACGTACATCCGGTGTAACAGCATGAAGAGCGGAATGAGGCCTTGATGCGGTTTGAGGAGGAGCGTTATGGCGGCAAGTATGAGGATACTGTATTTCCAGATTGCGGGTACTTTGATCTTTTGTGTGATGCAATATTGCACACAGATCAGAGGAAATATAAACATTGCAATGAAATGGTCTCGCTCTACGAAGTATAGTGATGGCACTATTGTAACTGAACATAAGAAGCTGATGCTCAGGATGTGGCTATGCTGTTTTTCAATAAAGCAGGCAAGTATTTTTTTGACGGCGATGGTTGCAAAAATGATGGGGGCGAGGGTTAGCCAAAAAAGAACGTTATAAGCCTCTATTGATGTAATATTGCTGATCCAGATATAGGGGACGTAAAGCAGGATACTCAGAGGGGGGTTGGTATCGTAGCACCCTTCAGACATAGATAACCCATCGAGAAGTCGATGCGCACAAATGCTGAGCCATGCAACATCACAATTTACGCTTACATTACTATGAACAAAAAGCCACGGCAGCAAGAATGCCGTTGATAATGCCCATAGAAAAGGAGGGGTACTAGCTGGCTTCTTTAGTTTTTTGAGCATCGCCTTTTTCTGCTTCCTTTAGGCGCGATTCCGGCTTTTCTTTTTTCTTTTTGTTCTTTGATTTGACGTAGGTTGGCTGCAGGTTTTTATTTACGGTTTCTTCTTCGACCAATACTTCTGTTACGTCATCCATGTCGGGGACTTCGAACATTGCATCGAGAAGCAGGTTTTCGATGATCGAGCGCAGCCCGCGCGCGCCGGTTTTACGGTCGACGGCTTTTTTCGCGATCGCGACAAGCGCGTCATCGGTGAATTTGAGCTCGACCTGCTCCATCTCAAAGAGTTTTTGATATTGTTTGACGAGTGCATTTTTGGGCTCGGTCAAGATGGTGATCAGAGCTGCTTCATCTAGATTTTCGAGTGTTGCAATAATGGGCAAACGACCGATAAATTCAGGGATAAGGCCGTATTTGTGAAGATCTTCAGGCTGGAGATCTTTCAGGAGCTCTCCGACTGAGCGCTCATCAGGACCTTTGACATCTGCGCCAAAGCCGATTGTTGTGCCTTTACCACGCTCGGCAACGACTTTTTCGAGGCCGGCGAATGCGCCGCCACAGATAAACAGGATATTAGAGGTGTCGACTTGCAGGAATTCCTGCTGCGGGTGTTTGCGTCCACCTTGGGGGGGCACAGCGGCGACAGTTCCTTCCATAAGCTTTAGAAGGGCTTGTTGTACGCCCTCACCGGAGACATCGCGCGTTATAGAGGGATTGTCTGATTTGCGGGAGATTTTATCGATCTCGTCGATGTAGACGATGCCCTTTTGCGCGCGCTCGACGTTGTAATCCGAGGATTGAAGAAGTTTCAGGACAATGTTTTCAACATCTTCGCCAACGTAGCCGGCCTCAGTCAGGGTCGTGGCATCAGCCATTGTGAAGGGAACATCCAAAATACGGGCAAGTGTTTGAGCAAGCAAGGTTTTACCGCAACCGGTAGGGCCAACGAGAAGGATGTTGGATTTTGCTAGCTCAACGTCTGAGCCGTGTTCCTCGCCATGTTCAAGGCGTTTGTAATGGTTGTGGACGGCAACGGATAGCACGCGTTTTGCGGATTCCTGGCCAATAACATAATCATCAAGAACGGCCTTGATTTCGCTTGGTACGGGAATACCCTCGCCGGAGCGCACCATTTGCGTTTTATCTTCCTCGCGGATAATGTCCATACAGAGTTCAACGCATTCATTACAGATAAACACGTTGGGTCCGGCGATTAATTTGCGTACCTCATGCTGGCTTTTGCCGCAGAAAGAGCAATAGAGCGTATTTTTTGTATCAGTAGGGCCGGATGTTGATTTACTCATGGTGTAAGGCTTTCTATCCTTTATGAATCTTTATATATCCAATCTGCCAATTGCGGAGCGGGCGCGCAAGCCCCTATCTTGATGATTATGCTTTTTTGTGCAGAATTACTTGAAATTCTGCAGATAAACCTTAGTGTGCGGGACATGGTAAAGACGCAATCACTTGATGAGCTTGTTGAGAACTTTTCCCTTTTTGATGATTGGGAGGAGAGATACCGGTATTTGATTGATCTGGGGCGTTCATTGCCGCACATGGATGATGCGCTAAAGGTTGATAAGCATTTGGTGCGGGGGTGTACGTCACGTGTGTGGCTGGTTCCTGATATTCAAGATGGCGTGTTTCATTTTCAGGCCGATAGTGATGCGCATATTGTACGCGGACTTGTTGCGTTGCTGGTGGCGGCATATGAAGGAAAGAGCCTTGATGAGGTGCGCTGCCTGGATATTGACGCAGCGTTTCGTCAGATTGGTCTGGATCAGCATTTGAGTGCGAACAGGCGCAGCGGATTTATGGCGATGGTGGAGCGGATACAGGCCCTGAGCTCTGCTTGTTGATATCTTCAATGAAGCCGATGCTGCGCAATATTTCTGCAAAAAGTTGATCTGCTTCGGGGATCGGTTCGCCGTTTATCTCGCCTTCCACGGACATGATCGAGCGGTCTGATATCCAGATTTGTGTAATTAGCAAGGAGTCGTCCAGCCCCTGCCTGCCCTTGCCCACAAGCCCGGTGTGGCGGTATTTTTCGCGTTGCTGTGTGTTGAGCTCAAAGGTTTCCAGTACGCTGTCCTTGGTCATGGCTTTGACGGTGTTTTCCATGATTTCGGGGGTGAATTGCTCATACATCTCGGCACTAGAGGGGTTGCAGATGATCTCGAAGCGCACGGTTGAGGCCATATCGAACACTTTTGTGTAGGTCACCAGATTAAAGCAGGTTTCCGGGTTTTCGGGATCTTCACATTGATGCGTTATATAGGGCTCCTCAGGGAAGGTCGCTGTAAATTGGCAATAATCTGGTGAGTATTCGGGTGTGCCCAGCTTTTCCTGCGCGAATGCGTTCAATGGTGCAAGGCAAATTATTAGTGCGAGCAGGAGTATTTTCATTTTTGCGATGTCCATGTGGTTGGGTTTGCCTTGATTTGCTCGCCTGTTGTCATGTCTTTGACTTCGTGCACGCCGTTTTCATCAAAAGGCGGGAACCATACGAAGGGGATTTTCTTTTTCTCAGCATAGGCCATTTGGCGCTTGAGCTTTGAGGGGCTGTGGAACGTTTCAACGTTCAGGCCATTTTTGCGCAAGGAATGTGCTGTTTGTGATGCGGTAATGCGCTGTTCTTCGGAGGGAAGTATGACAAGGACATCTGCGGGAGAGGGGCCGAAGTTGCCAAATTTATTTTTGCTGCGCATGCGCTCGAACAGGCGCGAGAAGCCAATGGAAATCCCCACGCCGGGCAGGTGTTTATTTATATAGTTGCTGGCCAGATCATCATAGCGTCCGCCGGAGCAGATGGAGCCGTAGCCTGGATCATCAAGGAATACGGTTTCGTAAACGGTTCCGGTATAGTAGTCAAGGCCGCGGACGATGGAGAGATCTGCTATGGCGGCGCCCTCGGGGAGGTGGGAGAGGTTATCCATCACAAAGATCAGCTCGCTTAAGCCCTCGGCCATTTCTTCATTTTCGGGCGTTATGGATTTCAGGTTTTTACACTGTATGAGGCTTTTAATTTTCTCGATATTATTTGCGTCTACGCCATGTTCGCGCATGAGGTCGTTATATTGTTTTTCTGTGATCTTTGCGATTTTATCAACGATGCGGGTGATATCGGTTTTGTTTTCAATATTCAGGGCATCAAGCAACCCCATCAGGATTTTACGGTTACTGATGCGGATCTGGATGCCTTCCTGTTCCATACCGGGCAGGGAGGAGAGGACTTCCCAGATAATGGCCGGAATTTCTGCGTCAAAGTGGATCGGCAAGGATTCTGGGTTGATCACGTCAATATCGCATTGGTAGAACTCGCGGAAGCGCCCTGACTGGGGACGCTCACCCCGCCAAACCCGCTGCATTTGATAGCGCTTGAAGGGGAAGACCAGATCGTTGAAATGCTGCGCGGTGTAACGGGCCAAGGGGACAGTTTGGTCGAAATGCAGAGCAAGGCGAGCTTCCTTGTCATTTTCTTCCTTGTGCAGGCGCTCGAGGACATAAATTTCCTTATCAACATCCGCGCCGCCATCCCCGCCTTTTGCGTTTATAGCATCAAGTGTCTCAACGCTGGGGGTTTCTATGGAGCAGAAGCCGTAGCTTTCGAATATACGGCGTATATGGTCAAACCATGCCTGCTCCGCGCGGCGGATTTCCGGGAGCCATTCGGGGAATCCGCTGATGGGGGCTGGTTTGTAAATTTTTTTGTTGCTCATGAGGCATATTTACGTCATGGCGTGGGCTATGGCAAGCGCCAATTGGGGCGTATAAAGTGGCAAGTATAGCCGCCGGGATGTTTTTGCAAGTAATCTTGGTGGTTTTTTTCTGCCTCGTGGAATGGGCCGGCGGGAGTGATTTCGGTTACGACTGGATTTTTGAAGAATCCAGCTCCGTTTATCTCGCGCACAAGGGTTTCTGAGATTTTCTTTTGCGTTTCATCATGCACAAAAATAGCAGAGCGATATTGCGAGCCGATATCATTTCCCTGACGGTTTGGGGTTGTGGGATCGTGGATCTGGAAGAAAAATTCCAGTATTTTGCGGTAGCTGGTTTTTTCCGGATCAAAGGTGATCTCGATTGATTCTGCGTGGCCGGTATCGCCGATGCAGATTTCATTATAGGTGGGATTTTTCGTATGGCCGCCCGTGTATCCAACGCGCGTTGTAATTACGCCGGGTTGTTTGCGGATGAGGTCTTGCATGCCCCAGAAGCAGCCTCCGGCCAATGTTGCGATTTCTTGTTTTGTCATATCATTAATCCTCGAATAATTCTGACAGTTGTTTGGTGAGAGCTTCGGCGAGGCCGTCCGCGTCGGTTATGGTGATGGCGCGCTGGTAGTAGCGGGTGACGTCGTGGCCTATACCGATTGCG
Source organism: uncultured Micavibrio sp. (assembly GCA_964351365.1). Lineage (GTDB taxonomy): Bacteria > Pseudomonadota > Alphaproteobacteria > Micavibrionales > Micavibrionaceae > UBA1672. The sequence continues at coordinate 19,232 of CAYGNP010000016.1, forward strand.
GTGAGTTCGATGGGGGATTTGTTTTCGATGAATTGGATGACCCCGCGCAAGTCCATCTCTAATATATTCGAAGGATTTACAGACAGGGTTGAATCATCCACAGGTGCACCATCGGAGATAACCATCAGGATTTTGCGCTCTTCCGGGCGGCGGGAGAGGCGGTTATAGGCCCAGACGAGGGCTTCGCCGTCAATGTTTTCCTTGAGGATGCCCTCTTTGAGCATAAGGCCCAGATTTTTGCGGGCGCGGCGGATGGGGGCGTTTGCGGCCTTGTAGATAATGTGGCGGATATCGTTCAGCCTGCCGGGGTTTTCGGGGCGGCCATTTTCGAGCCAGAGTTCGCGGGATTTTCCGCCTTTCCAGGCACGGGTAGTGAAGCCGAGGATTTCAGTTTTGAGGCCGCAGCGTTCCAGTGTTTGGGCGATGATATCTGTGGTCATGGCGGCGATGGCGATAGGGCGACCGCGCATGGAGCCGGAGTTATCAATGAGCAGGGTGACAATGGTGTCCTTGAAGGGCATTTCCTTTTCCTGCTTGAATTTAATGGGCACGGTGGGGTTGGCAATCACGCGGGCAAGGCGCGCGCCGTCGAGGATGCCTTCTTCGGTGTCGAATTGCCATGTGCGGCGCTGTTTGGCCATGAGTTTGCGTTGCAGGCGGTTGGCGAGTTTTGTGATGATGTTCTGATTTCCGGTGAGCTGTTGGTCGAGCAGGGCGCGCAGGCGATTTATTTCCTGCGGGTCGGCGAGGTCGGCGGCATCGATTTCTTCGTCGAATTTAGTCGTGTAGACGGTGTAGAGCCCTTGGACGTAATCGGCGAATGCCTGTGACCTGCCCGGGGGCGGAGCAAAGGACTCTTCGCTGAAGCTCTGATCATTTTCGGCCATGTCATCCATGATGTCATCAAGGCCCATGTCGAAGGATTCGTTGTTTGTATCATCTGCGCCGGCCTCGCCCAGATCGCCGGATGTGTTCTCGTCGCTGTCTTTGTTCTCAACGTCGTCCATCTCATCGTCTTGGTGGGGGGCTTGCTCGTTCTGGCTTTCGGGTTTGTTTTGCGGTGTTTGATGATCGCCGTCCTCATCGGAGATAACGGGCAGATCAAGGCCATGGAGCAGCTTGCAGGCGGCGCGGGCGAAGGCTTTTTGATCGTGGAGGACGGTTTTCAGGGTGTCAAAATTAATGCGCTCATCCAGCCAGGGTTGCCAGAGATTTAGCACTTTTTCGCATGAGGGCGGGGGCGGGCGGCCCGTTAATTTGGTGCGGGCGATGATGTGCAGGGCATCGGCTAGGGGGATATCGTTTCGTTCACGTATGTCATTATAGCCCTGGCGTATGGCTTTGGCTTCCAGAACGCAGTCCAGATTTTGGGCTACGCCGTACATGCGGGTAATACCAATCGCATCGCAGCGGGCCTGCTCAAGGGCATCAAGGGCCGCGGTTACGCGCAGGTCACTCTGGCCGTTGGATTTGTGGAGTTCGGCGTTATGATGCGCGAGTTTCAGGGCGTATGTGTCGGCGCAGCCGCGAATCAGGGCGCGCTGGGCGGGGTGCATATCGGCGGTCGGGGCGGGCAGGCGCGGGCGCTCAAGGGTTTTGATCTCGCCTGTGGGCATTTCAAGCTCGGAATAGGTGACTTCCAGCGCGGCGCGTTTAGAAATTGCGCGCATTGTGGAGGTGGTTTTGGTTTTGAATTCTTCGGTGTTTTGAGCCATAGGATTAGTTTAGCGTACTCCGCGCTGCTTGTCATCCTGTAGACTTTAGATCCTTCAGCGGTAGGCCGCTTCAGGATGACGGAGGGGCGGGTAAGAAAAATTTGCAATAGTTCCGGTTTTGGTTTATGGTTACATGAAAATTTAGAGGTTTGAGATGGGTATTTTAAGAAAAACAGCTATTGGGGGTGCTAGTTTATTGGGTCTTGCCACTGTTTTTGGTGGTGAGGGCACGGATGAAACAAAGCGTCCGACAAAAGCGGGTGGTGGTGAAGTTGTTCTTGCGCAGGCGGACAGTCCAGAAGGTGATACGGGTTTTGGTGGTGCAGTCGTTCGCAGGGGGTGGAATTTCTTAAAAGGTGCCTGGGATGAAGCCGGGGCAATTTTTGGTGAAGAAACTGAAGAATTGACTGTAGAAGAGTTTGCTGATGCGGTTAATAATGGTGCTATCTCCGCCGGTGAAAAGGGGCAAAGATTTTTAGATCAGATTTTAAAGAATCAGGGTATTGAAGAAGGTGCGACCGTTGAGGGCAGCGTTGATGCTGCTGCTGCGGTTTTTGCTTGGGGCGGTGAGAAGGCTTTGCGTGCTTTGAATAGAGCGGCTGAAAAAGCGGGTGTTGATACGAGTGCATTGGAGCAATTCACGCAAGATGCTTGTTCGTATAAGCCGGGCGGTGCGGCTCCTAGTGATCCTGATTGTTTTGAAGGGCCTGCACCTTAATCCGGGACCGCGATGTTTTTAATTGCGCTTTGCGGGAGGTCGATGCCGAAGCAGCGCTGGTAGTATTCCGCGATAATCGGGCGTTCGGCTTCGTCACATTTATTCAGGAATGCCAGCCGGAAGGCCATTTCACGATCCTTGAAAATCACCATATTTTCTGCCCATGCGATGACGGTCCGTGGGGACATGAGTGTTGAGAGATCGCCATTGACGAATCCTTCCCGTGTCAAATCGGCGAGTGTAACCATTTTGCTGATGGTGTCGCGGCCTTCGTCCGTGTTGAAATCCGGCATTTTGGCGAGCACGATGGCGGCTTCCTTGTCGTGGGGCAGGTAATTAAGGGTGGTGACGACGTTCCAGCGGTCCATCTGGCCCTGATTGATCTGCTGCGTGCCGTGGTAAAGCCCGGTTGTGTCGCCCAGGCCGATTGTGTTGCTGGTGGCGAACAGGCGGAAGGCTGGGTGAGGGCGGATGACCATATTTTGATCGAGAAGGGTTAGTTTACCCTCGGCCTCCAGAATTCTCTGGATCACGAACATCACGTCCGGGCGGCCAGCATCATATTCATCGAAAACCAGAGCGACGGGGTTCTGGATGGACCAGGGCAAGAGCCCTTCTTTCCATTGTGTGATTTGCTTGCCTTCTTGCAGGACGATGGTGTCCTTGCCGATAAGGTCAACGCGGCTGACGTGGGAGTCAAGGTTGATACGAACGCAAGGCCAGTTGAGGCGCGCGGCGACCTGTTCAATATGGGTGGATTTACCTGTACCGTGATAGCCCTGAATCATCACCCGGCGGTTATGGGCAAAGCCGGAGAGGATTGCGAGTGTTGTGTTCGGATCAAACTGGTAGGTTGGATCGGTGTCGGGGACGTTGGGCGTATCCTCTGCAAAGCCGGGGACCTGCATATCAACATCGATGCCAAAGGTTTCGCGCACATCATATTGTGTGTCGGGGATGGAAGTGTGTTTGCCCTCCTTGGCTTTGATCTGGGTGATGCTGAAGGACATGCCCCCGCGATTTGCTTCTTTTTCGATGTCAACTTTGCTGGTCATATAATTTTGTTTCTGTTCTTATTTGTCTGCGAGCTTCTGGTAATTATCAAATGCTACCTTGAGAATGGTATACGCCATATTGATCTTTTTGAGAAGCTCTTCCGAGTCAGGATTATTGCGGTTTATGTCGGGGTGGTGTTTTTTGGCGAGTTTCTTGTAGCGCTCCTTTATCCCTTCCAGTGTCACCGGGGGGGTGAGGCCCATAATGGCCATCGCTTCATATTCAGGTGTGTTTGTCTCGCCGCCAAAATGCGGTCTCTTTTGATCTGGTGGCGGTTCTTCGCCATAAAAATATTGATTCTGCGCAGATTTAAAGAGTTTTTCTTCCATGTCTGCTTCTACGCCGTATTTCCATGTCGGGCGATCGCCGTATAGGCTTTTTTCCATGTGTGATTGAACTTCGTGATTGGACATGCCCTGGAAAAAATCCCAAGCTTTGTTGTATTCTCTTACGTGGTCGAAACAAAAGTTGTAATATTCATTCAATCCACGATGCTTTGGCGCCTTGTGTTGGCCAAAGTTTGGGCAACCCGGCATGTCACAGCTCTGAGTTTTTGTTTCTTCGCCTGTTTCAGCAAATTCTGGCGATTTGTATTTTAAAATTATTTTAGGCATTATTCCTATTATACAGATAAATAAATTGCGTATCAAAATAGAAAGTTAAAAATTATGGGCTTAATTAAGGAGCGTATCGAGCAAAAGCTTAGAGACGCGCTTTCACCAATGTATCTAAAGGTTGTAAACCAAAGTATAGATCATAAAGGGCATTCTGGAGATGATGGAAGTGGAGAAAGTCATTTTTTTGTTGAGATATCGAGTGATAAATTAAATAAGCATAGTAGAATCAATGCTCAAAGGCTGATTTATGATATTTTGTCTGATGAGATGAAGGTGGTTCACGCGTTATCAATTAAAATAAAATAATAAAAATTTTCAATCTTATGGTTGTATTATAAATTTATACTGCTATAGTATGTCTGTAGTTTAGATCATAAATAATTTTCTTAGTGTGGGAAGAATATGAAGACTTTAAAACGAGATGAATCTCATCACGACTCTTTTTCCGGAGGGCTGCAAAGTTCTCTTGTCAGTAAAAATATTTCAATCTTTAATAGACGTACATCTATTCGTCTTGAGCCGGAAATGTGGAACGCCCTTGGTGATATTGCAAAGCGAGAGGTGTGCAGCGTGCATGATATCTGTTCTTTGGTTTATGTGCGAAAGGGGAGGACTACGTCACTGACTGCAGCGATCAGGGTTTTTCTTATGCTGTATTATCGCGCTGCTACGACCGAAGAGGGGCACGCGAATGCAGGGCATGGCAATTTCGAGATTATGAAGCGGCGTGCAAAAATTTCACCGGAATATGATGCCATGTTTGAAGGATCGCTCAAGAGAGCGCACAGGGCGGTATCTCTTAATGCTGGCCATAACGATAACTGATTTACCCTACAGAGCCACATAGAGCCATAAAGTATAGCCGATATATGCGCATACCATTGCTGCACCTGAGATGCGGCCTATTGACTTTCCGCTCAGCAGGTAGGCTGAGAGCAAAAAGGTTACGCCGAGCATGATCCAGATATCTATTTGGGCAATTTGTCCCACGATCGGGATGGGTAAGAAAATGGCTGTTATGCCTAAAATTGCCAGAATGTTGAAAATGTTGCTGCCAACGATATTGCCGATGATTATATCACTTTGCTTTCGCAGTGCGGCAACAATAGATGTTGCAAGCTCGGGTAATGATGTGCCAACGGCAACTATTGTTAAACCGATGATGGTCTCTGAGATGCCGAAATCGCGCGCCATTGATGTTGCACCTTCTATCATCAGGTAGGCACCAGCGATTAATAGTGCCAGGCCGGAGAGGCTGTAAAATTGTGCCGCAATGGCGGTGAGTGATTTTTCCTGCGGGTTCTGATCATTGTCGGGGGCTTGATTTGACTGGCTTTTTTTGTCCTGCCGGTAGGAAAATGCAATGTAAAACAGCAGTGCAGAAAACATGACGCAGCCGCTCAGGAAGTTGATTATGCCGGTAAAACTAAGGGCGCAGAGCAGTAAGCTTGCCGTTATCATTGTTATTGTATCACGGCGTGCGGATGATGCGGAAATGGCTATCGGTGATATCAGGGAGGCGATGCCTATGATCAAAAGTATGTTTGCGATATTGCTTCCGACAATATTTCCGATCGCTATTTCTGAGGAGCCTCTTAGTGCTGCGCCTACTGATACAGTCATCTCGGGCATGGATGTTCCAAAGCCAATGACGACGGCGCCGATCAAGAGGCGAGATAATCCAAGGCGTTGTGCTAATGAAACTGCGCCCTTGATAAGAAATTCTCCGCCGTAATAGAGAAGTGCAAGTCCGGCGATGATTAAGAAGATGTCGTACATTTTTTTTCTTTCGTTCAGGCGCGCGCTATTGTTAGCACAAATATTGTGCTGTTACAGAGTATATTTTTTGCTTGATTAATTTTACAGATCTCTGCCGTATTGGAGGAATTTCTGCCGTCTGCTATCGACGATTTCCTTTTGTGACCAAGGGGTTAAGTCCTTCAGGGCGGTTTCAAGCTTTGCTGCAACAGCCTTGATGGTTTCTTCTTTTTTGCGGTGCGCGCCGCCGATAGGTTCTTCGATTATACCGTCAATCAGTTTGAGGGCGTATAAATCTTGCGCTGTGAGTTTGAGTTCTGCCGCGGCCTCTTTTGCGAAATCTGCACTGCGCCAGAGGATGGATGCACAGCCTTCCGGGGAAATGACGGAGTAAATTGAATGTTCCAGCATAAAGACCTTGTTGGCAACGGCGATTGCAATGGCGCCGCCTGATCCGCCTTCACCGATGATGACTGAAATAATCGGTACGCTTACTCTGAGGCAAGTTTCTATTGATTTTGCTATGGCTTCTGATTGGCCGCGTTCTTCTGCTCCAAGACCTGGATAAGCACCTGCCGTGTCGACAAGTGTTATAATCGGAATTTGGAACTGGTCGGCCATTTTCATGAGGCGTTGCGCTTTGCGATAGCCTTCGGGGCGGGCCATGCCAAAATTATGGTGGATGCGGGTCTGTGTGTCGTGGCCTTTTTCCTGGCCGATGATAACGCAGGAATTTCCATTGAAACGGCCCAAGCCACCAATGAGGGCGTGATCTTCGGCAAAATTACGATCACCTGCAAGGGGTGTGAATTCCGTTATCATTCCCGCGATGTAATCAATCATGTGCGGGCGGTTTTGATGACGCGCGACCTGAACTTTTTGTGCGGGGGTTAATTTGCTGTAGGTTTGTTTTAAAAGCTTATCCGCCTTGTTTTGCATGCGGGTAATTTCATCGGCGATGTTTACTTCAGAGTCACTTCCAATGTTCCGGAGCTCGGCAATTTTGCCTTCCAGTTCAAGAATTGGTTTTTCAAATTCCAGCTGACTCATTTTTATGCCGTAGATTTAGGTTTATAATTTTAACTCGCGTTTGCTTCTTTGATGCGATTAGGTATGCACCATAAAAGCAAACGCGCGTTAGATAAAGTATTATTTTCCAGAGCCGGTTTTAGACAAAGGATGTTTCTCTTCCACCGTTTCTTTGAGGTTTTCACCCAAAATATGTGTGTAGATTTGTGTCGTTGCAATATCGGCATGACCCAGCATTTTTTGCACTGAGCGGAGATCTGCACCGTTACTGAGCAGGTGTGTTGCAAAAGCGTGGCGAAGCACGTGAGGGCTTACGCGGCCATCATCGATCTTAGCGTCTTTTGCCAAATCTTTGAGAATTTGTGCAAAGCGCTGTCGTGTGAGGTGACCACTATTGGATGTTTTTGAGGGGAACAACCATTTGTTGTCCTTTAGTTCGGTTTCACCCGGAATATGCTGCTCACGGACATCGATGTATTTCTTCAATGCTTTTTGCGCCGGGCCTGATAGTGGGACCATACGTTCCCTGCCTGCTTTGCCGGAAACAATCAGGAATTCTGTTTTGTCACCGATTGCAGAGAGAGGAAGACCAACCAATTCAGACACACGAAGGCCTGTTGCGTAGAGCATCTCAATCAGACACACCAGACGCACGCTCTCGGCATTGCCTTTTGCACTTGCGGTGGTGATTAGTCTGTTGACTTCATCTTCACTTAGTGTTTTTGGCAATGTACGGCCCTGTTTCGGGCTTTCGATTGTTGTTGTTGGGTCGTCTTCACGCACGCCTTCAGAGACGAGGTAGCGATAGAACTGGCGAAGGGCAGATAAGCGGCGAGCAATTGTGCGAACCGCGGTCTTGCCTTTGCTAGGTGATTTAATGTTTGCTTTTTCTGACAAGTCCTTCAAGTAATCTTTCAGGTCATCAGTGGTTGCGCGGTCAATGTCTGAAGATTTTTTTTCCTTCAGGAATAAAGATGTGTCCGCAAGGTCACGCCAGTATGCTTGGCGCGTGTTTAATGCTGCCCCGCGCTCAGTGGTTAACATATCTAAAAAAGACTCGATCAGTGGATTGAGATCGGGTTTTGGTTTCGCTGGACGTCCAGGTTTAGCCATTTTGTGTGCTCCTTTTATTATTATTTTAAATTTTTTAATTACTCTCTCAGTTTTTAAATAAAGACGTCCTGTTTTAAAATGCACACTCGTGCTCTTTCAAGCCGTATGTTTCGTTTTTTAGCAGAACCCCCAAAATATGATTTTCAAACATTTTTTTTCGTTTTCAAAATCATATTGCGGAGCATTGTATACTCCTAATTTTTGCTCGAGTCAAAATCGTTTTCATAAATATTTTACTGTTTTATGCTTTTTTTATAATTTGTCAATATTTTCTATAATACATGCTTTTGTAACTGGTGGATAGTTTTGTGTTTTATTTGATGGAATAAGCAGTTTGAGGGATGGTTTTGACCACTTTTTCTTGGGGTATTGTGACGTCATTCATGGCTATAAACGTTGTCAAGCCTACGATTATGAAGATGAAAGATGCGAATAAAATCTTTAAAATGAATGACATCTGGGCGAGTGTTCCTGCTTGTTAAATGCTCATCTAGTCTGTAAACAGTGGGTGTATGTATAGCAAGGATAAATCGTTTTTAAAAGATATGGATAAAAAAATCATTGATATTATTAGGCTCAAGCTGGATAGACCTGTGGTTTTTGTGGGCATGATGGGGTGTGGAAAAAGCGAGTTATCACAGGAGTTTGCGCGTATTGTTGGGCTTTGCGCATATGATGTTGACCGTTTGATTGAGGCAGAGCAGGGGCGAAGCATCAGTGAGATTTTTGAAAAAGATGGAGAGATGTATTTTCGGGCCCTTGAGGCGAAAAAAATTATAGAGCTTTTAGCCTCAGGCACGGGCATTATTGCGACGGGTGGTGGTGCGCTTATGAATCCTGATGTCCTTGGGGCTATTCAGGTGAGCGCGATTTCAATCTGGCTAAAAACTGATGAGGATATTCTTGTGAAGCGTTTAAAAGGGGATAAAACGCGCCCGATGCTTGCAGGTGGTGATCTTGAGAAGCGGGTTAAGGAATTGCTGGTTTTGCGCACTCCATTGTATGCGCAGGCGGATATTCAGATTAGTAATAATGGTGATTTGGTTGAGGCGCTCGATCAAATTGGGCGCGCGCTTGCGGACTATTTATGATATAGAAGGCAGAATGACGATTAAGACTTTAGAAATTGATTTAGGTGAGCGGCACTATGAGATTATCATTGGAAGCGGCGTTTTGGCCGATGCTGCGCGTCTTTTGCCCTTTGATGTGGCAGGCAAAAAGTGCTTTTTTATTACTGACGTGAATGCTCAGAGCTATGCTGAGACGCTTAAGGGCGTTATTGGTGCAGAGTTTTGTGAGATTCTTGTTTTGCCCTTTGGTGAGGCGACGAAGTCTTATGAGTATCTGGTTAAGGTACATGAGTGGATGCTGTCGCATAATATCCACCGTAATTCTATAGTTTTTGCTATTGGTGGCGGAGTGATCGGTGATCTGGCCGGGTTTGCTGCGGCGAGCATTTTGCGCGGGGTTCCTTTTGTGCAGATTCCAACGACGTTGCTCGCTCAGGTTGATAGCTCGGTCGGCGGTAAGACGGGGATAAATACATCATATGGTAAAAACCTTGTAGGTAGTTTTTATCAACCGAGCGCTGTGATTGCTGATATCGAGACACTGAAGACTTTGCCTAAGCGTGAATTGCAAGCGGGCTATGCTGAGGTTGTTAAATATGGGTTGATTGGAGATTTGGCTTTTTTTGAATGGCTGGAGGGGCATGGCGGTGATGTTCTCGATTTGAAAGAGACGGCAATTTCTCATGCGATTGAGGTGAGTTGCCGGGCAAAGGCGAAAATTGTTGAAGCCGATGAGCGGGAGGGCGGCGTGCGCGCGCTGCTTAATCTTGGGCATACGTTCGGGCATGCGCTGGAGGCGGCGGCAGGCTATGATGGCACATTGCTGCATGGTGAGGGGGTTGCGATCGGTACGGTCATGGCCTATGCGCTAGGGGAGAAGATGGGCAGCTGTCATGCGGATGATGTGAAGCGGGTTAAGGGGCATTTTTCCAGTGCCGGCTTGCCTGTTCATGCGGCGGCGATCAAGGCTAGTGTTCCAGAGCTTATTGCCACGATGCGCCGGGATAAAAAGGCAGTGGATGATAAAATGATCTTTATAGTGCCCAAAGGGATTGGTGATGCGTTTGTTTGTTCTGATGTGCCTGAGGGGTATGTGCGTGAAATTCTTGAGCAATCTTTAGCCGGGGAGTAGTTATTTATGGAACTTTCTTTTTATCTTTCTGTTTTTGCAATTCTTATTTTGCTTATTTTATCTGGATTCTTTTCTGGGTCGGAGACGGCTTTTACGGCGGCGTCTAAAATAAGACTTATGACTCGTGAGCGTGAGGGGGATAAGCGCGCGGCTTTGGTGAACCGTATCCGTGATAAGAAAGACCGTATGATTGGGGCGCTATTGCTGGGCAATAATGTTGTGAATATTATGGCCTCGGCGTTGGCGACCAGTGTCTTGATCAAGGTATTTGGCGAGGGGGTGGGTGTGGTTGTGGCAACGCTGCTGATGACTTTAATGGTTCTGGTTTTTGCAGAAGTATTGCCCAAAACGTATGCGTTTCATCATGCAGAGACCCTTGCTATGCGCATTGCGCCAGCTATATGGGTTGTGATTAGAGTTTTTGCGCCTGTGACCGAGGCTGTTACATGGATCGTACGCGGTGTTTTGCAAGTTTTCGGGGTTGATATTTCCAAGGTTGCGGCCGGTTCGCACCTTGAGTTATTGCGGGGGGCGATTGACATGCATCATGGGCCCGAGCAGGAGACTCTGGAACAGCGAGCTATGCTGCGCTCAATTTTGGATCTGGCGGAGGTGGATCTCGAGGAGATTATGATTCACCGAAAGAACGTCACGATGATTGATGTGGATCAGCCTGTGGAAAAAATTGTAGAAGATGTGCTTAACAGTCCCTATACACGATTGCCGTTGTGGAAGGATAATCCGGATAATATTGTCGGTGTTTTACATTCCAAGCAGTTGTTGCGCGAGCTAATGGATGTTGGCGGGGATGTCACACGGCTGGATTTGACCAATATTTTGATGAAACCCTGGTTTACGCCAGAGACAACTACGCTGTATGACCAGTTGCAGGCCTTTCGTGAGCGGAAAGAACATTTTGCCATGGTTGTGGATGAGTATGGGTCGTTCATGGGTATTGTGACGCTTGAGGATATTCTGGAGGAGATTGTCGGGGAGATTGATGATGAGCATGATGAGTCCATGCAAGGCGTGCGCAAACTCTCCAGCGGTGCCTATATGATTGATGGTAGTGTAACGATTAGGGATTTAAACCGTGAATTTGACTGGGGATTGCCAGCGGAGGAATATTCAACGCTGGCGGGGCTGATTTTATTTGAGTCGCAAATGGTGCCTGAGGTAGGGCAGTCCTTCCGGTTTCATGGCTTTCAAATGGATATAACGCGCAAGCAGCGCAATCAGCTTACGATGGTTAAGGTTACGCCGCCGAAGACAAAATAGCGTTTGCAGTTTTTACATTTTCTTCCAAATGTTTGGGATTGATTGTTCCTATGATTAAGCTGTTTACGCCTTTATGCACAAAAGCGTGACGCATGGCTTGCTCGATGTTTGCGTTATGGCCGCTGGAGAGAACTTTTTTCAAAATTATGGCTTTGTTGTGTTTTTGTGCCATGTCCAGAACCGGTTTTTCCTCCGTATAATCCGGGGTATATGTTGCCATGACCATATCCATCAATTCCAGCGTTTTCAGGCCACCGGCGCAGGTTTTTGTAGATGCACCGATGGATTTGACCAGGCCTTGCTCTTTGAAGTTTTGCATGGTTTTGATGAGGGGGGCATTGTTTAGTATATCCAGATCGTTTCCATCTGAGTGGATAAGCAGGGCGTCGAGGTAATCGGTGTTTAGTCGTTTGAGTGAGCGATCAAGACTGTATTTGAAATGGTCGGGTGTGAAGATATGGGTTGATTCTCCGTTTTCGAATTCTTCACCGATTTTGCCGATAAGAATCCAGTCTTTACGCTGGTCTTGCAGGAGGCGGCCAAGGCGCTCTTCGCTATGGCCATAAGCGGGGGCAGTATCGAGCAAGTTTATGCCCAGCTTTTTGGCAAGATTCATGAGATTGTGCAGGTCTTCTTCTGTTGGCAAAGCAAATCCTTGGGGGTATTTAACGCCCTGGTTGCGGCCAAACTTGACTGTTCCAAGGCCGATGCGTGAGGCAAGCAATCCTGTGGTGCCTAGCTTAGTTTTGTCCATTTTGCCGTATCCCATGGCGTTTGAGCAAATTCTGCATTTGGTAAATTGATTGCAGTTTGCTGATGTGAGGGGTCAAAATCAATGTGCTTTAGGACCATATCGCTGAGTAGGGGGGCGAAAGTCAGCTTGGTTGGCCAGCAATATAGCGTGTTGCCGGCGCGGTGGATTGATGGTGTGTCTGGCATCCATCCGTCCGTCACTGATTTTCCTTCTATGCGGTCGATGGGCAGGGCGGCCCACTCAGCGGTCGAAAAATCAAGGTTAGGCATATATTTATGAAAGGCGTTGAGGGCAGATTTATACATATCAAGGGGGTCGTCGTCTTTTTTTCGCTCGGCGATGCCGCCGCCAAGATACCACACGAGTTCTCCGTTTAGAGTTTTATGCGTGGTTATGGAGGCAATGGGTTTGTCGGTTTTGCCAACGAGATGCGCAAAAAGTGGAAAGGGAGCATTTTTCATCATGCCCTGGAGGAGGGGACGCTTTTGTGTTTCAAGGCCTTTGTCATGCGCATTATTTTTTGCGATGAGGTGATTGCTCTGTGCGCTGGTGAATATAATCAGTTTGGGGTTTATGTTATTGAGAATGGTTTCATCAGCTTTTTTTATGCAGTCGCGATATGGTTCCGCCAGGGCGCGTAGCAGACTTGGAACGTCCAGCACTGGTTCATCCATATAGATCAGCGAGCCTTTAAACCCGGATGCTTTTAATTCTTCAGGCCAATTTTGAGGTATGATTTCATGGACGTTATTACCGAGTGCTTTTTGTGTGACAAGTTTTGTGAGGCCACCAAAAAATCCGGGCGGGATGAGCAGGTGCTGTGATTGCGCATTTATTTTTGTGGCTGTGAGGTCGGTTTTAATGGCATCACGCCAGAGGTCGGGCATTGCGCTGATGGATTTTGCCAGTGTGCTGACTTTGCCGGCGAGGGAAAATTTTAGGCCCGAATGAATGATTCCTTGAGCAGCGATGGTTTGGCCGCAGCCGATTGATTTTTTTTCAAACAAGATTGCGTCGTACCCCATTTTCCTGAGGCGGTGAAGGAGCCAAAGTCCGGCGATTCCTGCGCCGAAGATGGCTATGTCAGGGCTTTTTTTATCCATAAATCAGGCTTTTAGTTTTTCGATTAACTCAGTGTCGGATTGTCTTACAGCAATAAAATTTGGGCCTGAATTGAAATCATTAAGAGCATAGCTCCAATCTGTGAATTCAACTTTCCCTCTACGTAATTTTCCAACTTTATAGCCTTTTTCTGAGAAAAATTTGAAGAAATCACGCATTAAGAATTTTGTATCGCCATTGGTATAGCCGTATTCAAACTGAATAAGTCTGATGCGTTGCTCATCGAGCATTTTTGCGAACCCTGTCAGGACTAAATGCTCTGCTCCCTCAACGTCAATTTTTAGGAAATCTATGTTATTTACTTTATTGGTTTGGCAATAATCATCACCTTTTTGTAATTGTGCTTTTTTAAGTTTTGGGGCGATTTTTTTGTCATGATAATCAACATCTAAAAGAATTGTATTTACGCCGGAATTATCTCCATAGTCTTTATATTCTATGGTTTCATTTTCGTTTGAGAGGCCGAAATTATTTAAGTGGCAATTTTTTGAAGTCGTATTTTTTTGCAGGGATTTGTAAGTTTGCTCTGATATTTCAAAACAATGAATCTCTGCGTTTTTATAATGCTTTAGTGCGTGCGCGGTCCAAGATCCTATATTTGCACCGACATCAAAAATTACTTTAAACCCCAGATCAGATGTCTGTTTTAGTATCCATTCCTCACCGTTTTTGGCAAAATTATAGGAATAGCCATCTACCCATTTGATGTATTTTTTTGCTTTGCGGTAGGCGAGTTGTTTAAGCATTAAATTTTCCTATGATTATACTAAATTTTCCCATGGCACTGCTTGTATTTTTTTCCTGAACCACATGGGCATGGGGCGTTACGTGGCGTTTTTCCCCATGTCTCTGGATCGTTCTTATCGAATTCCCGCCTTTGTGTGTAGGTAGTTATTCGCGGGCTGCTTTGAGGTTGTGGCTGAGGCTGCATGGCCGGATCAGTTCTGGTTTCCTGCATGCGCTCTGGTTTTGGTGCAAAGCGATCAGCCCCGATGGATAGGCTGGCGGTACCTTGCTCGATGTTAAACTCAACCATACTGAGGGTTTGTGTGATGGTTTCGCGCATATTCTCCAGCATTTGCTGGAACATTGCGAAGGCTTCGGTTTTATACTCGTTAAGCGGGTCTTTCTGGCCGAAAGCACGCAAGTTAATGCCCTGGCGGAGATGGTCGAGGTTGAGAAGGTGTTCTTTCCAATGTTGGTCGAGCATTTGAAGGACAATTGTTTTTTCAATTTTGCGCCATATATCCGAGCCGATATTTGCTTTTTTCTCCGCCATTTTTTTATCGGATTGTTCGATAAGGCGATCCATTATTTCGGTGTCTGCGATGCCTTCTTCTTTTGCCCAGTCGGTGATGGGCAGTTGGAGGTTGAGCAGACGCAATGTTTCATTCTCGAGGGTTTGGACATCCCATTGTTCGGCATATGTGCCTTCTGGGATGGTGCGCATGACCATGTCTTCGATGACGTCATGGCGCATGTCCTTGATCATGTCATCGAGGTTTTCGGCCACCATGATCTCGCGACGTTCTTCGTATATTTCTTTACGCTGGCCGTTCATTACGTCATCAAATTTGAGGAGGTTTTTGCGCATCTCAAAGTTCATTTGTTCGACCTTGCCCTGGGCCCGTTCAAGCATTTTGGAAATCCAGGGATGTTCGAGGGCTTCGCCTTCTTCGAGGCCGATGCGTTTATTTGCGAGCAAGCCTTCCAGCTGCGCGCCGGCGAAGATTCGAATAAGTTCGTCTTCAACGGAGAGAAAGAAAATTGAGGCACCGGGATCGCCCTGGCGTCCTGAACGGCCGCGGAGCTGATTATCGATACGCCGTGATTCGTGTCGCTCTGTGCCCACAATGAATAATCCGCCGGCTTCTTTAACACGTTCTTTATCAGCCTGGACTTCATCGATGATTTTTTGTGCGGCTTGCCCTCTTTTTTCCTCATCCCATGAGGG
The DNA here is from genome assembly GCA_964351365.1 of uncultured Micavibrio sp. GTDB lineage: Bacteria > Pseudomonadota > Alphaproteobacteria > Micavibrionales > Micavibrionaceae > UBA1672. The sequence continues at coordinate 34,548 of CAYGNP010000016.1, forward strand.
TTCTATTTCTGCCTCTATGCGCATTTCATCATTGCCGCCAAGTTTGATGTCTGTTCCGCGACCGGCCATGTTTGTCGCAATAGTCACTGCGCCGGGGCGTCCAGCTTGGGCGACAATGTAGGCCTCGCGTTCGTGCTGGCGGGCGTTCAAAACATTATGGGGAATTTTTTCTTTTTTGAAGCGCGCGGAGAGTTGCTCTGATTTCTCAATTGAGACAGTTCCGACCAGGACGGGCTGCTCGCGCTCGTGGCATTCTTTTACAAGCGCAACGATGGCGTCTTCTTTTTCGCGCAAGGATTTATAGATTTTATCGTCATGATCAATACGGGCCACAGGTGTATGAGTTGGTATTTGGATAACGCCGAGTTTATAGATTTCATAAAATTCAGCGGCCTCTGTCATTGCGGTTCCGGTCATTCCGGCCAGTTTCGGGTAGAGGCGGAAGTAATTCTGGAAGGTGATGGAGGCTAGGGTCTGGTTTTCATTTTGAATCTCAACGCCCTCCTTGGCTTCGATAGCTTGATGCAGGCCTTCTGATAATCTGCGGCCTTCCATCATGCGACCAGTGAATTCATCGATCAGGATTACATGATCGTCTTTGACGATATAATCTTTTTCAGCCTGAAAAAGCGTATGTGCACGTAAAGCCTGATTAACGTGATGAACGAGGGCAATGTTTTGCATATCATACATTGAGCCTTCGGTCAGAATACCGTGCTTGCGCAACAATTCTTCGACGTGTTCCTGTCCCTGTTCGTTCAGGACAACGCTTCGATGTTTTTCTTCCAGGTCGTAATCATCTTTGTTCAGATGCGGGATGATTTTATCAATAGCGTTATACATCTCCATATTGCCCTCTGAGGGGCCGGAGATAATCAACGGCGTGCGGGCTTCGTCGACAAGAATTGAGTCAACCTCATCAACTATGGCGTAGTTGAAGGGGCGCTGAACCATTTGTTCAAGACTGAATTTCATGTTATCGCGCAGGTAGTCGAAGCCGAATTCGTTATTTGTGCCGTAGGTTACGTCACAGGCATAGGCTTTGCGGCGTGCGGCTTCGCTAAGGTTGTTTGTGATGCATCCGGTAGTAAGACCTAAAAAGCTGTAGACTTGTCCCATCCATTGCGAGTCGCGGAAAGCGAGATAGTCGTTAACAGTTACGACGTGCACGCCTTTACCAGATAGGGCGTTCAAATATACAGGCATTGTGGCGACAAGGGTTTTACCTTCGCCTGTGCGCATTTCTGCGATTGTGCCCTGATTTAAAACAAGTCCACCCAGAATTTGAACATCATATGGCCATAGGCCAATCGCGCGCTTTGCAGCTTCACGAACGGTTGCGAAGGCTTCGTGCGTAATATCTTCCAGTTTTTCACCTTTTTCGAGACGTTCTTTGAATATTTGTGTTTGAGCGCGAAGTTCTACGTCGCTCATTGCGGCGAATTTTGGCTGCAAGGCGTTGATCTGCGGCACATGTTTTTGCAGTGATTTAAGTGCGCGATCATTCGAGGAGCCAAAAATTTTTGTTGCGAGGGCAAGTACCATAATATTCCTTAAAAAAACGTGGGTATCATCATATAATCCTCAAAAGACGATGCGTCAATAAAAGCTCTGTGGGTAGAGCTTATATTATGTGTTGAAAAGAGTATATTGCTTCGCTAGTGTCAGACATTATTAGTATTTTGTAACGCAGACGAGGATAATATGTTGTATCATGGAAATTCAGAAAAAAGTTTTATCGCCAGTGAGAAAGGCGGTGCTACCGGGATCGCTCTGATGGCAATAGTCTTTGTTGCAACTGCTATCGGGTTTTATATGTTGGGTCAAAAGGGTGCTCTGAATTCATATGTTCCTCCAGTTTCCGGGGGGTCTGAAAATTCTAATATTGTTAATAAGCAGGATGCGGACCCCAAGCTCAATCCGGTTGTCGCAATTGTCGATGGTGAGAAGATCAGACGGCAGGATGTTATTGATCTTGTGAATACTATGCCGGCACAAATGCGCCAAATACCGATGGAGCAGCTTTTGCCGATGGCGTTTGAACAATTGATTAATAATAAGGTTATTGATGATCGTGCACAGGTTGCTGGTCTTGAGAATGATCCTGAGGTTGTAAAGCAGTTGGATAGAACCAAAAATCAGTTAATTCGGGGACGTTTTCTTGAGAAAAAAATTGATGAGCGTTTGACCGATGAGCGATTGAAAGAAAGCTATGATGCTTATGTCGCTGGTTTCCCGAAGGCAGAGGAAGTAAGGGCTGCACATATTCTTGTTGATGATGAGAAAACAGCAAAAGATGTTATAAAGAAGTTAAATGCTGGTGGTGAGTTTGCTTCTCTTGCGCAGGAATATTCTAAAGATGGTTCTGCTGAAAATGGTGGTTTTCTTGGATATTTTACAGAGAATGAGGTGGTTCCCGAATTTGCAAAAGCAGCATTTTCAACAGAGATTGGCACCTACACCAAGCAACCGGTAAAATCTCAGTTTGGGTATCATATTATCAAGGTGGAAGAAAAGCGTGTTCGCCCGCCTGCTCCATTTGAAGAGGTTCAATCTTTCTTAAAACAGGAGCTACAGCGCGGCATTTTGAATGACGTGATTTCAGATCTTAAATCTAATGCCAAGATTGAGCGTTTTGATATTAATGGTAATCCTATACCAGACGAGCAGGAGCCTGCTGCGGGTGAGGATGCTCAAGATCAGGATGCTCAGGAAGCTGAATCTGAACAAGATCAGGTTCAGGGCGAGAGCGCCGATAAACCTGCTGAAGAGTGATTTAGCATGAATTGTTCTGAGGCTCTCCTGTTGCCCATGCCGGAGAGCCCATCAGGTTTACCTATAGTTTTTGTTGCGGCTGCAGCTCTTGTGGATGAGCACTCCAGGGTTTTGTTGGCACAACGCCCAGTTGGTAAATCTATGGCCGGTTTGTGGGAGTTTCCAGGGGGCAAGGTTCAGGAGGGTGAGAGCCCAGAGTTTGCCCTGATGCGTGAGTTGCATGAAGAGCTTGGGATTGAAACGCGGGAGTGTTGTTTTTCCCCTATCGGATTTGCCTCTCATGCTTATTCAGATTTTCACCTTTTGATGCCGCTTTTTGTGTGTCGCGTTTGGCGCGGGGAAATCCGTGCGATGGAGGGTCAGAAATTTGAGTGGGTTTTGCCACAAGATATGTATGAATATCCTATGCCTGAGGCGGATATTCCCCTTATTTATCAATTGCGCGATCATCTTTAGTGGCATAGCATGTCTGTATGCAAAGTGTGATCCATGATTTTCGTAAATTTTATTCCAGTGATATCGGGCTAATTGCTAAAGATATTATATCTTTGCGCATTCGTGAGTTTTGGCCGGATTTGAGGGGCTTAAGGGTTGGAGGATTTGGTTATGCTGCGCCGTATTTAGATGTTTTTTGTTGCGATAAGCCTGAGCGTGTCTGTGCCATGATGCCTGTTGCCCTGGGTATTGCGTCCTGGCCTGTCGGGGATAAGAACTCCAGTTTTTTATGCGAAGAGGGGCGTGTTCCTTTAGAGAATGCATCGGTTGATCGAATATTGCTTATGCATTATTTGGAGAATTGCGCCGATATTAATGCTGCTTTGCGTGAGGTTTGGCGTGTTCTTAAGCCTAATGGACGGCTGCTTGTTGTGGTTCCAAACCGGATGGGGGCCTGGGCGCATGCGGAGTGGTCACCTTTTGGGCAGGGCACGCCTTATACGATTTCGCAGCTGTGTAGCGTTTTACAAGCCAGTCAGTTTATTCACGAGAATCACAAGGGGGGGCTTTTTATGCTGCCTATCCCCGATTCTCCGGTGATGATGAAGGCTTCGCGTGTTATTGAGCGTATGGGTAATACGTTTTTACCTTTTGTCGCGGGTGTTCATATTGTGGAGTTTAGTAAGCAGATTTATGCGCGTGCGGATCAAGGGGGGTCGGGTTCTGCGGTTGTTACCAAAACAAAGCAGATGTTGGGCGCCAAGCCTGCTGTGGCGCCGCAAAATTTTAAAGCATCACGATGCCGAGCGGATCGTTTGGATCAACACCATCCATGAATTGCTTCTGCCGGTCAGCGTTTGTTGTTTGGTATACAAGGCCAATCCAGCTCGCGATAATGCTGCGGGCGCTGTCTGTCCATGTGTTTTCAATGTTTGCGGTGAGTTTATCGATGTCTGATAAATCAACTTTTTCAGCCGGAAAGTAGTTTTCTGGCCGTGGCGGGGGTGATGCCAGTTCGCCTGATTCAAAGCGTTTTACTTCGCGTTGATATTCTTTCAGCAGGCTGATGGCATCATACTCGGGGTGGCCTTGCATGCAGACAAGGCGGAATCCGTCAGGGCTTACGGTGATATGTGCGCCTGCATCTTCACTGGCGATCAGGGTTTTCATGCCTGCTTGCTTGAATTGGGCGGGAGATATTGAGTTAAATCGCGAATGGGGGACGTCAAAAACAGTGTTCATGTTTCGAACGAGAGGGTGCGTGCGATCGACTACGCGGTGTTTGTATACGCCCCATAATTTACCATTAGGCAGGGGGCTTCGTTTTTGCCCATATTTTGATTGCATAACGGCGTGTGTGGCAAGGCACGAGCATAATGTTGAGGTGACGTTTTCCCACGCCCAGCCAAGAACATTTTGTAAGGGGTTCCAGAAGGGTTCAAGCTCTAAATCTGGTTTTGAGACGTTTGCGCCGGTAATAATCAACGCATCGAGGCCGTCTTTTTGGAGTTGTTCGAAGGGCTCGTAATATTCATTTATGTAGGATTTTGTTTCTGCACTGCGTTCCAGCTCGGGCAGGGTAAAGGGGTGGATGTAAAGCTGTGCGATCTGGTTACTTTCCCCGACAAGGCGGAAAAACTGGCGCTCTGTGGCTTCAAGCGCTGCGTCTGGCATCATGTTGAGCAGGCCAACGTGCATTTCCCGGATATCTTGATGCTGTGCACGTTCGGGCGGCAATATTGTTCGCCCCTCCTTTTTGAGGCGCTCGAAGGTTGGCAGGTTTTTATAGGCGACTAAAGGCATAAGCTTTAACTTCTATTTGATTTCCGCGTGATCAAGATGTATTACAAACGTCTAGAGTTTTAAGTTAGGCGAAATAGAGCGAATGTCAAAAACATTAAGTGAGATCAGAGAAAAAATCGATTCAATTGACAATCAGGTTCATGATTTGTTGATGGAGCGTGCCGGGCTGGTTTCATCAGTGGCCAGCGCGAAGAAAGAGGGCGGTATGCAGATAGTTCAGCCTGCGCGCGAAGCCCGCATGATGCGGCGTTTGCTGGGCCGGCACAGTGGGCCGTTGCCGCGCGCGACCATTATTCGTATCTGGCGTGAGCTTGTGGGCTCTGTTGCTTTGTTGCAAACGGGGTTGAGCGTTGTTGTGCCGGGCACTGCCGATCATGGCGCGGCTTGGGATATGGCAAAAGATTATTTCGGCAGTTCTGTGCCGATGAAAACCGTGCCGCAGCCGCATAATGCCATTGTTGATGTGATGAATGATGATGCGTCCTTTGCGGTGATGCCCTGGCCGGAGCTGGATGAGCTTAACCCCTGGTGGAGCGCGTTGTTTAGTGGGCAGGAGGGTACGCATCTCTCTGTTATTTGCGCTTTGCCGTATGGGAAGAACAAGCCGAACGATACGGGCGTTTTTGAGCGGGCGATGGTTGTATCTAAAATTGATTTTATGCCTTCAGATGATGATGTCACGGTTGTTGGACTTGAGTTGAGCGGTGATATCAGCCGGGCGCGGGTTATGGATCTGGTGGCGCAGCAGCAATTTGATGTTGTGAATTTGTATCGCGGGGGCGTTCCGGATAAACGCGGGACGAAATTATTCCTTCTTGAAGTGCGGGGATTTTATGATGATGGGTCAGAGGATCTTGCGCGTTTAGTTGAGGCTTTGGGCAAGAGCTGCACCTATTGTTCTGTCGTCGGCGGGTATCCGGTGATACCGGGACAGTCACAAAGCATTGATGCCGCTCAAGATGATGCGGCCTAAAGATACAAAAAACAGATTCACAATTTTTTTATAAAGAGATATTGTTATGATTGAAAATATCACCATTATTGGCATGGGGCTTATTGGCTCATCGCTGGCGCGAAATATTAAGACACATAAATTTGCAAACACACTGATTGCAGCGGATATTAATTCAGATGTTTGCAAAATTGTTGAAAATTTAGGCATTTCAGATTTTGTAACAGATGATTTAGCACAAAGTGTGCAGAACGCCGATATGGTCATATTGGCCGTACCTGTGGGGGCAATTGAGGCGGTTGGGCGTGTTATTGCGCCGCATTTGAAAGATGGCGTAATCCTGACGGACACGGGATCCGTTAAGGGTGCTGTTATTAAGGCGCTTAAGCCGTTTTGTAGGCCGGGCATTGAGCTGGTGCCGGCGCATCCCATTGCGGGAACAGAGTTTTCTGGGCCGGAGGCTGGTTTTCTTGAGCTGTTTCAAGGGCGCTGGTGTATTTTAACGCCGTTGCCGGAGACGAGCATCAGAGCGGTTGAGCATGTTACAAAGCTCTGGGAGGCTTGCGGTAGCATGGTTGAAATTATGGACCCGGCGCATCATGATTTGGTGCTAGGGATTACATCGCATCTGCCGCATTTGATCGCCTATACGATTGTCGGCACGGCGACGGATATGGAAGATGATATTAAATCCGAGGTTGTTAAATTTTCAGCTTCGGGCTTTCGTGATTTTACACGGATTGCTGCGTCTGATCCGGTGATGTGGCGGGACGTGTTTTTGAATAATAAAGACGCTGTGCTTGAGGTGCTTCAGCGCTTTACTGAAGACTTGACCGCTTTGCAGCGTGCAATCCGCAAGGAGGACGGGGATTATCTTTATCAACGGTTTACGGATACGCGCAAAATCAGGAAAGACATTATTGAGCAGGGGCAGGCTTGATACGCTTAGTCGCGAATTGTGATTTTCGGCCATTTTCCAAGATAATGGCTTGCTCTATGGGGAATTCATAAATTTTAATCGGGCCAAGATAGAGCTTGTTGTTATCGCTGGTGATTGTGGTGCGCGCCGCGCCGTCCCTTTTTAAGGCCTGCAGTGCAAAAGTTGCAATCATTGCCGGGTTTTTCTTGATGATGTTCTGCTGTACAAGCAACGCGATAAAGGGCTCGTGGTTGTAGATGTTTATCTCCATATCAATGAGCGGGTAGGTTTTTTCTTCTGGGGATTGAAGTGTCCCTGTGAGCTCTGCTCGGGTATTTTCATGGTTTAATTCGGATGAGTATATTGTGAGTGTTTCAGCGCTGCTTGAGAGCGTTACCTTTAGTGACTGAAATTTTAATGAGTCGCGCCAATGATTTTGTTTTATTGTAATTTCATCAGTTTGGATATTGATTGGCATGCCTAAAAGAGGCCAGCTATTAGCGCGTATGATATTTATACTGCCGCTGGCGTCAAGTGTTTCAAATTGCACCGAGGGGATAAGAAGGTTTAATCTTCCTGGAAAGCCATTGAGCGTGGGGGGAGCGATATCTATTTTTGTGAAAGTGGGATCGTTTTTGATCTCTTGAATTGTTTGTAAGATTGCTTTTTCAGTGAAATATTTGGCTGTAAACCAGTTCAGGGTATAGCCGAAACATATCAGGATTATTGTTACTGGGGCAAAAAGCGGGATGCGTTTTTTGCGTGTGGACAGGGATTGTATAGCCTCTTCGCGCAGACGTGAGGATGCTTCTTCTACGCCCATTTCAATTTTTTTAAGCGTGATGTCTGGGATGGTTCCAGGTTCATACGCTATGGGGGGGAGGAATTCGAAAATCACAGTGCCGGGTTTTTTGATCCAGGCGTTTCGTGGCTGGTAAATGCCAGAGTTTAGGGCCATGGGGATAATGGGCAGTCCTGTTGCCTCTTGAATGCGGACAATTCCAACTTTGTAGGGCTTTTCTGCTGCTATTGTCTGCGGGCTGACGCGGGTGCCTTGGGGGAAGATAATGATTGGCCGGTTTTGTGCAGCGACCCTTACTGCGCCTTCTTTAATAGAGGCTATGGCTGTTTTAGGGGTGGTACGGTCTATCGCGATTACATCACTTTTTGCAAGGTATTTTCCCCAAAGAGGGATTTTAAGGAGCTCACGTTTCAGGACGATTGCCGGGTCTTTGAATAAGATATGAAGCTTAAGGGTTTCATATGCGGATTGGTGTTTGGCAGCAATAATATACTTGTTGTCTTTGGGAAGGTATTTTGCGCCGCGCACTTCATAGTGCAGGCCAAGTATGGAGCGCTCCAGAAAGGCTGCTGTTCTTACAAATCCCTGCACAACGGCCATGAAGAATCTCCGTGGCATAAAAAGCGTAGGAAGTAGTATTATGCAACTGGTTGCCGTTAAGATGTAAAAACACAGATTAAATAATGTAGAGCGAAAAAAGTAGCGCGGAATCATTCGGAAGCGCTCAGTTTTTGCCATTTCAGTATCACGGTGCGATATAAAAATTTATGGTATTCATCAAATGTAAGGTTCCAAAATCTGGGATCTTCGATTCTGTACATCCCTTGTTTTACAGGGTATGGGGTGATGGTGATTTCAGGCATTAAGTTTGAAAACTCAAGGTATGTGCGGGGCATGTGGTATGCGGATGTAACAAGGTAGATCGTGCGTATATTATTGGCATCGATCCATTCTTTTGTTTCTGCCGCGTTTTCAATTGTGGTAGTTGCCTTTGACCCAAGAGTGATGCAGCATTCCGGGAGCCTTATGTCTCCCTCGTACATTGCGCGTATTTCGTTTTGGGTGACCAATTTATGGACGCCGGTAATGAACATTTTCTCTGATTTTTGTGAAGCAAGCAAATTCAGGCCGGCACTGATACGGTGGGTTCGCCCGCCGGTGGGGACAATGATGGCATCTTTTGCCTCGGCACTTACGATGGGTTTCATATTCATTATGTGTATTAAAAAGGCTGCATAACCGCAGATCCAGAAGAAGATAGCGAGTAATATAATTCTGAAAACTGATTTGAGTATAAACATGTATTCTTTTTACGGCATCTTGAGGAGAGAATGCAAGATAGCAATTCGAGTTGTTAAAAGGGCGAGAGCGCAAATCATAAACGGGATGAGGCATAGTGTCAGCGTCCATTTTAGGCCCAAATGTAAGTTTGGGATGAGGGGGGACGCAGAATAAAATGAGATTATTTGAACAATAAAAACCAGTGTAAGGGCTAAAATTGTGCCGATAAGGCCTCCGGTTAACGCAATAATAATTGTATGGTTTTGGAATTGTTTTGCAATATATGTATCGCTCGCGCCCATGAAATGAAGCAGATCAACCGTTTTTTCATGAAGAGCAAGGCGTATGCTTATGCCGGCTGTGATTGTTGTGATTGTTATGCTCATAACGATCAGGGAGATGATAAGGCTGATGGTTTTAAAGATTGTCATGAGGGATAAAAGGTCGCTCAGCCATTCCTGATGTGTTTCAAGGCGGGCGTGTTCGGAAGCTTTGGCAATTTTTTTTCTTAACGCGTCTAAAATTTTAGGGTTTGAATTTTTAAGTTCAACTGCGATTAGCCCAGGCAGCGGGATATCATCAAGGATAAGGTCTTTTTTAATCCATGGGGAGATCAGGTCGCGGATTTGGGGTTCGGTGAGAATTTCTGCCGATTTGATGTATGGGTCTTTTTCAAGAACTTTTTGCAGCAGGCGTGTTTCTTTTTCTATTGTTTCCTGTGAGAGAACATAGCCCTGATCTGTTTCCATCAAGATTTCGATTGTAACTTTGTTCTCTAGTCCGGATGTCCATCTGTTTGTCATGTCTTTAAGAATCAATGTTCCGGCAAGGGACAAAACGAGGAGAAAAGTCATGAGGCTGATGAGGAGAATCAGGAAATATGTCTCGGCATTTGGTGTGAGGGGAATGTCTGTGCGCTTAAGTTTTCTCTGAAAGTTTGAGAGCTGTTTAGATAGCATGGCGTAAGCTCTCTTGTGGCGTGTCATTGCCGGGCAGGGTAATGTGGCCATTTTCAAGGTAAAGGCAGGGGTGCCTGAACTGGGCGATAATTCCTGGATTATGTGTTGCAATTAGTACGGTTGTACCCATTTTATGGAGTTGCTCGAACAGTGTCATCAGGCGAAAGCCGATTTGATCGTCCAAGTTGCCTGTGGGCTCGTCTGCGAGCAGGAGGTGCGGTTGGGCGATGACGGCACGGGCTATGGCTATGCGCTGCTGCTGGCCGCCGGAAAGGGTGTGTGGCAGCTTTTCCTTGAAGGCTCCCAGGCCAACCCATTCAAGAATTTCATGTACGTGCTCCTCAATTTCTTTTTTAGGACGGTCTTGAATGCGCATCGGCAGGGCGACATTATCAAACGCGGAAAGGTGGGCAATGAGGCGGAAATCCTGAAAGACAACACCGATACGTTTACGCAGTGCAAATAGCTCCTCACGGCGCATTTCTGATACCGCCTTGCCAAACATTGTGATTTTTCCACTTTCGGGGATTTTTCCCAGATTGAGTAAGTTTATCAGGGATGTTTTGCCTGATCCGCTTGGTCCGGTCAAAAAATGATAGGATCCTCGCTTTAGAGTGAAGCTTATGTCCTGCAAAACCGGTTGCGCTTCATTAGGATAGCGGTAGCTGATATTTTCGAATTTAATCATTGGTGTCACTGCCGGTTTGTGTAAGCTTTTTGTCCGGCTGCCTTGGTTTTTGCTGGTCTAGAATATATTGGATGCTTTGTGCTTTTTTGTATGGATTGGTTACGGCTTTTGCCGCGCTGTAAGCTTCTTCAAATAGTTTTTTATCGGCGAGAATTTTGCTGACTATGGAGAAGGCTTTATTGCGATAAGAAATGCTCTCGATTTTTTCGATGCTGATCTGGGCGGATTTGTAATCGCCTTTTTCAGCCTGAATTTCGGCGGTTTCTCCGTATGCTTTATTGCGGAGGGCGCTATTTTCCATGTCTGAAGCAGTTTTCCATGCTCCCTCATTGTCATCGGCGAAGGCTTGCGCCATAGCAATGTAGGTTAAGGCAATCGCATAAGAGGGGGGATGCGTTATTTTTTCTGATTCCAGCCTTAATGAGGTAAAGCGTTCCTTTTTCTTTTCTTCACTAAAGTTTTGCGGTGCTATTTCCATGGCTATGCCGCGAATTGTTAAGGCCTTTGTATCGGGAGTTTCAATTTTGGCGATAATTTCTATGGCTTTTTCAAATTGCCCTTCAAACGCATAGGTTTTTGCTATTTCGCGGTAGGTTTGATCGCGCCAGGCATTATTTTCAATTTTGGCTGATTCTGCGGTTAGTTGATCCAGAATGCACAGGCGGTCTTTTATTTCACATGATTGGTCTTGTGCGCTCGCGCCATAATGTCCAGATAGAAAACAGGCTAAAGTGAAAAAAAACAATAAAAGGGGGCGTGCTTTGTGGTACATATAAAGATCCTCACGTTTGATCGTGTCATGTTATCAATTAGTACTAAAATCTGAAGCATAAGAGAAGAACTGGATTACAATGATTCTGACTTGTCCCAATTGTTACAGCGAATTTAAAGTCGGTGATGACCTGATTGGTGAGTCCGGGCGCAAGGTGAAATGCTCTTCCTGCTCGGAGGTATGGTTTCAAGAGCCTATCATTGAAGAAGACGTTCTGAATGATGATGAAATTGATGAGGTACTTGATCAATTGGAGGAAGCTGTTGAGGGTTCAAAAGCGTTTGCTGATGTTGCTCATGAGGCTCATGAGGCACAGAGGTTTGATGCTTTGCAGTATGTTCAAGCGATGGATCCTAGTGCCAAGAACATATTTGCGGCCTATGGAATTGTCTTGGGTTTATTCTTTTTCTCTCTGTCATATCTTTTTGTTGATCATGCTGCCATTATGCGTGGCAGTCCTTCTATGCAGGCATTTTATGGGATATTCGGTATTGAAATGGAGCTCCCTGGCAAGGGGCTTGTGTTTGATAAGGTTGTTGCTGATACAGACGGTAAGCAGATTGCCGTTCAGGGGAATGTCACAAATCTGAGCGCTGAGGATGCGGTTGTTCCTGTCATTCGGGCAATGATAAAAGATGAGCATGATGGTATCGCCGCGTCGTGGTTTATTGTTCCCGAAGAGGATGTTTTGCCGGCGGAGCGCACACTTAGCTTTAAATCTCTTTATGATTATGAGAATGCCCAGAATGAAAATCTGACGCTGCAATTCTCACTGGCGTCTAAAACTGACGCAGCAGTCTCCGGAAATATTGAAGCTCATCATCCGGGCGGTTCCGATCTGCAGAGCGTTCACGAAGTTCACGGAGAATCTCATCCACACGCTTCTTCTGAGCCTCATCGGGAACCTCAACCTGAGAATCAACACCTTGACCATTCTGGTCAGAATTCCCAAGAGGGCGGCCCAGGGGATCATAACGCTGCTGGCCACCACTAAGACCAATGCCGATCATTTGTTGCATGCGCTGACGGAACTGCTGTGCCAGATTTTCCTGTGCTTGTTTGAGGTATTCGATTGCTTTTTCCTGATGCGGCACTGAGCCAGAGGGAGTGTTCTGGCCGAGCTTGTCTTCCGAGCCACGCATTTCAAGTTCTGCCTTGCCCATTGTTTCAGGAACTTCGTCCAGTTTTTCGGCAGCGTCCAGCATGAGTTGGCCAAGAATGTAGCGTAAAGCCTCTTGTTCTATTTTTTTATCTTCGCTCGTTGTCGCATTTTCTTCGTTTACTTTAGGCTCTTCCTGTGGGGCAGGCTTAGGTTGTTCTGGCGCAGGCGGTATGGATTCAAAACCGAAATCTTTGAGCATTTCTTCCAAGTTTGGCCTATCTATGAGAGGGGGTGCTTGTGGTTTAAATTTTCTCAAGGTTTGCAGCCTTTGCGCAAGGTCTTCGGTTTTATCGCGCAAATCTTCTTGTTTCTCGATGAGTTGTTGCAGCTCGTTCACGCCTTCTTGCATCATTTGCATATCGGGCGGGAGTTGCGCGCTCATGGAGGGGTCCATCATTTCCATCATGCGCTGAAGTTGTGACATAAGCTCCTGGGCTTTTTCTTCATTACCCTCACGCAGGGCCTGTTCAATTTGTTCCATGATGTTACCAAGTGTGTCGGGGGAGATCATCTGGTTGAAATCTTCGGCTGAAAATTCAGGAAAGTCTTCGCCGTTTTCAATACGTTTTTGAACTTCGCGTTGCATTTCGGTAAAGTAATTTTGCATTTTTTCGCGCAGATTATCCATGAGCGCCGTAATGTCATCCTGGTCTTTATTGGGATCGCGCATCGCGTTTTCGAGGGCGCGCTGGGCATCACGCATTTCACGCATTGCCATGGAGAGATTGCCCTCTTCAATCGTAAGAGCCGCATACCAAAGCAGGTTGATAACTTCACTGGCGGCTTCTATACGTAATTCGGGTTTTGAGTCGTCATTGTAGTATAGGCGTGCGGCTGCGGTCTTGATCGCGAGGTAGATTACGGGATTGTTTTGGAAATAGTCGGGAGCGCTAAGCAGAGATTCAAGGTTATCAACGATATCCTCGAAGCTTTCTTTGTAATCCCATGCAAGGCGTTTGCGCATAGCTATGAGGGATTTTGCCATGGGATGTTCAAATTTTCGCTCTGGCAGGATCAGCTTTATTGGCTCCAGTTTTGTTGTCTGGCCTTTATGGTCGATGGCTTCGAATGAGAATTCTACCGGAAGGCCTGCCCATGTGTGCCAGCTCATATCGTAAATAGGAGATATTTTGAAATCAATGTTGGGTTGAGACATGATCAGGCGTGTTTCTTGCGCCCGGTTGCCAAGCGGCAGATCCTCTATCATGGGATCAATGTTCATGCTCATGCGTAAATCTTTCACGCCGTAATCGTCTTTTACCTTTAACGGAAAGCGTATTTGGGCGCGATCAAGAAGCTCATGCGTTATAATTTCTTTTGGCTCTTCCGGGGGAGTATCTGTGCTCGCTAAATCCTCTTTTTCGCTTTTTGGTTCTTCTGTGTTTGTATCGATGGATATTTCGGGGGGCATGTCGATTATATATTCATAATTAATGCGCATGCGCGGGATAAACATCTGCGTAACAGATAGTCTGCTGCCCGGTTCTATGGTTGTTTCTATTTCATAAACGCCCTTATCGAGATAGGTCATTTTTGTCGAGGTTTTGCCGTTATGCAGCTTTGGAGTGATATTTTTTCCAAGTGCGCTGATTAAGCGAATGCGTATTGTGCTGCCCTCGGGGATTTTGAGGGTTTCGGCATATGTGCCACTGCCGATAATGTGCGTTTGGGGGATTTGTGTATAATCTGGCGGTGTAATCCAAATATTGTTCTGTATTCCATTTGAGAGAATAAAAGAGGGTGTTATTGGGAACATACCGTTTGAAATTTTGCTTTGCCAGCTTTGACCGGAGACCATTAGGCCGGATATGAAAAGCAATATTGCAATAAAACGCAGTGCACCGGGGTCTTCGCGGGAGAGGGATAGGTTAATCCCTGGGGTTTTCAGTGATTTAAAGGAAAGTAAGCTTTGTTTTTGCGCGGTGTCCCATAATGCTCGTGTCTCATGCTTTTGAGGATTTGAGAGTGTATCCTCAATTAAGCTCAGATTGCCGCGCGGCATGTTGCTGTCTTTTTCAATGGCGTGATCTAATGTGCGGACGTTTGGCAGTTTCAGGGTGCCTAGATCAGTCTTAAGGAGGTAAATAAGGCCAATAAAGAAGGCTAAAGACGTTCCATAAGTCGCAGTTTTTCCAAAAAAGGCCGGAACACCCAGCATCCATAAGCCGAAGAACAGAATAATCCAGAAGGCAGGACGCCAGAGATGGCCGCGCAGTGATTCGATAGTTTTGATAAAAAATGCGCGCTTGCGCTTGGTGGATAGGGCGCTGAGCAGCGGCCTGTTATTTTGATCGAGCGGGTCTAACATATTATCAGGATATCGTGTTTTCAGGCTTGCTTCAAAATAAATTAGAGCCAGTCAGGAATTTTTTCGCGTTCCATTAATTGTTCGATCGTCTGGCGTTCGCTGATGAGGCAGATTTTATCGCCATCGACCATAATTTCCGGGGGGAGGGGCCGGCTGTTGTAATTTGAGGCCATTGCAAAGCCATATGCGCCTGTTGATTTGATGACGGCAAGGTCTCCGGCCTGCATTTGAGGAAAGCTTCGGCCTTTTGCAAATATGTCGCCACTTTCACAGATGGGGCCAACGACATCGTATTCCTGTATTTTGTCTTTGCTTGGCTGTACCGGCTCAATGCCGTGATAGGCTTCGTAAAGTGTGGGGCGAATGAGGTCGTTCATTCCGGCATCCAGGACAAGAAAGTTTTTAGCTGGAGTAGTTTTTATATATTCAGCCTTTGTAAGCAAAACGCCTGCGTTTCCTACCATGTAGCGACCGGGCTCCATCTGGATTTTTGTATCAAGGGGCAAGATGATATCACGCACCCATCCTGCATATTCGTTAAGATCAAGCAGGGTTTCATTGTTGTAGGAGATGGGGAAGCCACCGCCAATATCAATATGTGTGACTTTGTGACCGCGTGATCTAAGGGCATGCGTAAGCTCTACGAGTTTTTCAAAGCCCGGTTTAAATGTTTCTGCCTGCATGATCTGGGAGCCAATATGTATGGAAATACCCACCGGGGTTATGTTTTCAAGGGCTGCGGCGCGATCATATAGCTCAAGAATGTCTTGAGCCGTGTTGCCGAATTTATCTTCTTTGCGCCCTGTGGATATTTTACCATGTCCGCCACCGGTGATGTTTGGATTTAGGCGGAAGACGATTTCAGCGTGCGTGTTAAGTTTTGCGGCGCAGGCGTTGATGTTTTCCAGCTCGTCATTACATTCGATGTTGAACTGCATTAATCCGGCACGCAGGCATGCCATGATCTCTGGTTCGTTTTTACCGAAGCTGGTTGAGATGATTTGGTTGCCTTTAAATCCGGCTTTGAGGCCGCGAACCAGCTCACCTTCAGAGACAATCTCCAGACCGCTTCCAAGGGTTTGGAGCAGTTTTAAAATCGCAATATTAGAGTTTGCCTTACAGGCATAGCATAAAAGCGGCTGGCGGTCTGCGGGCAGCGCTTTTAGCATCGCCTCTTTTAGGGCTTCGAATTGATTGCGTATGATTGATGCGCTATAGACGTAGCAGGGGGTGCCGTATTTTGCCGCGATATCTGGCAGGGGCACTTGATCAACATGTAAAATGCCGTTTTTTTGCGTGAAGCCTTGCATTGAACCTGCTTACTCTGGATCGGTATCAGTATTAGGGTACGTGCGAGGGAATGTGTCTTGTTTTTCACCTTGGGGCGCCTCTACTTGTGCGGGCTTAATGCCGCATCCGCCAAGGGCTAGGAGGTTTACACACATCAGAATATATATAAAATGTTTTGTATTGGTCATTTCAAATGGTCTTTTTTATAAGGGTTGTACATATTTATCTCGTATCGTGGTAAAAGAAAACCCTAAACATTACAAAGAATTGCCTTTAGTTATGTATCAGACAGGTTTTCAGAAATATTTGGTTTTAATTGGCGTGGTGAGTGTATTTGTCATTCATTATTGCGCGGGGTGGATACAGAGTTATTATAAGCTTGAGAAACAAGAGCGGGATGTTAGGGCTTATTTCAAATCCTTTAAAATTTATGAGGATGATGTTTATTTTCCATCTGTGCGCGTCGCTGGGCCGGATGGTGGCATTGTTGATTTAAGCTGGACAGGCTGGAATTATACAATTTTGAATGTGTGGGCGACATGGTGCGCACCGTGTGTGAGTGAATTGCCGAGTTTGAAGGCACTTGATGATTATCTGGAGCAGCATGGGAACGGATGGCAGGT
Source organism: uncultured Micavibrio sp. (assembly GCA_964351365.1). Taxonomy (GTDB): domain Bacteria; phylum Pseudomonadota; class Alphaproteobacteria; order Micavibrionales; family Micavibrionaceae; genus UBA1672. The sequence continues at coordinate 51,317 of CAYGNP010000016.1, forward strand.
GATCGCAGTTTCTATCGATTCAAGGCAAAATATCCCAAAAGTTGCTGCTTTTACGGAAAAACTGGGGGTGGGTAGAATTGCGAGCTACCATGATTATAATTATGAGCTGCAGAAAGCGTTTAATGTCAGTCGTTTACCAACAACTTTTATTATCAATAGGTGGGGCAGGATTCTGTATGAAATACAGGGGGATGCACCATGGGTAGATAAGGATATCCGCGATTTTCTGGAAACTGTACAAAAGGTTAAATAATTGGGCTTTTGTTACCGTTTTTTTAAGGGAATTTATGGTATTCTTTTCACCGGGGGATGATTTAACCTCTCTAGTCAAAACAGGATAACATTAATTATGCAACAGCAGGTAGAAGAGAAGCTTGAGAAGATTTCTCAAGATCAGCTAGATGCTATGGTGGGCCTTCATAACAGGTTTTTGAGCGGGCGTATTGGCGGGCGGCGCGCTATTTTAGAAAATGCGGATTTAAATGGTTTGTCCCTAAATGGGCGTGACTTAAGGCAGGCTAATTTTTCTGGTTGTGTCATGGTTGGGATGGATTTATCGCATGCGAATTTTCAGGAAGCCTCTTTGTATGCGTGTGATTTGAGTAGCTCGAATTTGTATCATACGGTATTTATTCGCGCAGATTTGCGCGGTGCGCGTATTGAAAATGCCAATCTTGAGAAGGCTGATTTACAAAATGCGGATCTGCGCCGCGGGGGCATTGCGCGCAAGGGAGAGTTTGCGTCTTCACAAAATGCGGTGAATTTTAGAGGGGCGAATTTGAATGGTGCGAAGCTCGCGGGTTCTATGGCCTCTAATGCAGATTTCTCGGATGCCTCTCTTGAGAATGCCAATATGTCAAAAGCCGATTTGCGTGGCGCTACTCTTGAGGGCGCCAATATGACCAATGCCAAGCTTGGCGGAGCTCAATTAGGTGGGGCGAACATAAAAATGGCTATTTTGACGGGCGTTGAGATTGAAGATTTCAAAAGCTTTGGTATTGATTTGTCGGATGCTATTACAGATGAAAATAAAGGGATATCTGTTTCTGATTTATCTGAGCCGTTGCCAAAATTGCTTGAATATCACCGTGAATGGTTAAAAACAACGGGTCAGAAGGGTAAGCAGCTTGATCTAAGTGACGTTGATCTGCGTATTTTGGGTACGCTTAAAATGGAACATATGACCGCTATCCGGGCGATTAAAGCGCGATTTATTGGAATGAATATGTATAAAGTTCAAATGCAGAGCGGGGTTTTGGATGGCTCTGATTTTAGGAATTGTGACATGGTTGAATCGGATTTAAGAGGATCGTCTTTCAGGGGCGCTAATTTTTCACATGCTAATTTAAGTAATATTGATGGATCTGCACTTATGTTGGGAGCAGGTGGGACGAGCCGTTTTAATCCGTGTGATTTTTCTGATGCGCGGCTGCGTTATACTAATTTTCAGGGTGCTCAGCTTAAGGATGCTCTGTTTGTTAGTGCAGATTTATCTTATGCAAATTTTACGGGCGCGGATTTACGGGGTGCAGACTTTACGGGAGCAGTTTTGACCAACGCAATTTTGGATGATGTCAAAACAGATGCCGCGAAATTTGATCGCGATGAAACCCGCCCTGTTTTTCAGATTGATATGATTGATCCGGACTCAAAAGCATAGCTCTAGAGTTTGCTTTCAAGTTCTGGTACGGCATTGAATAGGTCTGCGACAAGGCCGTAATCAGCAACTGAAAATATTGGTGCGTCCTCATCCTTATTGATGGCAACGATGATTTTAGAATCTTTCATACCGGCGAGATGCTGAATTGCGCCGGATAATCCTATGGCGATATAGAGGTCGGGGGCGACGACTTTCCCTGTCTGGCCAACCTGATAATCGTTTGGAACATATCCTGCGTCCACAGCGGCGCGCGAGGCGCCAATTGCAGCGCCCAGTTTATCAGCCAGTTTTTCAATTATTTTGAAATTTTCGGCTGAGCCGACACCGCGTCCACCCGAAACCACAATTTTCGCTGAGGTGAGTTCGGGGCGTTCTGATTTTGAGAGCTCGGCTTTGACGAAGCTGCTGAGGGCTTGTGGCGAGGGTGCGGCATGGTCTTCTATTGGTGCGCTGCCATCTGATTTGCCCGCAGGGTCAAAGGTTGTGCCGCGAACGGTGATGAGCTTAATGGCATCTGATGATGTCACTGTTGCCATTGCATTTCCGGCGTAGACGGGTCGCTGAAAAGTGTCAGGAGTATCAACGGCGATGATATCAGAGATTTGTTGCATATCCAGAAGCGCGGCGGCACGTGGCAGGATATTTTTCCCATATGTTGTGGCAGGGGCCAGGATATGCGTGTAATTTTTTGCCAAATTGACAATAATCGGTGTTATTTCTTCAGCTAGGCCGTGTTCCAGCTGGGCAGCGTCTGATTTTAGAACTTTTGAAATGCCCGCTATGTTTGAGGCCTCTTTTGCTGCGCCGCCGCAATTTGCTCCGGCTACGAGGATATGAATTTCTCCGCCGATTTTTTTTGCTGCCCCAATTGTATTAAGGGTTGCGGGTTTTATTGAGGCATTATCATGTTCAGCTAAGACGAGGATGGCCATAATTATATTACCTTTGCTTCGTTTTTCAATTTATCAATAAGCGCGTCAACGCTGCTAACTTTAATACCGCCTTTGCGCACCGGCGGGTCGTTGACTTTGACCAGTTTGAGACGCGGGGTGAAATCGATACCCAGATCAGATGGCTCCATGATATCGAGCTGTTTTTTCTTTGCTTTCATGATATCTGGAAGCTTTGCGTAGCGAGGCTCGTTCAAGCGTAAATCTGTGGTGATGATGGCTGGGAGCTTTATTTCCAGTGTTTCCAGACCACCGTCAACCTCGCGTGTGACATGGGCCGCCCCTTCTTTTAATTCCAGTTTTGAGGTAAATGTGCCCTGTGCCCAGCCAAGCAGGGCAGAGAGCATTTGGCCGGTCTGGTTTGAGTCATCATCGATGGATTGTTTGCCCATGATCACAAGGTCAGGTTTTTCCTTTTCAATCAGTGCCTTAAGTGTTTTTGCAACAGCAAGGGGTTCAACGCCGCCCAAATCAATCGGCGTATCGGTTTTGACCAGAATTCCACGGTCTGCGCCTATTGCCATGGCGGTGCGGAGTTGCTCTTGCGCTTTATCAGGGCCAATAGAAACCGCTATAATTTCTGAGGCTTTGCCTGCTTCTTTCAGACGAACAGCTTCTTCCACTGCGATTTCGTCAAAGGGGTTTACAGACATTTTAACATTGGCCAGCTCAATACCGCTATGGTCTGATTTAACACGGATTTTTACGTTGTAATCGACTACGCGTTTTATCGGGACAAGGATCTTCATGGTTCAAACCACCTCCGGTTTTTGGTCAATTATGGGACAGGAAATAGGATAGGGCCAGCAATGCAATCACGATTGTTTGCAGTGCAACACGCGCCTGCATCAGCTTGTTACCGTATTTTTTATTAAACTCGCCGCCTTTCATCATGGATATTATGCCTGTCGCAAGAACAGCAACAAGCGCAACCAGGGAGAGACCGATGAGGATTGGAATTACAATATTCATGAGATGATTCTAACCTGCTTTTTGATGGCTGTACAGCCCATTCCCTATAGCGATACGGGCTGTGTTGTAATAAGTTTGACATAAAAGCTATTTTTTGTTATATTCCCTTAATGAAATATTAATAAATGGGGTGACTTAAATGACTAAAGATTTTAATCGTCGCGTTACAAATGTATATTGGAGTTATCGCTGGACGTTTGGTGCAAATCCTACGGTTTTCTTTGCGAATCCAAAAGTTATGACAAATGTTATATACACGCTCAGTGAACTGCAAAATATTGTTGAGCGCAGTGATAGTGATAACAGCTTTATTCCTGTTCCGAAACAGGTTCTTCGCAGCGCTTTGAGTGCTATTCGTTTTGAGAATACTCTAGCGGCGTAAGGCTATAAGATAATTTACATCAAAGTCTAACTTTGAAAGCTGGAAAGAGTTTATTACAGGATTGAAGATTAGTCCCGTCACATCGATTGGGGCTAATTTTTTTGCGGTTGCAAGGCGCGTTATTTCTGAGGGTTTTAGGAATTTTTTCCAACTGTGCGTGCCGCGCGGAACCCAGCGCAGAATATATTCAGCGGCGATAATTCCAAGTGCGTAGGATTTTGGTGTGCGATTAAGTGTTGAAAGGATTAATAAGCCGTCCGGCTTGAGGCGATCGGCGCAAACACTCATGAATAATTCCGTGTCATCCACATGTTCAATGACCTCTAGTGCCAGAACAATATCATATGTTTCGCTCAGATTCTGTGCATCACCGCAAATATAATCTATTCCCAAATCAGAATGAGCTTTTGCAATTGTGATGGCGTTTTCATCAGCATCTATGCCTGTTACTGATGCGCCCATGCGCGCCATGGGCTCGCACACAAGTCCGCCGCCGCAGCCGATATCTAAAATCTTTAGACCCTTCAGAGCGTTAATATCATTGAACTCGCGATCATAGTGCGAACAAATTTGGCGTTTGATGTACTCAAGGCGCACAGGGTTTAAGCGATGGAGCGGTTTAAAGGGGCCGTTTTCATCCCACCAGTGAGAAGAATCTTTTGCGAATTGTTCAATTTCGCTTTGGTTTATGGTGCTCGTTTTTGCACTCATTTTTTAAAATCCCTTTGATTTTTTTTCTTAAGGGCAGTATGGATAACCCTTTAGAGAATAACAAGATAAAAACATGGCATTAATTGTTGCAAAATTCGGGGGGACGTCAGTTGCTGATATTGCGCGCATAGAGCGGGCGGCGGATAAGGTTGTTCGTGAGACGCAAGCCGGGCATAAGGTTGTGGTCGTGGTGTCCGCTATGTCAGGTGTTACCAACCAGCTGGTGGATTACTGCTCTCAGATCAGCCCGATGCATGACGTGCGCGAATATGATACTGTAGTCTCTAGTGGTGAGCAGGTTACTGCGGGTTTGATGGCTATGGCTTTGCAAAAGCGGGGTGTGACGGCGCGGTCGTGGCTTGGCTGGCAGGTTCCAATCAAAACGAATGCCGTTCACGGCAAAGCGCGGATTGAAGAGATTGAGTGTGTAGAGCTGCATAAACGTCTTGATAACGGCGAGGTTGCCGTTATTCCGGGTTTTCAGGGCGTTACAAAGATGAACCGCATTTCCACGCTGGGGCGGGGGGGGTCCGATACATCTGCAGTTGCAGTGGCGGCGGCGCTCAAGGCGGATCGGTGCGATATTTATACCGATGTCTCAGGCGTATATACCGCTGATCCGCGTATCGTGCCGAATGCACGGAAAATTCATTCGATTGCTTATGAGGAAATGCTTGAGCTTGCCTCACTGGGAAGTAAGGTTTTGCAAACGCGCTCGGTTGAAATGGGCGCAAAAAGCGGTGTGCCAATACAAGTGCTCTCAAGTTTTGAGGAGGCAATCGGCAGTGATCTTAAAGGAACGTTAGTTAGCACAGAGGATAAAATCATGGAACAGGAATTGGTCAGCGGCATTGCTCATAGCCGTGATGAGGCAAAAATTACAGTTGTCGGCGTGGAAGATATTCCGGGTGTTGCGGCGCGTTTGTTTGAGCCTTTGGCGCAGGCTAACGTCAATGTTGATATGATCGTGCAGAATATCTCTGATGCAGGACGCACAGATATGACCTTTACTGTGCCGCGCAACGAGAAAGATCTAGCTTTGAAGACGATAAAGGAAAAAGTTAATCTTTCCTATGAAGAGCTCTCTGTGAATGCAAAAGTTGCAAAAATTTCAGTTGTCGGTATTGGTATGAGAAGCCATGCAGGTGTTGCCAACACAATGTTTAAAGCTTTGGCAGAAAAAAATATTAATATTCATGTCATTTCAACTTCCGAGATCAAGATTAGCGTTTTGATTGATGATGATTATACTGAGCTTGCGGTGCGTGCACTTCATAGTGCTTATGGTTTGGATCAAGCCTAGAATTATTCCTAAAAATCACTTAGAATAGTCGTTAAGATGAAAGATAAATTGCCGGTTGAAGAACTGGAAGCCATAGCCAATGAGCAAATCGGCGAAGTGCTCAGGCGCACGCGCATTCACTATGGTAAAAACCTGGCGGATGTAGAGAAATCTTTACGTATTCGCTCCTCGCAAATCGCGGCGATTGAAGCAGGTGATATGGACGCTCTGCCGGGACGGGTTTATGCGATTGGGTTTGTTCGTACATATGGAGAGTATCTTGGGCTTGATGGGGCACAGGTCGTTGCGTTATTCAAGAAACAATATATGGATGGCAATCATAACACAGTTTTAAGTTTTCCTATTCCCGCGTCGGAGACCAAAACTCCGCCCTTATGGTTGGTGTTCCTCTGTTTTGTAGGGGTTATAGGCCTTGTGCTTGTGATGCAGCGCGTGACGGCGGTGGACAGGTCGTTTGTCGAGGAAGTTGCAATGGTTCCTGCCGATGTCAAAGAACATGTTTCAAGGGATATTTTGGAGAGCGTGAGTTTCGATGTTTCGGCTTCTGTTTTAGAGTCGGAAAAGTCTGTGTTGGTTGAGGATATGAATGCGATAGACCGACCAGCCGGTGTTGTTTTAAATGTTTTGGGGGATTGCTGGGTTGAAATCAAAAGCGCTGAGGGGGAGGTGTTGGTTTCTAAAATTCTTCAGGCAGGGGATGAATATTTTGTACCTGACAACCCTGGGCTCAGCATGTCTTTGGGAAATGCTGCAATGGTTCGGATTCTTGTTGATGGGCACGTGCTACAACCTCTTGGGCGTGAGGGTGAGGTGCGCAAGAATATTCCACTTGATACCAATTATCTCAAAACATTATCTTTTGAGGAGGAAAAGCCTCAACAGCAATAATTTTCCTTCCAAAACAGCGTGATATGGCGTATCAAGTGCTATGTCTATGCATCAGAAATTACAGTCAATACGGGCGCGTCATGAAGAGCTGGCGGCGCTTATGTCTGCTGGTGGGTTGAGCGGAGAAAAATTTACCAAACTTTCTATGGAATATGCTGAACTCTCGCCAGTTGTTGAAGCGATTATGGAGTTGGATCGTGCGATGGCAGAGAAGGCTGACCTTGAGGGAATGCTTAAAGATCCTGAGATGAAGGACATGGCTGAAGAAGAGGTCAGGGTTTTGAATGCGCGCATTCCAGAGCTTGAGCGGCAAATCCGGCTTGTTTTAATTCCGAAAGATGAGGCTGATTCCAAAAATGCAATTCTTGAGATCCGCGCCGGTACCGGTGGGGATGAGGCGGCTTTGTTTGCTGCAGATTTGCTTGGTATGTATAAGGGGTATGCGGCTTATATGGGGTGGCGATTTGAGGTTGTTGAGGCCTCGGAGAATGATATTGGCGGCATTAAAGATGTTGTGGTTCAGGTGAGTGGTCATAATGTTTTTTCCAAGCTGAAATTTGAGTCAGGTGTTCACCGTGTGCAGCGTGTCCCTAAAACGGAAACGCAGGGACGTGTTCACACCTCTGCCGCGACAGTTGCTGTTTTGCCTGAAGCCGAGGAGGTGGACGTGCAGATTGATGTTGCACGCGACTTGCGTATCGATACCTACAGGTCGCAAGGGGCAGGCGGTCAGCACGTTAATACTACGGATAGTGCGGTGCGCATCACTCATATTCCCACTGGGCTTGTGGTGGAAATGCAGGAGGAGCGCTCACAACATAAGAACAAAGATAAGGCCATGAAGGTTTTGCGTACGCGGCTGTATGATCTGCAACGCCAACAATTGGCCGATATACGCGCCGAGGATCGGAAATCTCAGGTTGGATCGGGGGACCGCTCGGAGCGGATACGTACCTATAATTTTCCGCAGGGGCGTCTTACAGATCATCGCATTAATCTGACACTCTACAAGCTTGAAGATGTCATATCAGGTGAGGCTTTGCATGAGGTGATTGATGCACTTATTGCAGAAGATCAGGCTGAAGCGCTCGCGAGACTGGATGCTTAGAGCAATTTATTCTGATATTCGCAGGCGATTGCAATGCGAGATTGAAGCGCGCTGGATTATTGAGCAGCGCACAGATTATACATGGTCGGATCTTATTTCCAATCCAGGCGCTTTGCTTTCTGATGATCAAATACGTGATATAGAGGATGATGTGCAGCGCCGCTTAGCCGGTGAGCCGTTAACACGCATTTATAGTGAGGCGGAGTTCTGGGGGCTGCGGTTTGGGCTTGCGGCTGATACGCTTGACCCGCGGCCGGAAACAGAATTGGTTATTGAGCTTGCACTTAAGCGGTTTGATAAAAAGCGATCTTTGCGGATTCTGGATTTGGGGACAGGGTCAGGGTGCATTCTCATTGCTTTGCTCTCGGAATTTTCGAATGCGCTGGGCTTTGGGGTTGATTTGTCATTTGGAGCGCTTGCTCAGGCTAGAGAGAATGCAAAATTGAATCAGGTTGAGGGTCGCGCTCATCTTATGTGTGGGAATTGGCTTGAGGCGATTGATTCTGATTTTGATCTTATCGTTTCGAATCCTCCCTATATCGCAAGCCAAGAGATTCCAAGCCTTTCTAAGGAGGTGAGCCAGCATGACCCGATTCTGGCACTTGATGGCGGTGCAGATGGTCTAGCCCCCTATAAAATTATTTTTCCTGAAATAAAAAATATTTTAAATCGGCGCGGAATCGCATTTTTTGAAATTGGCTACGATCAGGAAAAAGATGTGATGCGACTCGCGGAAGACTCTGGATTTGTGCTACGGTGCGTTCACCCTGATCTGGCAGGGAATCCGCGGGTTGTGGAAATCTCCTATGGGGATAAATAAATTTTTTTTAACGATACGGCTTGATTGAAAAAGCACCTTGGCTGTACTTTGAAATTGTTCAACGCAACATAAACACATTATTTAGTTTTAAGATTGGAACAAGAAACAAAATATTGTGTTTAACTATACGGAAGATGGCGCATAGGGCTGTTTGTACCTGCATTGATTGTGTATGGTAGTGGTGTTGACTTGTGTAAATTTGTAACTAATGGAACGAACTAATGAGACACGGAACATCAGGCAGACGGCAAAGAAACCGTAATAATAATAACAACGGTCGGCGTAACAATCAGCCTCGCACACAGGTTTATGATAGCAACGGTCCAGATGTCCGTATTCGGGGCAATGCGCATCAGGTGGCTGAGAAGTACCTTGCTCTTGCCAAGGATGCAACATCGGCAGGTGATATCATAATTGCAGAGAATTATTACCAGCATGCGGAGCACTATATTCGTATTATAAATGAGAATGATGGTAAGTTTGATGCAGAGAAAGTGATGGGTACAAGGTCACAGGATCTGAGTGATCAGCATGGGAATTCAAATCAATCTGCAAATGATGATGAGGATGATCTTGCTTTGCCAACAACAATTTTGGGGCCTCAGGTTTCTGTTGCCAACAAGCAAGAAGAGCCTGTCGACTGATTTGTTAATTTTTTTTGGGGCTGTCCTAGATAACAGAAGAAAGTTATCGTGAGGACATGCGCAAAA